>SVOM01000039.1 GCA_015066405.1 Oscillospiraceae bacterium
TATCTATAAGCATATTGAATGGGCGGCTAACGAGGTTGGTAAAGCAACCATGCACTATCCTTCTTCACTTACCTGTTCAACAGTTGGCGGCTTCTTAGCACACCGCGGTATTGGTGTTTGCTCTACCAAATACGGAAAAATTGATGATATGGTGCTTAAAATGGAGGTTGTTCTCCCCAACGGCGATATCATTGAGACCTGCCCGGCTCCTAAGCACGCAGCCGGTCCTGACTTAAACCAGATATTCATCGGTTCTGAAGGTACACTCGGTATCATTACAAAGGCACAAATTCGTATATTTGACCAACCCGAAGAGCGTCGTTTCCGCGGCTTCTTATTCCAGGATATGACAGGCGCTTTTAAAGCATCTCGCGAATTATTACAAAAATTCAAGCCCTCGGTTATGCGTTTGTATGATGAGGCCGAAACCGCTTCTCTTATTAAAAAGATTGTTGGCGTTGAGCGCAAAGGCGCGTTTATGAACATAGCTTACGAAGGCGTTAAAGAAATGGTTGAGGTTGAGGAAAAAATTCTTCTTGATACCTTTGCTAAATACGGCGCTGAAGACTTAGGCAGCGAATATGGCGAAAAATGGTGGAAGGAAAAAATTACCTTCTTCTACCCGGGACACATGATGGACATTCCGCAAATGTTTGGTACTATGGACACTATCGCTCCCTACGGCAAGATTGAAGAAATCTACTGGGCGATGAAGGAAGCTATTGAAACCAACTTCCCGCAGGCAAAATTTATTGCTCACTTCTCACACTGGTATGAGTGGGGCGCAATGGTTTATGACCGCTTTATTATTGAAGGTAAGGATGTACCGCAAGACCCAGTTGAAGCGCTTAGACTCCACCAAGCAGTATGGACCTGTGGCGTTCGTACAGCATTGGCTCACGGCGGTGTTGTAAATGACCACCACGGCGTTGGTATCAAACTCGGTCGCCTTATGAAAGAACAGTATGGTCCTGCAATGCAGGTATTTGAAGGAATTAAAAAGCAGCTCGACCCGAACGGTATTATGAATCCGTTCAAGCTCGGTTTATAATGGAGGTAACAACAATGATAATGTCTGAAAAATCAAAACAACACGTTGATTCCTGCCGTTTTTGCTGGATGTGCCACCACATCTGCCCTATCGGTAATGCTACCGGTCAGGAACGTAATACTGCACGCGCACGTGCGCTTGGCATTTCCCTTGTAAACCGCGAAGCTATTGAGCTTGCCGATATTATGGACAATATTTTTGAGTGTGCTACCTGCGGCGGCTGTGTTAAAGAGTGCGTTACAGGTTGGGACCCCGTTATGTTTACAAAAGAAACCCGTTTACAAGCAGCACTCGAAGGCAAATTACCAGAATACATAAATGTTTTAGTAGATAACTGCTTAAATATAGGCAATGCCTACGGCAAAACCGAGCTTTGCGAAAAGTTATCAGCCGCTATCGATGCACATAGCGCCGATACCGATACACTTTTATTCCTTGGAGAAGATGCAAGATATATGGTTTGCACTCAGGGCGTTAAAGCAATAAAGGTTCTTGAGAAGGCAAACGTAGAATTTACTGTGCTTAAAAACGAGCCGTCATCTGCCGCTCACCTTGATTTCCTTATAAGTGCGGCTAACGAAACCAAAGAGATGATGCTTGCCGCTGCTAAAGTGCTTGATAACTACAAAACTGTTGTGGTTTACGACCCGAATGATGCTAAAGCCTTTAAACAGTTATATAAAGAGTACGGCATTGAGCTTAAATGCAACGTTGTAACCTACACAGCCTTTGTTGCAGAGCTCATCCGTAACTTTAAGCTTGATGTTGTAAAAACCGACAAGGACGTTGTTTTCCAGGATCCGTATCAATTAGCACGCGACCTTGAGGAAACAGAGGATGCGAGAGAAATCATTATGGCGTGTGCTGTGCTTGGCGAAATGCTTTTAAATCGCAAAGAAACAGTTTGGGCCGGTAACATCCTTATGGCAGAGTACATTCCCGACGTAATTAAAGAGGTTGCCAAACGCCGTATTTTCAATGCTACAAGCATTGGTGCTACCGCTATGGTAACTGCAAGTGTTGGCGAATACGCTGCGTTAAAGAGTGTTGACCAAAAAGATGTTGAAATTTTATCTATTGAAGATTTAATCTTGGGTTAAGGGTGAAGAAAATATGTTAGTTTCTTTAAAACACGTTATTGATATGGCGGAAAAAGGTAACTTTTGTATTCCCGCTTTTAACGTTTATAATATGGAAAGCGCAATGGGTGTTATAAAGGCTGCAGAAGAAACAAATGCACCGATTATTATGCAGGTTTATCCACGCCTTATGAAAGAAGAAACGGGTTACTATTTATCACCCGTTATTCTTGCCGCAGCAAAAAAAGCCAGCGTTCCCGTTTGTTTCCATCTTGACCACGGTCCGAGTGAGCTTGAAACAACCCGTTCATTGCGTTACGGTGCAACAGGCATTATGCTTGATGGATCAACGCTACCGTTTGAAGAAAACATTGCTTTAACAAAAAGAGTGGTTGAAACCTGTGAATATGTTGGTGTGCAGGTCGAGGGCGAGCTTGGCCACGTAGGTACAACGGCCGACAGCGATTTTGATGAATTTACAAGACCCGAAGACGCTAAAAAATTCGTTGAAGAGACGGGTGTGCTTTGCCTTGCCGTTGCAGTTGGAACTGCCCACGGCAAGTACAAAAAGCCCCCGAAATTAGATATAGAACGTATTAAAGCAATACGCGAAGCTACTAACAACACGGCATTGGTGCTTCACGGCGGTTCGGGTGTTCCTGATGAAGAGATTAAAAAAGCAGTAAAAGCAGGTATTCGCAAAATGAATTTTGCCACTGATATTTGCTATGCTTTTCTTGATACTTGTCTTGAAGAACTTCAAAAGCCGGACCGTGCCATTGCTATCGATAATTTTATGAAAAAGCCCATTGAAGCTGTTAAAGATTTTTGCATTACAAGAATTAAGCTTGTAAATGCTGACGGAAAGGCGTTATAATATGAGTAAGATAGTAGGTATCGGCGCCTGTGTTATGGACACACTCATCAATGTACCTTACTACCCTACCGAAGACACAAAGCTTCGCGCTACGGGTAGCAAAGCGGCGGGCGGTGGTCCCGTTGCAACAGGACTTGTTGCCGCGCAAAAATTAGGTGTCAATACAGCATATATCGGCGCTTTATCGGATGATAACGGCGGTGTTTTCCTTAAAAAAGATTTTGAGAAATACGGCGTTTCCACTGATTTAATTAATGTAATTTCGGGCTATCGCTCGTTTACATCGGTTATTTGGTTGAGCAAGGAAACCACCAGCCGCACCTGTGTTTTTGATAAGGGTGATTTACCGCCGCTAAAGCTCTCGGCCGCACAAATTGATGCCATAAAAAATGCCGAGCTTTTAATGGTTGACGGCAACGAAATGGATGCGGCAGTTGAAGCCGCAAAAATTGCCCGAGAAAACGGCACACGCGTGCTTTATGACTGTGGCGGATTGTATGACGGTGTTGAGCGTTTGCTTAAACACACCGATATTATGATTCCGTCAGAAGAATTTGCGTTAGCTCATACAAAATGCGATAATGCTGAGAGTGCCGCAAAGAAGCTTTACGAATTATACAGTCCCGAAGTTGTGGTTATAACTCAGGGTAAACGCGGCGGAATATTGTTTGACGGTAAAAACACAGTTTCCTACCCCATATATCCCGCCGATGTTGTTGATTCTAACGGCTCGGGCGATGTTTTCCATGGTGCCTTTGCCGCCGCTGTAACTTTAGGTTACGATTATGAAAAATGCTGCCATTTTGGTAGTGCAGTATCGGCAATAAAATGCACAGGAATTGGAGCGAGAGAAAGCGTTCCGAGTTTCCCGACAGTTAAAAAATATATGAAGGAGAACGGCTATGAATTATAAAAAGTCTTATAATGGTGGCACGGGTTACACCCCTATTTGTAAAATAGGCGAATGTTCCCTTAAAAAGCTTGAATTTGGTATTATTGAACTTGAAGCAGGCGGTAGTATCACTTTTGACACGCTCGATAAAGAAACCGCATTTATTATGCTTGAAGGTCATTGTGATGTATGCGTTGATGATACAAAGTGGGAAAACATAGGCAACCGCAGTAATGTTTTTGAAAACCGTAAAGCAGAAAGCTTTTATATGCCGCGCGACCAAAAGCTTGAAATAAAGGCGCTTGACCACATAAAAATTGCCGTTTGTGCAACCCCTGTTACCGAAAAAACCGAGCCGCAGTTACTCCGTGAAGACCATGTTGTCTTAAAGCTTTTAGGTAAGGTTCCGTATGAAAGAGAAACGAGCTTTATAATTGACGGTAACACTAATGCCAAGGTGCTTACCATCGGCGAAGCTTATGTAACCGAGGGCAACTGGGCAGGCTTCCCACCACACAAGCACGATGTAAACAATATGCCGCATGAGTGCATTGCGGAAGAAATTTATTATTTTCTATTTGACCCAAAGCAAGGTTTTGCTGTACAATGTTTATATACCGCTGATGGCGAAATTGATGAAGCCTACAAAGTTAAAAATGACGAGTTGGTAGAGTTCCCGAAAGGATACCATACAACCGTTGCAACACCCGGTTATCAGTCTTACTTTTTATGGCTTATGGCGGGCGATTATCAAGGCTTTAACCG
The DNA here is from genome assembly GCA_015066405.1 of Oscillospiraceae bacterium. GTDB lineage: Bacteria > Bacillota > Clostridia > Oscillospirales > Acutalibacteraceae > SIG565. Next base: position 4,665 of record SVOM01000039.1, read on the forward strand.
CAGTAACGACCCCGAGCACGACTGGGTAGCAAATAAATAAAATTAGCGATAAAATCCTTAATATTAGGGTTTTATCGCATTTTGTCTATAAAGACGATATTAAAAATGAGGTGTAAATTATGTTAGACAAATTAAGACTATTAAATCCCAATATGCACATTTTTGATACCAATTCCCCTGAATTTCGCGAATATGGTGTTAAAATCGGCGACATTGATACAGATGAAATAATCAAGGTTGGCGAGAGCTTTAAAATGCCCGAGAGCGGCACTGTTTACGAGCCGTCCACCCCTAAATTTGAGGAGCTTAAAATAGCTACAGAGATTACCGATAAATATTTTGGTCAGTTACCCGCACAAATCGGTTACTGCTACGGCTATAACGATACACTAAATGCACTCGAATGGCATACTGCAAGCGAAATCAACATTGCCATTACAGATATGGTATTGATTTTGGCAAAAAGAAGCGATTTGGAAGATAACAAAATGGCTTCAACCGTAACCAAATCATTCCTTGTTAGAAAAGGCGAAATAGTTGAAATTTTTGCAACGTCTCTCCACTACTGCCCTTGTCAAGTAAGCGATGATGGTTTTAGAAGTGTTGTTGGATTACCGCTTGGCACAAATACAGAGCTTGATAAAACACCCGATAATAAACTCTTGTTTGCTAAAAACAAATGGCTCATTGCACATAATGACAATGCCGAATTAATAGCAAAGGGTGCAGTTGCAGGTATTAGCGGCGAAAACTTTAAACTTAAATATTAGGTGATAAATTTGAAATACTTACTTGGTATTGACTTTGGCGGTGGCGCATCAAAAGCGACACTGATAGATACTTTCGGTAATATAATTGCTGAAAGCACTACCGAATATCCAACCCTCTACCCTGAGGCCGGTGCTTGTGAGCAGTCGCCTGCCGACTGGATAAAAGCCCTTTGCAATAATACTGTTTCTATTATTAAAAATGCGGGCATAGAAGCTTCCGATATACTGTGTGTTGCCATAGATTCGGCAACGCACACTTCCCTTTTGTGCGATAAGGACTTTAAGCCGCTTGGTAACGCTATGCACTGGACCGACACCCGTTCGCGTACTGAAGCGGACGCCTTGCGTGAAAAAATGGGCGAGGAAATTTTTAAGAAAACATATCACAAGCCTGATACTATATGGACACTGCCGCAGTTAATTTACCTTAAAAATAAGAACCCTGAATTATGGCAGTCGGTTAGATACATATTTTTCGAAAAGGACTATATACGTTATTTCTTAACAAATGCGTATTGCACCGATTATATTGAAGCCGAGGGCTCGATGTTATTTAACTATAACACTATGCAATGGGATGATGAGCTGCTGGAGCTTGCGGGTCTTAATAAGGATATGCTACCGCCTATTGTTAAACCAACCGATATTGTTGGTAAAGTTACCGATAGCGCGGCGGCAGCAACGGGACTTAAAGCAGGCACCCCCGTTATTTGCGGCACAACCGATACTGTTATGGAGGTTTTTGCCTCGGGTGCGGTAAAATCAGGTAATATTACCGTAAAGCTCGCAACAGCGGGCAGAATTTGCGTTATCACTGATAAGCCCTACCCCGACCGCCATATAATAAACTACTCTCACATCACTAACGGACTTTGGTATCCCGGTACTGCCACAAAATCGTGTGCGGCATCTTACAGATGGTATAGAGATACCTTTGGCGGAGATTATAAGGAGCTTGATGATGCGGCGGCAAAATTGCCTATCGGTGCTGACGGGCTTCGCTTCCACCCATATTTAAACGGCGAACTAACCCCCTATGCCGACCCAACACTTTGTGGCAGTTTTATAGGCATTAGGGCTACACACACCAAAGCGCATTTTACAAGAAGCGTGCTTGAAGGGGTTGCTATGTCGCTGCTTGACAGCAAGCTTTACCTCGATTCGCTTAATATACCTTATGATAGTGTAGCAACCGCTATCGGTGGTGGCACAAAAGGTAAGCTGTGGCGCCAAATTACTGCCGATGTTTTGGGTATTACACTTAAAACTACGGTTAGCAGTGATTCTTCTCTCGGCTCGGCAATGCTTGCGGGTGTTGCTATGGGTATCTTTAAAGATAACGAGGATGCCGTACAAAAGTGTGTTAAGCATAAAGATATTACGTATCCAAATTTTGAGAACACCAAAAAATACGCCGAAATTTTCAAGGAATACAAGAAGCTACACGATGCATTAGCCCCCGTTTACAATGCAAGGTGAGGAAAATTTTATGAATATACTCGTATGTATTCGCCAAGGGCGTGATGGCGAGATTAATCCCTTTGATGCCTGCGCTTATGAGGCGGCTTTACAAATATCTGGCGCCAGCGTTACAATACTCAGCATGGGGCCCGAATCTACAAAAGATTTTTTAACAAATCTTACACGACTCGGTGCGCAAAAAGGTATACTGCTGACCGATAAAGCATTTGCGGGTGCCGATACCCTCGCCACCGCATACACCTTAGCGCTTGCCGCCAAAAAGATAAAACCTGATTTGATTTTTTGCGGTAGGCAAACACTTGAGGGCGACACAGCACAGGTTGGTCCTATGTTGGCGATAAAAACAGGTTATTCGCTTATAACCAATGTTTTGGAGATACAAGGTGTATCAGAAAGCATTACTTGTAAAACCAGATATAAAGATATCGAGGTCGCAAAATTGCCCGCACTTATAACGGTGGAGCGCATAAATCAACTGCGCCGCCCGTCAATACGCTCTAAACTTGCGGAGATTGAGGTGTGGAACGCCGATACGATTATGGCGGATAAATCTCGCTGTGGACTAATCGGCTCGCCTACACGCGTTATAAAGACCTATGAGAATGAAAGCGGTAAGCGAAAATGCGAATTTATTTCCCCTGCCGATATTAATAAAGTAATAAGTGAAGCACTTTCTCGCGAAAAGCTTAATATAAAGACATACGGCAATGTCCCGAAAAGCCTTAAAAAAGTATATATTGTGGGCAGTGAACCGATGGAATTTGCAAAATCGGTAAGTGAAGATATAACTGTTTTGGAAAAAAGCGATGAAAACACCATTGCCGATATTATTAAAAGAGAGCAACCGTCAGCTGTCCTTTGGGCAAGCGACATTTGGAGCAAACGATGCGCCGCAAAGGTGGCGGCAATGCTTGATTTGGGACTTTGTGCCGACTGCACTATGCTTGAAACCGATGGCGAAAAGCTTATTATGTATCGCCCTGCACTCTCGGGCAGTATTATTGCAAAAATCGAAAGTTTGACCACTCCAGCTATGGCGACTGTCCGCACTACGGACGAAAATGTTACTAATATTTTAGTAACCGCAGGTTTTGGCGTTAGAGATTATATGCCGCAAATACGTGAGTTTGCCGCAAGAATCGGTGCAGAACTCGGTGCTACAAGGAAAGCGGTTGATAATAACTTTATGCCGTATGATAAACAAATAGGTCTTACAGGTAAAACTGTCAGCCCTCCCGTTTACATAGCGATAGGTGTGAGCGGTGCGGTGCACCACATTGTCGGTATGCAGCGCGCAGGAACAGTGATTGCAATTAACCCCGACCGCGATGCTCCGATTTTTGAATATGCCGATTACGGTATAGTAGCTGATTTTGAAGATATTTATAAACACCTATAAACGCAAACGGACCGTAGGAAACTACGGTCCGTTTGTGTTATTTGGAGATAGGAGTTAATTAGTTTTACTAATTTGCATTGTTAATGCCCGAAGTCCATTTATCTAACCAACTCGTTTCGTTATCGCTACCCTCGGTAAAGGTTGAAGCAATAACATTATCGATTTCAAGGTCGGTTACAGTAATTTCAGGAGTTTCATATTTTTTCATTAGTTTTTCTCCTTTCATTAATAGTTAGATAATGAGCTTACGAACTTGGTGAATGCACCGTAAACCTTGTCGCCATGATTTCGGAACTGATAGAACGTAGCAGACTTCGTGATATTGGCGTTATTGCCGTCAAACGCGTTATACAGAGCAATTATACCGTGCGGTGCGGATGCGTTGTAGTCGCCAAGGCCTGCATCCATAATATCAAGAGTGAATGCTTTATTTCCTGCCACCACTCTATTATTTACAATACGTGCCGCGGTAACTGTACTGAAGACTCTTGCCGCTTTTGAAGTTGTGGCAACGTAAGCATCGGGATGCCAAGAGATTATATCGCCGTATTGGTTTGCACCAAGCTGACACATCCAAGTAACAGAAGTTTCAACCTTATTAACATCTTCATCGAATGCCGCTATCACAACTGACTGCCAGCCAGCCATCGAGCCACCGTTTGTAGTGATTTGGAGGTCATCCGCCAATATATCGGCAAAGAGATGTTTTGCAACCTGCATTGCGGTATAGTCACGGCGGAGAATACCGTACTGATAAGCGGTTTCGGGATTATCACCAATCATATTTGTGCTGACATCACCGTCAAACTCACTGCCGTTTTCCAAACCGTGACTGGTTATGCGAACGGTAACAGTACCTGTTGTAGGACCACCCGTGCCAACTGTAGTTTCGTTGTAAGCCAAGAAACCTACCCTCATATTAAGCGAGTTGGCCGATACGCCGTTCGGTACAGCAAATACACCTGTTGCGGGACGGGTTAAGTAACTGTCGCCATTAGTTGCGATGCCAACGCTATTATCAGTAGCAATCCAGAAGTAATACGATGTGTAATTGCTGCCAACGGCGGCAACCTGCAGCTTCAACACACTATTAATTGTGTATTCAGCGCCAACTGCCTTTGGGGTTGCAAGCCATGTAGATAATCCGGCATTGTTATCGATTGCGGCGTTCACATCGGCAATATGAGTATCCCATTCCGCCGTCCAGGAATTGTAATATCCTGAAGTCTCGGCTACTAATTCATCGGCGGTGAAGCCCTCTTCGAGTGACTGTGTGATATTCTCATAATCAGCCGCCGCACTTATATAAATGGTAGCAACTGTTGCACCCTCGGTATCAATAAAATCAACCGTGAGACTTGCAACACCGGCGTTTGCCATTTGTGTTGTGAGCGTGAAGATCGAGCCATCGGTAGCAGGATTAAATGTACCTGTTAATACCTTTGTTCCGTAGATCACTCGCTCGTCTCCGTAAAGATTTTCGGCCGGGTCATCTTTATCAAGCTGCCAACTTAATGTGTAAGCGGTCTTAAGATTCAAGATAAAGGATATATCTTCACCTGTTTTATAACTGATGGCAGATGTTGAATCAATTCCGTCGATATCATGGTCGGTACCGCCATAGAACAATACGTCAACATCACCGTTATACTCAGGATAAGACGAAAGTAAGAATATATCGTTATAAGATTTAGCCGACAATTCACCGTCTACATAGGTAACCGAGCCATCTGCACCGATTAAATAAGGAATGGCTACGATAGAAACACTCTTCATTTCTTCGGGAATTTCAGTAAGTAATGCTGACGCATCAGAGTATGCCTCGGTTGCAGTCATTAATTTCTTAACAAGAACGTTTTGTGCGGAATATTTACCTACCGATACTTCGGTAACACCATCTTCATCATCGGTAGCTATAGCTAAACTATCGGCTGTCGGGTATGTTTCACCGTCCCAAAGCACTTCAGGAATAACAAGTACACCAACCTGAGTATATGCCTCATCAAGATAAATACCCGTAGCAGTTTTCTTGATTTCGGGGAAGCGTGTTACAAAGCGGAGACCTGCTGTGTAAGTATTGGTTTCAGGACGAATCTGAATGCCTAACGGATAGATAGAACTCTCGCGGTTCGCAAGGGTTGTATACTCAGCCGACAGTACCATCGTTTCGGGCTTAACAACATTAAAGCCAAATACCTTACCTGTGTTATCGGTAGCAACTGTAATTTTCTCCGCGTCACTACCATTTGCCGTAACGGTTAACGTACCGTATTTAAGCGCTACATTTGTAGATTCGCTGACCGTTACTGTATAAGCGGTATCATCACCGTTAACGGGAACGATTGTCATATATTCATCAGCAATGGTATTAACAAGTAATCCTGTATCGGTACCCTTAGGAGCAACAGTAATATCAATAGATACTTCTTCGCCATTGTAAGTGCCCGAAATAGTGAAATCTTCTTCACCGTAAACCAACAACCAACCGTTAGAAATTTCGTAATCTGCGCCACGGTGAGCGTCCCAGGAAATATCCGTACCCATTACAGACGCTCCGCCTATTTTACATGAAAAAGTGTTAAGATTGAACGCAGAGTTTGCCGCAATAGAGTTAGCAGAAATATCATTAAATGGTATAAAGATGCAATTATTAGCATTTGCATAGGTTTCAGCCGTTGAACCCACGTTACCGTAAATTGTGGTGCCTGCAGGTATAGCGCCGTTACCTATTGTAGCGTATGCATTATAGATATAAACTTCTTTAAGTATTGTGCATCCTGCAAATGCATTGTCACCGATTGATGTAACCGATGTGGGTATTTTAACGCTTGTTAAAGAAATTGCATTCTGGAATGCATTTGTGCCTATCGCTTCAAGTCCTTCGGGTAATTCCAGACTTCTTAAACTGTAACAATTTGCAAAAGCAAAATCACTAATTGTGGTAAGTTTAGAACCCGTCGGGAAAGAAATATCAGTAACGCCTGAATTCTGGAACGCATTCGCTCCAACCGTAACAAGTGATGTCGGGAAAGAAACGGTATCTAAGAAATAGTTATTCATAAACGCCTGGTCCCAGATGAACCTGAATCCTTCACCTATAACAACTTCACCCAAGGTAGTATTTTTAGGGTTAACGCTGAAAACTTTTGCCGCCATGGAGTCATATTCTCCGGGGATGGTAACCTTCTCGGAATAACCGATACTACTATCAACGATATTATATGCGGTAATCATTCCGTTGTTATCAACTGTAAAGGTGTAATTTCCGTTATCAACATAGGGGCTGGTTTTGGGTGCAAGACCTCCCGCTGTGTGATTCGGAATATCTTCGGACGGAAGACCGCTTAAATCAACGTTATTAAGTACAATCTTAATATCGGAAAGTACCGGAACCGAAGCATAGGGGAAGTTAGCATCACCATCTTTGAAATAAGAAACGAGACCTACAGTACCTGTTTGTGTATTTATGCCCGATAACACTTCGGTGCCACCGTTAGGTGTAATTATTGTTGCGGTATCGCCGCTGTATGAAATCTCGAAGGTACGGTGTATAAATGCACGCGGATATACTGTATTGTATAAATAATCTTTAACATCGGCACTTGTAACCAATGTACGTGTATTACCTGATATCGAGAACGCACCATTAGGATAATTTCCCTGTATATAGTTACCCTCACCGCCGCCTGCTGATAAAGCAAAGCCGGATCCAATGGATGTACCGACAGTATATTTACCGTCCACAGTACCGTTCACTCTGCCTATAACACCAACTGCACCGCGGAAGTTAGGATATGCCTTAATACCGGCTGTAACTGTATAATCAGATAATGCTGCTACAACATCATTATTAAGTGTTGTGTAAACTGCTGTATCGGTATTTCCAACAGCATTTTCCAATTCTTCTGCATTATACGGCACAAAGCCCTTGGGGTGATCATTAACTGAACTCCAGCTGTATTGGAAGTTGTTGTTATTAATATAGTTACCCGAATAGGTTTTACCTGTATACTCGGTACTATCATTTGTAATTATTGTCGTCTTCCAATCTGATACGTCAGCCGTTTCAGAGCGGTAATCTTCCTCGAAAACTACGTACTCTGTCTCTGTAGGACTCTTAACTACAATGTGGATAGTTGTTGATGAGCCGTCGATTGAAGCAACAATGCTGTAAACACCGCGATCATAAGCATTCAAATATCCGTCTTCTACGCTGATGCCTGTTGCGTTATTAACATCCCAGATAAGAGTGTCTGCAATCGGGAAA
>SVOM01000040.1 GCA_015066405.1 Oscillospiraceae bacterium
ATTTTATTCGCACCTAAACTTGCGAAGCAAATAACACTCGGCTGTAACCGAATATCACTGCGAAGCAATACAACTCGCCTTTGGCGAATAAAACTGAGGCGCACTTCCTTACGGAGTGCGCCTCTTGAACTTGCTCTCTTTTTTTAGTTGTTTATAGGATGATGACATCCGGGAGTATCTTTATCGATGGCGGTAAAGCTATATCCTGCTTGCTTTGCATAATCGATAATTCTTTGAAGGGATGCCGCAGTTGTCTTTTTAGAACTGATATCATGCATCAAAACAATGTTTGTGCGCTTACGCCCCAAGCCGTTTGTTACATTGCGGTAAATTTCATCGGCTGTAGCGCCGCCCGGCTCGGCATCTCCGCTTGATACGTTCCAGTCAAAATACTGCCAGCCCTCTTGCTGCACTCTTTTTGTAAGTCTTGTCATAGCGCCTTTATTATTAGCACCATTTGGGCTTTTACTAACAGTATTGGAGCCGCCACCTGGAAAACGCATTAGCGTTGTATAATAACCTGTATCATTATAAAGCTTATCACGCAGTTTATTTATGTTTTCCATAAATGCATCATCGGTTTTGTAAATCTTGGCATAATCGTGAGAATAGCCGTGAATACCGATTGCGTGTCCCTCATTAATCATACGCTTTAATATCGGAATTTGCGAAGCATCGTAATTACAAATAAAGAAGGTTGCCTTAACATCGTTTGCTTTAAGTGTATTAAGTATTTGTACTGTTACATCGTTGCTCGGACCATCATCAAAGGTAAGGCAAATTCTATTAAATGCCGCGTCATCCTTTGAGCATACAACAACCTGTCTTGTAAGCGTTGCGGTGTTGCCCCATTTATCACTTACAGTATAGGTAATATTATATGTACCGCGTACTGCAGTATTTACGCTACCCGTTACCTTAACATTGGCGGTTATATCGCCATCGGCATCATCGGTTGCGGTATAGCCGGGCTCGGAATACGCGTTGTTCTCAATAACATACAATGTTTTATATGATTTAAGATTGATTACGGGCGGTACAACATCCTTAATTTCTACATCGCGTTTTGCGGTAGCACTATTGCCCGATGTATCGGTAGCAGTATAAATTACCTCATATTTCGTATCGCTTATCTTATTGGTTGTTGTTTTAACGTTTGCCGTTATATCGCCGTTATAATTATCGGTGGCAGAAAAGCCTGCATCCTTGAAAAGCTCTATTTTGGAAACTGTTACTGCCTTCTCTCCCGTGAGTGTTATCACAGGTGCTACGGTATCAACAACCTTTATGGTGCGGTATGCCTTATATTCCTTATTGCCCTTTTTGTAAACATACTCAATTTTATACTCGCCGACCTTTGTTACATCAACGTCCCCGTTTACTGTAACCTTTTCGCTTACATCCTGCAAGCCGTTACTGGCTTTATAGCCGGCTTCGGTATAGGTTTCAAAAACATTAAGGGTTAACTCTTTGTCGCCCTTTACAGTAACTGTAGTTTCCATAAATACAGTAAAAACCACAGCAACAATAACAGCGAGAGATAAAACAGTGCCAACACCTATTAACATGCTCTTTTTAGTTATTTTTTGTTTAATATGTAAAACAACCAACGCTGCGGCGATAATTATTGCCGCTACCAACAACAGAATTTTAAATAACATTCCCCAAATCCCCGTTTCCTATATTATTTTTTCAACCTCAAAGCCAATGTCGGTAATAGCAGCAGTAAGGACTGCATCATCAATATCGGTATTTGTATCAATTACAGCACATTTATCTTCTAAGTTTACACTTACCGATACTACGCCATCTAAAACCCTAAGCGCCGCTTCAACACTGTTTTTGCAGTGAATACATGCCATACCATCAATGTATATTGTCTTTTTCATTTTTTATTGCACCTCTCAGTCTTAACGCGTTTGTTACAACACAAACCGAACTTAATGACATAGCCGCCGCGCCTATCATTGGGGTAAGCACAATGCCGAGCCCCGATAAAACGCCTGCCGCTACAGGAATACCTATTATATTATAGAAAAATGCCCAAAATAAATTTGTTTTGATATTGTTTATAACCTTTCGGCTTAATTTTACCGCCGATACAACATCGAGCAAATCGTTTCTTACAAGTATTATATCGGCCGATTCTATCGCAATATCGGTACCGGCGCCTATCGCTATACCAATATCAGCCGCTACAAGTGCGGGCGCATCGTTTATGCCATCCCCCACCATTGCAACTGTTTTGCCGTTTTCTTTAAGCCCTCTAATAAATTTTTCCTTATCTTGCGGGAGTGCCGAAGCGATACAGTTATCAATTCCCGTATCATTTGCCATCTTTCGTGCGGTGAACTCATTATCTCCCGTTACCATATATATATCGATACCGAGTTTTTTAAGCTCACTTACCGCCTTGGCGGAGGTTGGCTTTAGGGTATCACTAACAGCGATAATACCTATAATTTTTGTATCCTCAAAGAATATTATAGGTGTTTTTCCGTCTTTTGCAAGGGCTTCTATGGTTTTTTCGTATTCGGTGCAAGTGATGTTATTCTCATTTGCTAATTTGATATTGCCCGAAAAATAGGTTTTGTCGCCTATATCACAACTAATGCCAAGCCCCGATAAAGTATTAACATTTTGTGCGGGAAGCGGCTCTACGCCCTGCCCCTTAGCATAACGGCACACGGCAGCCGCTATCGGATGCTCAGACACCGCCTCTATACTGTAAGCTATTTTTAAAAACTCATCGTGGTCTATAAAGCTTTCTACAAACGATACCGAGAGCTCTCCCGTGGTTACGGTGCCCGTTTTATCAAGCACCAGTGCGTCCACCTTGTGCATAAGCTCAATGCTCGGTGCATTTTTAAACAAAGTTCCGTGTTTGGCGGCAGTGCCTGTGCCTACCATTACGGCAACGGGTGTTGCAAGCCCCAAAGCACACGGGCAAGAAATTACCAAAACCGACACGGCGTACATAATGGCGCTATCAAGCCCTGCGCCTATAATGAGCCATATAATCAGTGTTAAAACCGATATACCTATAACTGTCGGCACAAATATGCCGCTTATTTTATCGGCCAAGCGGGCTATTGGCGGTTTTGTGGCCGCGGCATCCTCCACCAGTTTTATGATTTCAGATAACACAGTATCATCGCCCGTTTTTTCGGCGCGAAATTCTATATATCCGCTTTTAAGTATCGTACCCGAAATAACCTTATCACCTTTTTCTTTTAGTACGGGTATGCTCTCCCCCGTAATTGCGCTTTCATCGGCACTGCCATTTCCCGCTATAACCACGCCGTCCGCCGCAAAGGACTGACCGGCTTTTACAATAACTACATCGCCTGCCATCAATGTTTCGGCTTGTATTTCGGTAATGCCGTTTTCGGTTTTTACGGTTACTGTATCTGATACAATAGCTCGCAAGGAATTTATAGCCGAAGATGCGCGAGACTTTGAGCCACTCTCAAAAAATTTGCCGAGTGTTATAAGAGAAAGTATCATCGCCGCCGATTCATAATACAAATGTGCGTGTGTATTACCGCCGAAAATCAAAATTGTATTATATATACTGTAAATTTCCGATGCGGCAGAACCAAGCGCAATTAGTGAATCCATATTGGGACTGCCCATAAAAAGATTTTTAAAGCCAACAGTAAAATATCTATAATTAACGGCTATAATCGGTATTGTCAATAACAACTGCAACACCGCCGATACAGTGGCTTTTTCGAGCACTGCGGGTAAGGAATACCCAAACATATGCTGCATTGATAAAACCATTAAAAGTATTAAAAAAGTAAAAGATATTATAAGGCGCGTAATAAACGCCTTTTTTTCATTTTTTCCTTTTTGGGCATTTACCTTTCGCTCAAATATCGCTGCCGTAAAGCCCGCTTTCTCTACTGTTTTTATAATAGCTTCTATCGTTGTGTTATTCTCATCAAACTCGGCAACCATAGTGTTTGCAAGCAGATTAACCTCGGCTTTAACACCGGGGAGCTTGTTAACCACACGCTCTATTCTCGCACTGCAAGCCGCACACGACATACCGCCGATACTGAATTTTAATCGCATTTTTCACCTACACAAAATTCTTCATTAAAAGACACTATTTTAACCATTACGGTTTTGCCGCAAAGGTTTTGTTCATATTTTAGTTTTACGGGTGTATAGTTTTCGGTATAACCAAAATACTCGCCGTTTTCTGCCGTTTCAAAAAGCACCTTAGCAGTTTTGCCGACCTGTGAAGCATAAAAAAGCTGTTGGCTTTTCTTTGTTGCGGCTATCATCTTGCGGCTTCTTTCTGACTTTTCGGCATTGGTAACCTGATTTGGTAGCCCTGCCGCTACTGTACCCGCCCGCCTTGAATATGCAAAGACGTGGGACAAAGCAAAGCCGACCTTAGTTGCAAAATCTATACTCTCTTTAAATTCTTGTTCCGTTTCGCCCGCAAAGCCGACCATAATATCGGTAGTGATTGACGGGTTATCAAATATTCGCCTTATACGGCTTACTAAATCATAATAAAACGCACTGTCATATCGGCGGTTCATTCTTTTTAATGTTTTATCTGAGCCTGACTGAAGAGATAAATGGAACTGCGGACAAAACTTTTCCTCCGCTGAGAGTCGCTTCAATAACTCGTCATCCATCAAGTCGGGCTCCAAGGAGCCTAAACGCACACGCATTATACCCGAAACCGAGCATACTGCACTTACAGCGTCGGCAAGATTTTCGCCCGTATCCTTGCCAAAAGAGGAAAGGTTAATACCAACCAACACTATCTCCTTGTATCCGTTTGCTGCGAGAGATTCGGCCTCTCGCTTTATATCGGCAACTTTTTTTGAGCGAATAAATCCGCGTGCTTTCGGAATAATGCAATAGGTGCAAAATCTATCGCAACCGTCCTCAATTTTCATAAATGCACGGGTTCTACCCTCAAACTCTGTAATGGCGGGGGTGTTGAATTTTTCTTTTACCTTATGCTCATTAATCTCTACCCTACGCTTACCATCTGACAAAAATAAATCAACAAGCTGCGGTATACGATAGGGCTCGGTGTTGCCAACAACAATATCGGCTTCTAAAAGATTATCTGCATCCTTCGGAAATGCCTGAGGCATACATCCGCAAAGCACCATAACTGCCGATGGATACATTTTTCTGAATTTTCTTAGCATTTGCCTTGTTTTGCGGTCGCTTTCAGCTGTTACGGTGCAGGAGTTTATTATAAAAACATCAGGCTCGCCGCTTTCTATTACGTGGCCTTTTTCTCGAAACGCCTCGGCGATACTTTGGGTTTCATACTGGTTAACCTTGCAACCTAAGGTATAAAACGATATTTTCATAAAATCCCCCCTTGCTATATATTAAGTATAATGTATATACCTATTTTTTTCAACTTATTTATTGACTTCATACTTTAATATTTATATAATTAATTTAATTTTAAGGGGGTAATTTTATGAACAAATTTGACAAGACATTTATAAACCCTATTTCGCTTATAGATTATCCGTTCGGACTTCGCCTTGATAGAGGCGCTGTGGACCGCGACCATAGAATAGAATACCGCGAATTTGCCGACGTATCGGCCCTTTGGGATGATAATAAATGGTATTTATACGGCTCGGCCGGTATGGTCTTTTGGAGCGAGGATTACAAGACTTGGCACCACGCCCCTACCACTCTCGGCGATGACGAAATCGGTGCACCGACCATTGTTAAGCATAATAATAAATACTATGCACTCGCTAACGGCTCAAAGGTTTATGAGGCGCAGTCTCCTTTAGGACCTTTTAACAGTATTGGATATTTAAAATATATTGATGGTAAAGAATTTACCGTTGCCGACCCAATGTATTTTTCGGATGACGACGGACGCCTTTATCTATACTACGGTTGCGGCAGTGGTATCCGCGTTGCCGAAATTGATGCAAACAACCCAACGCAATTAATAACCGAACCGCTACTACTTTTTAAGGATGAAGCCGTAGATCACGAGTGGGAGCGAATGGGTGCCAACAATGAAAATGCGACGTATTCTTGGGTTGAGGGCGCATGGATGTTCAAACGTAACGATACGTATTATTTAACCTATTGTGCGCCAAACACCGAGTATCCCTCCTACGCTATGGGAGCCTATAAAGGCACAAGCCCTATGGGACCTTTCCAATATATGCAAACCTCTCCGTTTTTAACCAACCGCTATTCCACGTTTAAAGGCTCGGGACACGGCAGTGTGGCAGTTGGCCCTAATAATACCGTTTGGGCATTTTATACAGGTTGCATCGGTTACGCTAACTTTGTTGAAAGATTTATCGGTATGCAACCTATCGGCTTTGACCAAAATGGAGACATAATACCCACGGTTGTTGACTCGACTCCGCAATGGTTACCGGGAGTTAAGGAAAATCCGCATATTGATAACAATGCAGGTCTTGTTTCCTTTACTGCATTTAAAATGCGCTACAAGGCGTCAAGTGAGGCGCCCGGTCGCGACGGAATTTATGCTTTGGACGAAAATGCGCTTTCCTGGTGGCAACCTTTAGCCGATGATAAAGCGCCAACTCTTACTGTGCCTACGGTTGATTACGGCGGCGAATCCAACAATAAAATTTACGCGGCAAGAATTGCCTGGCGATATATCGGTATGGATATTATGGGCGGCAAGTTTCCCGGCGCCGTAAAATACAAAATTGAAGCATTGACTCCCGAGGGTGAATGGGTATGTGTGCTTGATAAAACCGACAATGATATCGACCTGTATTTTGATTATCAAACGCTGGATGCCACCTACGCTAATGCAGTAAGGCTGACTATTACCGAAAGGCCAAAGGACCTTGAGGTTGGAGTAATGGACTTTACCGTTTATGGTAAATGGGAACCAAACAAATAATTAAACAACTTATAAATCCCCTAAAACAGCGGTTTTGGGGGATTTTTTATATTTTCTTTTAAAGTACGTATTTTGGGACAATGAAAATTTTATAATAAATTTGTAAAAAGTAGTTGACAAAACGAATTTTGTCGATTATAATAAAAATACAGAAAACGAACAAATGTTCGGGAGGTAAAAACTATGAGTACTTTACACTTTTTTCAAACTATATTAGAGATTGCGGCCATCGGCTTTGTTATATGGGGCTATTTTAATCAGGATAAGCTTGTTTCCTTTGAAACAAAGGTTAAAGCATTTTTTAAACGCCGCAAATTAAAGCTTGCAGAAGCGGACAATACAGTTAATCGCCACTGCGCATAACCAAACCAAATCCCCAATATTTCCATATTTTAATTCCTTTCTCCGAAACACCCCGATAAAAAATCGGGGTGTTTCACATTTTATTTGCCTTTTTGGTAAAAATATATTAAAATACTTTTGAGGTGAATTTTTTTGAAAATTGCTTTTTTTGATACCAAACAATATGATAGAGATTCGTTTGAGAAATTCCGCACCGATGATATGGTTTTTAAATATTTTGAGACCAAATTAACCCCCGATACTGTATCTCTGGCGCAAGGGTTTGACGGAATCTGTATTTTTGTTAACGATACCGCTTCTGCCGAGGTTATAGATAAGCTATACGAATATGGCATTAAATTTATAGCGCTTCGATGTGCGGGTTATAACAATGTTGATATACGCCATGCACACGGCAAAATTCATATTTTCCACGTGCCCGCCTATTCCCCCTATGCCGTTGCCGAGCACACTATGGCAATGTTGCTGACATCGGTTAGGCGCACACATAAGTCCTACATCCGCACCAAAGATTTTAACTTTTCTCTAAACGGGCTTACGGGCTTTGATTTATACGGTAAAACTATGGGTGTTATAGGTACTGGTAAAATCGGTAGAATTTTTATCAATATATGCCGCGGCTTTGGTATGAAGGTTATCGCGTACGATAAATACCCCGCTGACAATTCCGATATCGAATATGTAACACTTGATGAGATTTATGAAAAAAGCGATATAATATCACTCCACTGCCCCTTAACTCGTGAAACGTATCATATAATTGATGAGAAAGCCATTGAAAAATGCAAAAAGGGTGTTATAATTTTAAATACATCCCGCGGTGCGCTGATAGATACCGAGGCACTGCTTGACGGTATAAAATCACGCAAAATCGGTGCCGCCTGTCTTGATGTTTACGAGGAAGAATCGGATGTGTTCTTTGAGGACTTTTCGGGACACATTATTGATGATGACAATTTGGCACGACTTATCTCTATGCCAAACGTTTTGGTTACCTCGCACCAAGCATTTTTAACCGAGGAGGCATTAAATAATATTGCCGAAACTACAGTTAAAAACATTACCGACTTTTTAACTACGGGAGAAAGCGATAATGAGCTTTGCCAAAAGTTCGATAAGGTAGAAACCTGTAGAAAATGCTTTTAAGGAGAAACAGTTATGGGAAATATTGATACAAATGCACTGTTTAAAATTGAATACGGACTTTACGTTGTAACTGTGAAAGGCGAAGAGCTTGATAACGGACTTATTTTAAATGCGATAATGCAGGTAACCGCCGAGCCCTTAAAAGTTGCAGTTACGGTTAATAAGCAAAACTACTCTCACGATTTAATAAAAGCTTCGGGCGTTATGAACGTATGCTGTCTTAATGAAAAGGCGCCGTTTTCACTCTTCCAAAACTTTGGTATGAAAAGCGGACGCGATGCTTATAAATTTATAGGTGTAAACGCGGCACGCTCAAATAACGGACTGCTTTACTTAACCGAATATTCAAATGCGTTTGTTTCCCTCTCGGTTGAGCAGTATATTGACTTAGGATCCCACGGTATGTTTATATGCGCCGTTACCGAAGCGCAAATTCTCGATAACGTACCCACAATGACCTACGGCTACTACTACAATAATGTAAAACCCAAAAAACAACCCGCCAAAAAGGGTTACATTTGCAAAATATGCGGTTATGTGTATGAGGGTGAGCCGCTGCCCGATGACTTTATTTGTCCGCTTTGCAAACACCCGGCCAGTGATTTTGAAAAAATAGAATAAAAAAATAAGGTGCTATAAAGCACCTTATTTTTTTATATCTTTTCTACACCAATAGTAAGCTTCGCGCCGTTAATATCCCACTCTTTAACAAAACCTGTGGGGGTGGCGGCTATAAGTGAATCAGCCAATGTATCGCCAACGATTCCATCCTTATACTTAACGGCGGTATCAACTGCTGCTTCTTCTCCCGCTACGGTTATGTTAATATGGTCCATAACGTTAAAGCCTGCTTCCTTACGCATTGTTTGTACCTTCGATACAACTTCCCTAACAAAGCCCTCGGCTATAAGTTCCTCTGTAAGCACAGTATCAATAGCAACCGTAACACCGCGGTCGGTAAGTGCAAAGAAGCCTTCTTTTTGCTCGGATTCAATAAGCAAATCCTCGGTTTCGAGCACTACCTCGCCTGACGGTAAATCAAGTGTTAATTTACCGTTACTATCAAGCTCTGCCTTTGCGGCATTACCATCAAGACAAGACAGCGCCGTTCTAATCTCGTTTAACTGCTTGCCGTATTTCGGGCCTACAGTTTTGAGTTGCGGCTTGAATTTATAAGAAACAAATCCGTCAACATTATCGGTAAAGCTAACATTTTTAATATTAAGCTCATCCTTTATAATATCGAGATAAATTTCATCCAACTCGCCATCAAGCTTTACATACATAGTATTAAGCGGCTGGCGGTTTTTGCGGTTAGAGCCGTTACGTGCCGCACGGCCGAGCACTACGATTTCGAGCACCTTATCCATACTGTCCTCAAGCGATACATCAATACGTGCGGTATCAACTGTGGGGAAATCACACAAATGTACGCTGATGGGAGCCGATTTATCTACGTTGCAAACCAAGTTGCGATAGATATTTTCCGCCATAAACGGAATCATCGGAGCCGCTGTTTTTGCGGTTACTGTAAGTGCAGTATAAAGTGTCATATAAGCGGCAATTTTATCGGCCGTTAAATCTTGCACCCAGTAACGCTCTCTGCCGCGGCGTACATACCAGTTGCTCATTTCATCCGTAAACTCTTGCAAAGCACGGGCGGCTTCAGGTATACGGTAGTTGTTAAGATTTTCATCAACCTTAGCCACCATAGAATTAAGTCTTGACAAAAGCCACTTATCCATAACTGTAAGTTCGCAGTCCGAAAGGTTATATTTTGTCGGATCAAATTTATCAATCTCGGCATAAAGCACATAGAACGCATAGGTGTTCCAAAGTGTGCCCATAAATTTGCGCTGACCCTCGGTTACGGCCTTATCGTGGAAACGGTTAGGAAGCCAAGGAGCAGAGTTGGTATAGAAATACCAACGTATTGCATCGGCGCCGTGTGTTTCAAGTGCATCAAACGGATCAACCGCATTGCCCTTTGATTTACTCATCTTTTGTCCGTTTTCATCTTGAACGTGGCCGAGTACTATTACGTTTTTATAGGGTGCCTTATTGAAAATAAGGGTTGAAATTGCAAGTAACGAATAGAACCATCCGCGAGTTTGGTCAACCGCCTCTGAAATAAAGTCTGCCGGGAACTGACTTTCAAACAAATCTTTATTTTCAAACGGATAGTGATGCTGTGCAAAAGGCATTGCTCCCGAGTCGAACCAACAGTCAATAACCTCGGGTACGCGGTGCATTTCCTTACCACACTTTTCGCACTTAAAGGTTACAGCATCAATAAATGGGCGGTGAAGCTCAATGTCATCTGGACAGTTATCCGATAACTCTTTAATCTCGGCAATACTGCCGATAGAGTGCAAATGTCCGCACTCGCACTGCCAAATATTAAGCGGTGTGCCCCAATATCTATTACGTGAAATACCCCAGTCCTGAACGTTTTCGAGCCAGTCGCCAAAACGGCCCTTGCCAATGCTCTCGGGTATCCAGTTAATAGTATTATTGTTTTTAATTAAATCGTCCTTAACGGCGGTCATTTTGATAAACCAAGATTCTCTCGCATAGTAGATAAGCGGAGTATCGCAACGCCAGCAGAACGGATAATCGTGCTCGAATTTCGGTGCATCGAAAAGAAGACCCTCTTTATCAAGGTCAACGAGTACGAGCGGGTCGGCATCCTTAACAAACTTGCCGTGATATGCCGTTTCCTCGGTCATTTCGCCCTTGCCGTCAACAAACTGAACAAAGGGTAAATCATATTTTCTACCTACCTGAGCGTCATCCTCACCAAATGCGGGAGCAATATGAACAATACCTGTGCCATCGCTCATGGTAACATAATTATCACAGGTTACATAGTGGCCTTTTTTGTTTTGTTTTTTGGCACTCTCGCCCGCACAAGCAAAAAGCGGTTCATACTCTTTATACTCAAGGTCGGTACCCTTGTAGGTTTCGAGCACAGTGTAAGCGGGTGTTTCTTCGTTGCCTAATTTTCCAAGCACCTTATCAAGTAAAGCTTCAGCCATATAGTAGGTATAACCGTCATTAGCGGCTACCTTGCAATATGTTTCGTTCGGGTTAACACAAAGTGCAACGTTGGAGGGCAAGGTCCAAGGGGTAGTTGTCCAAGCAAGGAAGTAAGCATCCTCGCCCACTACTTTAAAGCGAACAACGGCAC
>SVOM01000007.1 GCA_015066405.1 Oscillospiraceae bacterium
TTACGGGCGCTATGAAGGGTATGGCAGGTGCCGGGGTCGCTTCAAACCTTCGTACCGAAAAGGACATGAATATGAAGGTTGTTATCGGTGCTATTGTTGTTTTAACATTACTTATATGGCTCGTTCCCGCAATTCCCGTAAACCCCATAGGTGCGATAATTATCGTTGTGTTCGGCTTCTTCTTTGCGGCCGTATCAAGCCGTATGGTAGGTCTTGTTGGCAGTAGTAACAACCCCGTTTCAGGTATGGCTATCGCAACACTGCTTATTGCAACCCTTATTCTTAAATTTACAGGCTCTACAGGTATTGTTGGTATGAGCAGTGCTATCGCTATTGGCTCTATAATCTGCATTGTATCAGCCATTGCGGGCGATACCTCGCAAGACTTAAAGACAGGTTATTTGCTTGGTGCTACACCGAAAAAACAGCAAATTGCCGAGATTATCGGTGTTGTAGCGGCAGCTTTGGCTATTGGCGGCACACTCTATTTGCTCGATAGCGCGTGGGGCTTTGGCTCGGACGAGCTCGCCGCTCCTCAGGCAACACTTATGAAGCTTATTATCGAGGGCGTTATGGGTGGTAACCTCCCCTGGCCGCTTGTATTTACAGGTGTGTTTATTGCCGTTGTTGTTGAGCTTATAGGCATCCCCGTGCTTCCCTTTGCTATCGGTGTTTATCTGCCTGTACAGCTTAATGCCTGCATTATGGTTGGCGGTCTTATTCGTTTGGCACTTGATAAGCTCAAAAAAGACAAGGAAACAAAAGAACAAATCGTTAATGACGGTGTGCTCTTCTGCTCGGGTATGATTGCGGGCGAAGGTCTTGTAGGTATTGTGCTTGCCATACTTGCAGTGTTCGGCGTTGGCAGTATCATTGATTTATCAAGCTTTGTACCCAAAACTGTAGCCGATATTGGCGGACTCGTACTCTTTGCTGTTATCATATTTACACTGCTTAAATTCACAGTATTTAAAAAGCGTGATAAGAAAATATGAAAAACAAAGTAAACGAAAATTATCTTGAGCGCATTCCAAAACGAAACGAAGGTATCGTTTGGACTGTCGATGAAAAAGGCATTGCAACGCTCCAAATTGAAAATAAAGGCGTGTTTAATAGCATTGCTCAAAAGCTGTTTAAAAAGCCGAAAATCAGTTATATTCATTTGGATGAGAACGGCTCCTTTATATGGCAGCTGTTTGACGGAAATAAAGATTTAACCGAAATCGGAAAATTAGTTGATGAGCATTTTGGCGAAAAAGCACATCCGCTTTATGAGCGATTAGCGAAATACTGCCAAATACTTGAAAGCTACGGCTTTATAACGACAAAATAAATAAAACCTCTCCAGAAAAATTAATTTGGAGAGGTTTTTTCTATTGAATAATTTTTTGCATCGTGCTATACTGTAGACTCAATGTATGGGAGATGGTAGCATTGGCAAAGCTGGAAACAAAGAAACAAATCAATACCCTGGCTCTTCTCTTCGCGCTTACCTATATGGTAAGCTATATGACCCGCATTAACTACGGTGCCGTAATAGCCGAAATGGAAATTTCTACAGGCTTTTCCCGTTCTCTTTTATCTATGGCACTGACGGGCAGTTTCATAACATACGGCGTTGGTCAAATTGTTAGCGGAATTTGCGGCGACAAATTTTCTCCCAAAAAATTAGTATCGCTCGGCCTAATAGTAACAATATGTATGAACCTGCTTATACCCTTATGTCAAAACCCCTATCAAATGCTGGCGGTTTGGTGTGTAAACGGCTTTGCGCAAAGTTTTATGTGGCCGCCGATAGTTCGGCTTATGACGGCGCTTTTATCGGCTGACGACTACAAAAAGGTAACCGTAAGGGTTTCCTGGGGCAGTTCCTTTGGCACAATAGCGGTTTACTTTTTAGCCCCCGTTATCATCACTTTGCTTAGTTGGAAATGGGTGTTTTTGATTTGCGCTGTTTTCGGCGCGATAATGCTCGTTGTTTGGAATAAATTCTCCTATGAAATTGAAAACGAGAAAAAGGGAAAAATTGATGCCTCACCTTCGGGCTCTTTAAAAGCACTTTTTACGCCTTTGCTTTTTTGCGTTATGCTCTGTATTGTTTTGCAAGGAATGCTGCGTGATGGTGTTACAACCTGGATGCCCTCTTACATATCAGAAACATATAATCTTGGTAGCGCCGTTTCCATTTTAACGGGAATTGTGTTGCCGCTTTTCAGCATTGTAACCTTTAACCTTGCCGAAAAACTTTATCGCAAAAAACTCACAAACCCTTTGCTTTGCGCGGGTGTAATTTTCGGTGTGGGTGCCGTATCGGCTATTGCCCTTTATCTTTTATCGGATGCGGGCGCGGTTTTTTCGGTGCTTTTCTCGGCTCTCCTTACAGGTGCAATGCACGGCGTAAACCTTATCTTGATTTGTATGATACCACCCTTCTTTAAAAAATACGGCAACGTATCTACGGCTTCGGGCGTGCTTAATTCTTGCACGTATATCGGCAGTGCGCTCTCAACCTACGGCATAGCCGTTTTATCGGAAAATATGGGGTGGCACTTTACAATTTTTATATGGTTTATTATCGCAGTTCTTGGCACCGCAGTATGCCTATTGTGTGTAAAACCGTGGGCCAAAAATTTCGGTAATTAATCCTTGTTTTCTATTTACATAGATTTTAAAATATGCTATACTTTGGGTAACAGTAGCTACGCTGTTGCCCATTTTAATTTAAAGGATGATTTTTATGCGTTATATGTTTCCGCGTTTCCCGGGAGGTCTTGCTAAAGCGGTAACCTTTAGTTATGATGACGGTTGCCCCGAGGATGTGCGCCTTGCAAACCTTTTTACTAAATATGGACTCAAAGGCACATTTAATATGAACGTTGCCAAAAACAGTACCAACGGAATTACCATAGAACAGGTTAAAGAGCATATCTTAGATAAAGGCCACGAGGTTGCAGTGCACGGCTATAACCACCGCGCCAATGGTGTTATCAGTGTTGTTGATGGCATAAGAGACGTGCTGGAATGCCGATTAAATCTTGAAAAAACATACGGTAAAATCATTCGCGGTATGGCATACCCCGATACGGGCATACACACATTTGCAAACGGCACTACATACGAAAAGGTTAAACAGTATTTAACCGAGCTTGGTATTGTGTATTCAAGAACACTGGGAGAGGACAGCAATAGCTTTGCCGTACCTGATGATTGGCACTGTTGGAAACCCACCTGCCACCACGACCACGGTAGTGTTTTTAAATGGATTGATGAGTTTTTTGCACTCGATTTATCGGCAAATATATATTTGCCGCGCCGCGCACCCCGTATTTTCTATATTTGGGGACATTCTTTTGAATTCGAACGCAAAAACAACTGGGAACAGATTGAAAAAATTTGCGAAAAAATTTCACGCAATCCTGACGTTTGGTATGCTACCAATATTGAAATTTATGATTATTTAAAGGCATACGACTCCATTTTACACAGTGCTGACGGCAACATAATATATAACCCTACCGCTGAGCGTATCTGGTTTGTGGCGGACAGTAAGGACTATGTAATAAACCCCGGCGAAACATTATACCTTTAAGGAGATACTTTATGAGATTATCGGTTGATATTTCAGGTATACGCTCATTTGTGGGCGATATTGCCGCACTTGATATGATTAAAGCGGCCGGCTTTGATGCCGTTGATTACAGCTTCCACGAGCACGATATTGCCACAGGCGAAAATTATTTAGAAAACGCAAAGAATATAAGAGAACATCTTGATAAGATAGGCCTTGTTTGCAACCAAGCGCATGCTCCGTTCGGACTTACATACGGAAAACCGTTTGATGAGTCAAATTACCAATATTTAACGATTGTACGCTCCATTGAAGCGGCGGCTATTATGGGTGCTGATAACATTATAGTTCACGCGATAGTTGTGCCCGAGGGTATCGAAAATGTAACCGACACTTACGAGGATTACAACTATAAATTCTATAAGAGCTTAGAGCCCGTGGCTAAAAAATTTGGTATAAAAATTGCTATTGAGAATTTATTTACGTATAACGAGATAAACCACTATCACAACGGTGTTTTTGCGAAGCCGTTTGAAATGAACTCACTGCTCGCACGCCTTGATTCACCTATATTTGGCACCTGCCTTGATATTGGGCACGCCTTTATTTCGGGCACAAAGCCGCATCTCTTTATTGCAGGTATGAAGCCGGGTGCATTAAGGGCGCTACACGTGCAGGAGTGTACCGATGGTATAGGCGATAAGCATATGCTCCCCTATCTTGGCTTTATTGATTGGGAAAGTACCGCCGCAGCGCTTAAAGAATACAAATATGACGGAGACATCACATTTGAAATTTTTAAATTCTTTAAGTGTTTCCCGCCCGAGTGCCTTGAAGCCGCGCTTAAATTAGCCGTAAGTGTGGGCAGACATTTAATTAAGCTTATAGAAGAATAATTAAAAAACGAGTACTCAGGTACTCGTTTTTTTGTATACCAATATTGCTTTCCGCCAATAATAAATCGGGTGGATAATATGAAAAAATTAAAGCGTAATGCCGTGTTTTTTATAATAGGCGGCATTGGTTACGGAATTATTGAACTTTTATGGCGGCGGCGCACCCACCCTACTATGATTATAGCGGGTGGTATTTGCTTCACAGTATTTTCCTTTGTGGCCGAAAGATTTAAAAACCGCGGCACACTTTTTAAGTGCTCTTTTTGTGCGGCGGTAATAACGGCGGTTGAGCTTGTTTTCGGCATAGTTTTTAATATGATATTTGATATGAAAGTATGGGATTACAGCCGTATGCCTTTTAATTTTTTAGGGCAGATTTGCCCCTTTTATTCGGTGCTTTGGGGATTTTTATCTCTTCTGTTTTTACCGCTCGCAAGGTTTTTAAATGAACGGATAAAATAAAGGGGAGGCGCAACGCCTCCCCTACATATTACGACCTAAAAATGAACCACCCTAAAGGGTGGTTCATTTTGGTGTTAGATTTCTTCAGCTATTTCGAAAATCTTTTCGGGAAGCTCTGCCTTATCACAAGAAACTGTGAAGCAGAAGTTTACGTGTGTATCTTCAGCCAAAGCTGATACTCTATCAAGGAAATCTGCTAATTCTTCATAATCGCGGCTTCCTATTCTGAGTGTTGCATCACCAAAAATATCAGTAACGTCATGATTTCCGGCACAGATGCCGCAAAGCACGCCGTAATATTCGCCATAGCCCTTTGCACCGTAGGATTCAATATCAATAAGTCTTGCTTTATGGCTGATACTGAAAGTAAGGGTATCGCCTTTCTCTATACATACAACATTGCCTTTGCTTGTTGCGGCGGTAGAGTTTACCAAATCAATAAGCTTTTTGGTTTTACCCGAACCTTTTTTACCGATAATAAGTTTAATCATATCTGCCAACTCCTTTATATTTTAAACCGCCTTGGCGGTTATTTTACTATTTACCAAGTCTTGCTTCAAGCTCTGCTTTTTGTGCCTCGTAACCGGGTTTGCCAAGCAAAGCAAACATATTCTTTTTATAGCTTTCAACACCGGGCTGGTCGAACGGATTTACACCGAGCATATAACCCGATACTGCACAAGCCTTTTCGAAGAAGAATATTAGGCGACCGAGGTTATCTTCATCCGCTTTATCGAGCGAGATAACGAGATTTGGTACACCGCCATCGGTATGAGCCAAAACGGTACCTTCAAATGCCTTCCTGTTTACAAACGACATCGGTTTGCCTGCCAAGAAGTTAAGGCCATCTCCATCCGATTCTTCTTTTTCTATAATTACATCCTTGCCGCAGTCATCAATAGTAACAACTGTTTCAAAAAGGATGCGCTTACCGTCTTGAACATACTGTCCCATAGAATGCAAATCGGTTGAGAAAACAACTGATGCGGGGAAAAGACCCTTATTGTCCTTGCCTTCACTTTCTCCGTAAAGCTGTTTCCACCACTCTGCCATCATAGTAAAGCGTGGCTCATAGCTTACAAGAAGCTCGATTTCCTTGCCCTTGCGATAGAACGCATTTCTGAGCGCCGCATATTTATAGCAATCGTTATTCTCAATATCGGGATTTGCATATTCTTCTCTTGCTGCCGCAGCGCCTGCCATCAAAGCATCAATATCGGCACCTGCCGCTGCTATCGGTAAAAGACCAACCGCCGTAAGAACCGAGAAACGACCGCCTACATCATCCGGCACTACAAAGCACTCATAGCCCTTTTCATCAGCCAACTGCTTTAATGTACCGCGAGCTTTATCGGTGGTGCAGTAAATACGCTCGGCTGCTTCCTTTTCGCCATAACGCTCTTCAAGAAGCTTTCTGAAAACTCTGAAAGCAACGGCGGGCTCGGTAGTAGTACCCGATTTTGAAATAATGTTAACCGATACACGCTTATTTTCACAAAGTGTCAATAAATCAGCCAAAGCCGAACCGCTTATACTGTTGCCTGCAAAGTATATATCGGGTGTGTCCTTTTTGAAATTGTTATAATAAGGGCTCTTTAAAAACTCGATAGCCGCGCGAGCGCCGAGATATGAGCCGCCGATACCGATAACAACCAAAATATCGGTGTCGCTTTTAATTTTTTCGGCCGCTTTTTTGATGCGGGCGAACTCTTCCTTATCATAATTTACGGGTAAATCAAGCCAACCCAGAAAATCGTTGCCCAAGCCATTTTTTTGCTCCAACATATTGTGAGCGGCATTGACTTGGCTAATAAGTCCCTTAATATCATTTTCTCGCAAAAAGTCATTTGCAAAGCTTTGATTAATCTTAATTGCCATTTAAACTGCCTCCATTTTGTTACTACTTGTATTTTACTATAAAATTGTGAGTTTTTCAATATAAATCTATATTTTTTTACCGATTTTTTACATATTATAAACAAAATAACGCCCGTACGAGCCACATAAATGTATGCGTTATATTAATTCTCTCTACATCCTTTGAAAGTTTTAAATCAATAACACCGATTTCGCTGTCGCCCGACATAACTTTAACCGTTCCCACTTTGGTGCCTGCTTTGGCGGGCGCGGTAACAAATTCATCAAGCTGTACCGTTTGGGTAATGTCCCCTACTGTGCGTTTTGGCAAAAGAATATTGAGCGTGCCGTCAGGCACAACCAAAGCATATTTTGCAACTCCCTTTTTAATGGGAATAACTGTTTTTTCATCTATCTCGGCTTCGATATTTTTGTAGTTATAGTTGGCGTAGCCATAGTTTAATAGCTTCTTGGCACCTTCAAAGCGGTCGGTACTGCTATCGGCATCCATAACAACGGCCACAAGTTGCATACCGTTTTTATCGGCGGTGGCACTAAGGCAATAGCCCGCCTTACTTGTTGTGCCCGTTTTAAGACCCGTACACCCCTCATAAAAACGCACAAGCTTATTGGTATTTACAAGCTCGCTCTCGCCGTTTCTTAGTGAATCCATCCAAACTGTAGAATACTCTTTGATTAAATCATATTTAATGAGCTCACTGGATGCAATGGCAACATCGTGAGCACTGGTTAAATGCCCCTCGGCATCAAGCCCCGTGCAGTTTACAAAATGGGTGTTGTTCATACCAAGTGCTTTTGCCTTTTCGTTCATAAGGGCTACAAACCCCTCTTCACTGCCTGCCACCGCTTCGCCGAGAGCTACCATAGCATCATTTGCCGATGCTATAACCGCGGCTTTAAGCAATTCGTGCACCGACATTTGCTCGCCCGGCTCTAACCATATTTGCGAGCCACCCATACTGCACGCATGCTCGGTTGCGGTAATTACCGTATCTAATTTTAGTGTCCCCTGCTTTATGGCATCCATAACAAGCAGTAAGGACATAATTTTGGTAATTGATGCGGGTGCGGTTTTTTCATCCGCATTGTTTTCGTACAAAACTGTACCTGTCATTACCTCCATAAGTATTACCGATTTTGCCTTAATATCAAGCTGTGTTACATTTTCCGACTGTGCCGTAGTGCTAAGCGGCTTATCTAAATCATCCGCATCCCACTCCATACTCACCGTTGCCGCCGATACACTTACCGACAGCAAGCATATACATAAAATATATGCTATCATCCTTTTCATAACAAAACACCTCACATACTAAATAAGTATGTAAGGTGCTAACATTTAATAACCCATATTATCCTTGCAAAGTATTACCTTTATCTTGTCTTTTTGGCGTTGGAATGCCGTTGCAACAAAATTGATGCAAATGCGGTTTGCACTGCTGCAGCCCGTACCGATGCCGCCGTTTTCGACACAGCACTTACCAAGCTTTGCGCAGGGTGTATCAAGCCCTAAACGTTTGGCATTAAGCGGTGCGGCAACTGTTTTAACTCGCTTTACAGCCCCCGCCATATCTTCAACTATTTTATTTGCGCCTATTATAAACACAATTTCTTTTGGTCCGTAACAGGTGGCGGCAACGCGGTTTGACCTGCCGTCTACATTATACAACACACCATCCTCTGTTACGGCATTTGCCGATGTGAAAAAGGCATCGCAAGAGAAGGTTTTGCGGTAAATTTCATCAGGGTCTACACCCTTGGCCGACCTATCTAAAAACTGATAATAGCCGCTTTTTAACAGCTCCATAACACCGCTATCATTAAGCGTTACCGAGCCGCCGCAGGACACAAGCGCACCCTGAGGCACTATTTCCTTTACAATATCAGCTATATCGTTTTTACTTTCGGCGTAAAAGACCGTTATGTTATTTTTTTCAAGTGCTTTTTTTACTCTTGCAATTTTCTCATTCATACTATTATTCCTCCACCGAGAACCTTATTGCCATCATAAAATACTGCCGATTGACCGGGCGATGGTGCCCTAACGGGAGATACAAACTCAATAACCGCAGTTTTATTTTTTTCGGGATACACAGTGCACTCGGTATCGGGCGCGCTGTAACGAAGCTTTGCAGTGCAGGCAAACGGCTTAGTCGGTATTTCGCCCGAAATTACGGAAATATCAC
This sequence comes from Oscillospiraceae bacterium, assembly GCA_015066405.1. Lineage (GTDB taxonomy): Bacteria > Bacillota > Clostridia > Oscillospirales > Acutalibacteraceae > SIG565. The sequence goes on from SVOM01000007.1 coordinate 8,991, forward strand.
GTATATAGACCTTGGTTTTAAAGAGCATTTTTTCATCGGGAGAAAGCACAACCGTATTATTTTTAGCATCCTTACTTATCACAAAATGTGGACATCCAAGGGCGATTCCAAGCCCCTTTCTTTGTCCCACAGTATAGCACTGGTGCCCTGCGTTCTCGCCCAAGACCTTGCCGCCAATATCAACATACGTGCCTTTAGTAAATTTTTTGCCGTTATAGCTTTCTAAAAATGCGGCGTAATCGCCGTCTATAACAAAGCAAATGTCCTGACTCTCTTTGCCCGTTGCCGATTCAAACCCATACTGCGCGGCAATTTTTTTGACCTCATCCTTGGTTATATCGCCCAAAGGCATTAATATATGCTCCAATTTTTCTTTTGTTAAGTGCCACAGCACATAGGTTTGGTCTTTTTTGCGGTCGGCAGGGCGAATTAACTCCCCATTTTTTACTTTACAATAATGTCCCGTTGCGAGAAAATCACAACCCATTTCCATTGCTTTATCAAACAGTGCGCCGAATTTTAAGTGTATATTACACTCTATACACGGGTTGGGGGTAAGCCCCAAATCATAGTCAAGCGCAAACTTTTTTATAACCTTTTGTGAAAAAAGCTCACGCATATCAAAACAAAAGTGGGGTATGTTCAACCTTTCGCAAACGGCTTTTGCCTTTTCCGCTTCTGCCGCGTTGCCTTGCCTTTCATAAAGCCGCAAGGTAGCACCAATAACCTCATAGCCCTGTTCTAAAAGCCGAGCCGCCGCAACCGAGCTATCAACACCGCCACTCATAGCAACCATTACTTTTGGCATATTACCCCTCCTTATTTAATCTTGTTTTACCTTTTACCCCTCGTATAACTCTGCCGATAGAATATTATCGTACGGCGGGATGTTTACATTTATTATTTCGCTTTTGGATGTTGGTACATTTTTGCCGACATAGTCGCCGCGAATCGGCAACTCTCTATGCCCGCGGTCTATCAGCACCGCCAACTGCACCGATGCGGGACGGGCCGCCTCGATAACCGCCTCGAGTGCCGCGCGCACCGTTCTGCCCGTATGCAAAACGTCATCAACCAATATTACGGTTTTGTTTGTTATATCAAAATCTATTTCAACGCTCGGCATACCATGCTCGGTTAGCGGTGCCGCCATATCATCGCGATGAAGCGAAATATCTACACTGCCAACAGGTATTTTTTTATTTTCAATTACCCTGATATTATCGGCTATCATCTGAGCTAACGGCACGCCGCGGCGTTTTATGCCAATAAGACATATATTTTCTACACCGCTGTTTTTTTCGATTATCTCGTGAGATATTCTTTTAAGTGCGCGCGATACCGCCGCTTCATCCATTAAAAGTGCTTTAAACATACTTTCCTTACACCAACTTTACGCCTTTTTACATATTTTTCTTGTAACGGCATATTATATAATGTACAACCCATTTATAGTTAGGTTGCAAAGTAATCTTACCACAAAATATGCTATCTGTAAACAAAGTTTTTGGAAAATATAGTGTTTTTTGCTTATTTCCCGCCCTTTTTCGCCCCTTTTAGACGAGGGGTGACTTTAACTTTCGGCTTTTTCTACAAACAAAAACCCATTTTTTACCATTATTTCCGTAAACAAATGGTTACAAACCTGTAATTATTTCGTAATTTAGTAATATTTTGTGCAAAATAAACAATTTGAGCATTTTTGTTTTGTTTGACATTTAGTGATTTACAATATATAATGGCAAGGTCCTCAAAAATGACCGATTATATCGGCAACATCGAAAAGGAGTTATTGAATGTTAGAAAGAATAAAAAATCTACGCGAATCTTTTTCTCTCGCAGATAAATCAAGAGTATTCGGCATAGCTTATATGGTTATGGCTTTGCTTGCGGTTCTACTTTTTCTTATGTTTTCATTAAATAGGGTAACCGTTAATGACGGTAACACTACACAGAATTTTTTAACCTTTAAAACCGAAGCGGCCGAGCTATTAAAAATTGCTAAGCTTGACTCAAAAAATTATAAGTTAACCGAGTTTGATGCTAACGGCAAGCAAATCAATCTATCGGTTGCATACACCTTCCCTTCATACGTTACTGTGGGCGATACCACACACTATGTAGATTTATGTAAGGGCGAAACGGTAGCCGATGCTATCGCACTTGCAGGTATCACACTTGATGAACACGACGTGGTTAGTTTATCACTTGATACCGTTTTAAATGATACAACCTATATTGATGTTACCGACATCAATTATGTTACCGAAGTTATCTCTCAAAAAATCCCCTACACATCAAAAAAGGTTTACTCGCAAAAGTTATCAACCACCAAGGTAACAACCAAGGGTGTTGAAGGACAAAAAGAGGTTACCAAGGTTACAAAGCTTGTTAACGGCGTTGTGAGCAGCACCGAAATTGTTGGGGAAAACATCGTAAAACCCGCAGTACAAGAGGTTATAACCGTTGGCACAAAGAAACCCGCTGTTACCACCTCCTCAAAGGTTAACTGCATTTCGGAATTAAAGCCATCAAAACCCATTGAGCTTGATAAAAACGGTAACCCCGTAAACTATGTTAAAAAGGTTACGGTACAGGCAACCGCTTATACCGAGTCTAACCGTTGGCATTCGGCATCCGGTGTATATTTAAAGCCCGGCCACGTTGCCATTAACACAAATCTTTATAAGTACGGAACAAAGTTCTACATTAAGTCATCTGACGGCAGTTACATCTACGGATATGCCGTTGCGGCTGACACGGGCGGATTTGTAAACTCCCGCCCCACAAACTTTGACCTTTTCTTTAACACCGAAGCTGAGTGCAGAAAGTTCGGCAGAAGAAATATTGAAGTTTGGGTTCTCGAATAATAAAAAACCGCTCTACCCAGCGGTTTTTATTTTTGCATCAAATATTTCAATTTCAATATTTTCTCCCGTTATTTTAAGCGGTATGCCGCTCTCGGCAAAAACCATTTCATACTCTATATCGGCGTGGGTGCCTTTAATCACATACTGTTCGCTTCCCTTTTCGGCTTCTTTATTTTTTGCTTCTTTAAGGCAACCGAGCAAAAAATACGGAGCCCCTGCCGCACGGGATAAATCAACGGGATATTTTATGTCTTTAAACTCGGCATAAGCGTCTTTCTCGCTTATCACAACCTTAGCCCCCGATAAAAGCTCGGGCTCGGTAACTGTGAGCACTGTGTCGCCTCCCTTTTCGGCAACAACCACACAAGAGTATTCTTTATTGTAATAAAAAATGTGCGCGGCAAAAGATATTCCATCAGTAACGGGTGTTACCTTTGGCTTACTGCACGCGCACAAAAAAACTAAACACAATGGAAATATTAAAATTTTAAATTTACGCACAAGACCGCTACCCTTCAAGTGTTTTAAACACGCAAGGTAACTCCTCTATAATATCGCTTGGTGTAAGCGATGTTTCCGAAAGCCTTTCCGCCGCACTGTCGCCCGCCGCGCCATGCACATAAACAGCAGTTTTAACGGCTGTAAAAATATCGGTATTATAAGCGAGCAGTGCCGCCATAATGCCCGAAAGCACATCGCCGCTGCCACCCGTTGCCATACCCGCGTTGCCCGTTGGGTTTACGTATGTTTTTCCATCGGGGGCGGCAACAACCGTTCCGCTACCCTTTAAAACAAGATACACGCCGTATTCTTTTGCAAAATCGGTGGCGGTTTTTAGTCTGTCATTATTTATTTCTCGAACACTTTTACCGCAAAGGCGCGACATCTCAAGCGGATGCGGAGTTAAGATAATAGGAGTTTTTGCCTGTTTTAATATATCTATGCTTTGTGCTAATAAATTTATGCCGTCAGCATCGATAACTACGGGGCAATTTGCATTTTTAACTATTAAATTAAGCTTTTTAAGACTTCTTTTTTGGGTGCCCACACCGCAACCAAAAAGTATACTGTCGGCACCCTTTATTTGTTTTAAAAGCGGCTTTTTAAAGCATATACCAAGCGGAATAAATATAGCCTCCGGCACGGCCACGGTGCAAATGCCGTAAATGTTTTTTTCTACCGCCGCTATGAGTTTTCCAACCCCACTTTTAAGCGCGGCCCGAAATGACAGTATCGCGGCACCCGCCATTCCAAAGCTTCCGCAAACAAGCAAAGACGAGCCGAAACTGCCTTTATGGGCGTTTTTGTCCCTTTTGGCAATTTTAGGGCTTTCCGATATATCGTTTTTCATATCAGTTAAATATCTCTTTCGCTGTCATTTTTGGTGAGCCGAGCTTTATTGCCTCCACCATTTTTTCGTTTGGTGCCATCATAATAAGCGATTTTTTGCCGTTTTTAGATATGAGCACCCAGTATGCGTTGCTGTCGTCCTTATTGCAACAAACAAATTTTTCGGTAGCATCGGTAACAGGCGGTGTTGCCCCCACCTTTTCGGTGCGGAGAATATCCTTGCCCTCAAAGGAAATTATCCTTTTGCGAGTGCTTTTGGACATAATTTTATCAACATCTATTACCGTGTTGGTTACGATATATTCATATTCGATGGAAAACATACTAAGCAGCTTTCCTGTGCCGTAAAAAACGGCAACGATAAACAAAATAAACAACGGGTACTGCCCCGACATTAAGAAAAGAATTACGCTGACAACCACCGCCACTATAAATATAACCGCCATAAGCGCGTATTCTGCAGGGCTTTTTTTGATTTTTAACAACTGTTCTTTAAAAACGTCCATATTTTTTCTCCTGATATTTTTCTGCTAATATTTTTATACATTATACAACATTTTACCCGACACTTGCAATATTTTTAAAAATATTATATAATCATTATTACAAAATGATGTAAAAGGAAATGAAAAAATGAAAATTCGTGATACCTATATTTTAAGAAGCGTTGCGGGCGAAAACCTCGTGGTTGCCGTTGGCGCAAATGTTAATTTTAACTCGGTTATGACACTAAACGAAACGGGTAAATTTTTGTGGGAAAAATTAACCGCCGACACGACAAAGGAAGCACTGATAGATGCACTTTTATCTGAATATGATGTGGACAAGGAAACCGCCGAACGCGATGTTTCCGCCTTTATAGAAAAGCTAAAAATAAACAATATTTTAGAGTAAAAAAACCGAGTGAATTTTCACTCGGTTTTTTCTTATTCTATCCTAAAATTACGATACCCGCAATAGCAAGCGCGATACACACATAATGTTTCCACGATAACTTTTCTTTAAGAAAGATTCTGCTCCAAAGAATTGAAATTGCGCAATAAGCCGATATGATTACCATGCCAACGGAAAAATCACTGAACATTACTGCCATATAAAAAACCTGTCCTACAGTTTCACAAAGGCCGCCGTACATCAAATATTTGTTTCCCTTGAACACGGTATCCTTCTTGACGAATTTAAGCCAGATAAATGCGAATACGGCAAGTAGGAAGAAGGTTAATTCAAAAGCCGCGTTTGCCGCATAGTCGCTCATTTCTATTCCCGTTTTTTCTATAAACGCATCCGAGAAAAGATACTCATCTCCAACCGTGCCGAGCGCATCTATTATAAGATACGAAATCGGCAGTAAAAATGCGAGAATGCTTTTTGTGTATTTGCGATTTGCCTTTTCTTGCCTTGCTTTTTTAACCTCTTCATCCTCGCGTTGCTCAACAAAGCCTAACGCCACGATACCAACCGTTATCATAACAATACCTACTATTGTAAGCGGGGTTATATCTTCGGTTGAAACAAGGCCAAACACAAGGCACAAAAGGAATGCCAACGCGCCCGAAGAATTACAAATCGGCGAGGAAATAGAGAGCTCTATATAACGCAGACCTATGTAGCCGAGCACCATTGCCAAAATATATAAAGCCGCTATCGGTAAATACCTGACAAAATCTATGAATTTAAAATCGGTATAAAATAGGCTTGCAACTATCTTATTAACATTATCAACGCCAACCGTGTTATCTATTATAGCACCGCCGATAAGCGTTATAAAAAAGTGGATGCCCATTATAAGACCTACGGCAAAAACAACCTTCCAATGACTGTTTTTGTCGTTTTCTCTTGTTCCCATTTTAGAAAATAAATCGGAACCGCTCCAACAAAGAAGGGCTAAAATTGATAACCAAAACCAAATCATAATTATTGCTCCCTTAAAAAAATTACAGTTAATATTATCAAAAAAGTAGAAATTTGTCAATATTTTCTTATGGTGCAAGTTAATTGTTGATATTTATATAATTAATTAGTATAATATAATAAATAAGTATGTTCTCTTGGAGGGGTTAACTTGGATTTTAAACAGTTTTGGGAGCAAATTGAAAACAAAAAAATCGCTATGTGCGGTATTGGTATAAGCAATACTCCGCTTATTAAATCTTTTCTTAAAAAGGGTGCGAGAGTTGTAGCGTGCGACCGCAGAACTCGCGAGCAATTAGGCGATATTTGTAATGAGCTTGAAAAACTCGGTGCAACGCTGAGTCTTGGCGAAGATTACCTTAAAAAGCTTGAGGTGGATGTTATTTTCCGCACCCCCGGTATGAGTTTTAATTTGCCCGAGCTTATAGAAGCGCGCCGCCGTGGCATTGCGGTTACGAGCGAGATGGAGGTATTTTTTGATTTATGCCCCGCAAAAATCTTTGCTGTTACGGGCTCTGACGGTAAAACCACCACAACAACACTTATTGCCGAGATGCTTAAACGTGAGGGCTATACCGTACACGTTGGCGGTAACATCGGCAAACCGCTGCTTCCCGAAATTGAAAACATCAAAAACGATGACTATGTTGTTGTTGAGCTTTCCTCCTTCCAACTGATATCTATGAGAAAAAGCCCCGATGTTGCGGTTGTTACAAATGTAGCACCCAACCATCTTGACATCCACAAGGATATGGATGAATATGTTGAGGCAAAGAAAAATGTACTGCTCCACCAAGGTGCATTCTCACGTACTGTTTTAAACTACGATAACGAAATTACAAACGGCTTCCGCGACCTTGTGCGCGGTCAGTCGCTGGGCTTTAGTATGGAAAATCCCGTTAAAAACGGCGCGTGGCTGGACGAAAACGGGTATCTTAATATGTGCTACCGCGGTATAAGTGCCCCCATTATGCACAGGAATGATATAACTATTCTTGGCGACCACAACGTTGCCAACTACCTTGCCGCGATTTCTGCGGTTTGGGGATATGTTGGTGCTGATAATATCCGTGCCGTTGCAAAAGAGTTTGGCGGCGTTGAGCACCGCATTGAATTTGTAAAAGAAGTAAATGGCGTACGCTATTTTAACGATTCTATCGCATCAAGCCCCACCCGTACCATTGCGGGACTTAAAGCGTTTGACCGCAAGGTTATATTGCTGGCGGGCGGATATGATAAGCAAATACCCTTTGAGCCGATGGCTCCTTATGTTATTGATAAGGTTAAACTGCTTATCTTAACAGGTCCTACTGCTAAAAAAATAGAAAAGGCGATAACCGAGCACCCCGAATATAAGGGCACACCCGAAATTATAAAGGCGTGCAGTCTTGACGATGCAGTTAACACCGCACACAAAATGGCCACCGCGGGCGATATTGTAACACTTAGCCCCGCCTGCGCATCATTTGATGCGTTCCCCAACTTTGCAGTGCGCGGAAATTACTTTAAAGAACTGGTGAACAAATTATAATGAATATTGAAAAAATATTAACCGAATTATCTAACGGCTGTGCTATAGGCTCAGTGACGGACGCGGTAAAGCTACTCGAAAAACAGCTTTCTAAATATGGCACGATAGAAAAATCAAATGGACTTACAAGGTCCTTAACCATAAAAGGTAAGGATGATTATACCCTTTTGATAGATGCGCATATTGATGAGGTCGGCTTTGTTGTTACCGATGTGTCGGACAGCGGCTTTTTAACCGTTTCCAACCTCGGCGGAATTGACCTGCGGCATTTGGCCGCAAAGCCCGTTACCATACACGGCAAGAAAAAGGTTTGCGGTGTTTTTGTAAGCACACCTCCCCATCTTGATAAAAACGATGCCGTGCCCGAAAATATTTCTAAAATCAAAATAGATACGGGACTTGGAAACAGTGCTAAAGATATTATCTCGGTTGGCGATTATGTAACATACCGCCAAACTGCCGATATTTTAAACGGCGATACCGTTTGCGGCAAATCCCTCGATAACCGCGCAGGCGTTGCGACACTTATTCTACTGGCCGAGCGTTTACACAAAAAGCGCCTGCCTATAACAGTTGAATTTTTATTTAGCGATGCTGAGGAGTTAGGTCTTCGCGGCGCTAAAACCGCCGCTTTTAAAAGTACAGCTGATGAGGCAATTATAATTGATGTAAGCTTTGGCGATGGCCCCGATATTCCCGCAACAAAATGCGGAATACTGGGCGCGGGCGGTATGATAGGTATGTCCCCCGTTTTGAACCGCGATATTACCGATAAACTAATTTTGCTGGCTTCCGATAACGCTATTCCCTATCAAAATGAGGTTATGGGCGGCAAAACATCAACAAATGCCGATGCCGTTTCTATTTGCGGCGGTGGTATTCCGTCAGGTCTTATATCTATACCGCTTCGCAATATGCACACGGACGTTGAAACAGTAAAGCTTGATGATATTATATCGGTTGCGGACCTGCTTGAAAAATACATTCTCTCAGGGGGACTCAAAAATGCTTGAAAACTTTAAAGAATTTTGTGAGATAAATTCCCCCAGCGGCGATGAAAAATCCATTAGAGAGCGAATTCTCAGCGAAATTTCGCCTTTTTGCGAGTGCGCCACCGACAGAAACGGCAATATCATTGCCTTTAAAAAGGGTAAGAAGCGCTCGGCTGTGAAGCTTATGGTGGATGCCCACCTCGATGAGGTTGGAATAATTATATCAGCCGTAACTCCCGATGGATTTTTAAAATTCCAGGTGCTCGGCGGCATAAAGCCGAGTGTTTTGCTTTGCCGCAAGGTAATTATAAACGACTCTGTTGTTGGCGTTATCGGTTGCAAGCCGATACATTTAACCGAGGGCGAGGAGGGCAAAAAACTGCCTAGTACCGATGCGCTTTATATAGATATCGGTTGTTCAACCCGTGCCCAAGCCGAAAACCTTGTAAGCATTGGCGACAGCGGTGTTATTATGAGCGATTTTGTGGCTTTGAGTGATAATTGTGTAAAAGCCAAGGCAATAGATGACCGCGCAGGCTGTTATATTTTAGTTGAGCTTTTGAAAAAAAGCAGCGAATATGATTTTTATGCCACCTTTACTGTGGGCGAAGAGCTCGGCTGCCGAGGAGCGAAAACTGCGGCATTCACTGTAAATCCCGAAGCGGCCTTGGTGCTTGAAGCCACCACCGCCGCCGATATAGACGGTGTAAGTGATGAAAACAGGGTTTGCGTTTTAGGAAACGGTCCCGCAGTATCTTTTATGGACCGCGGCACTGTTTATGACCGCGATTTGTTCAGCGCCGCCGTAAACTCGGGCATCCCATGCCAAGTAAAGCGCGCAGTTGCGGGCGGTAACAACGCGGGCGAAATCCATCTAAGCCGTGAGGGTGTCAGAACGCTTGCCATTTCGGTGCCCTGCCGTTATATTCACACACCATCAAGCATTTGTGATATAAGGGACATTGAAAACGCCGAAAGGTTAGCGGTATATATGATAAACAAAATTTGTTCGGGGGAAGTTTAATTGATTACTTTATCAAATAATTTGCCCGATATAAATATAAAAAGCGTAGTATATGTAAAGCTGATGTGCTTATATGCTGCATACCGCGAATACGATAAAATTGCACTTTTTTGGGTGCAACGGGATGACAGCGACAATATAACCGCGCTCATCTCTTTAATTGATAATAATATGATAATTTGTAGGGATGGCGGAGATGAGGCAGAGCTTAGATGCTTTATAAATGCCATATCTCCCACCACCGTTTTTACCGATTTAGATACGGCAAATGTTTTGGGGCTTAAAATCGTAACCGAGTGTGCCTCGCTTTGCAAGGCGCCGCCGTTTGATACCGCTCGCAAAATAGAAAACACCTATGAGGGGCTTGAGCGCGTTTATGATGTTTTATCAAAGCATTTAGATGTTGGTGACCGACAGGGCTTTATTGCCGATATGTCGCACCGCATAAGGCGTGGCACTGCGGGCTATGTAACGAGTAAATTTTCGGCGGGTGTTATACTGTACAACGAAAAATACGCCACCCTTGCGGGTATTGCGGTAGATAGTGATAACCGCCGCTCAGGGCTTGGCACGGCGACACTAAACCGATTACTTGAAATTATAAGAGACCGCACAGTGTATATCTGCGCCGAATATAAAAATGTTCCGTTTTATGAAAGCAACGGCTTTAAAGTAGAGTCAAAAGCCGCTTATTGTATATTAAGGAAAGAGGATTAACTTGAGTTTTTTTGATTTTGATGCAAAGCTTTTATCCCTTGCGGAAAAGGCAAAGGCGGACTGCTGCGAAATTTTTGATAATATTGATAACGTTACCCGATATAATCAGCAAAAGGTTTTATCGGCATTTACTAAAAACGGCGTTAGTGAATCGCATTTGGGTATCTCTACAGGCTACGGCTATGACGATAGCGGCCGTGATATGTTGGAGCGTGTTTTTGCCGACTGTGTAGGCGCGGAGGATGCGCTTATTCGCCACAATTTTGTGTCGGGTACACACACTCTTACCGTTGCGCTTTTCGGTCTGCTTCGCCCAAACGATAAAATGCTGTGCCTTACGGGTAGGCCCTACGATACACTTATCGGCGTTTTGGGAATTGATAAGCATTCCGATGGCTCACTCAAAGATTTTGGGGTGGAATATAATCAGGTTGATTTAACCGAAAACGGTCAGCCCGATATTGAAGCCGTAAAAGCGGCTTTAAAAAAGCAAAAGTACAAAATGGCATACATACAGCGTTCAAAGGGCTATAGTCTTAGGCCAAGCCTTTCTATTGAAAAAATCAAGGAACTTTGCCGCGCTGTAAAAGAGGTCTCCCCCGATACTATAATTATGGTGGACAACTGCTACGGCGAGTTTGTTGAAACACTCGAGCCGTGCGAGGTTGGTGCCGATATAATTGCAGGCTCGCTCATTAAAAACCCCGGTGGCGGCATAGCGCCCACGGGCGGCTATATCGCAGGCAGACACGATTTGGTTGAAAAATGCGCCTATCGCCTTACTGCCCCAGGTGTCGGCCGTGAGATAGGCGCTTCGCTCGGACACCTAAGAGAGCTTTATATGGGCCTATTTTCCGCACCTCACGTTGTTGGCGAGGCAGTTAAAACGGCTGTTTTTGCCGCTCGACTTTTTAATTTGTTAGGCTATGGTGCTCTACCTGCATTTGATGAGCCGCGTGCCGATATTATTCAAACGATACTGCTCGAAAACACCGATACGCTTATTGCTTTTTGCCAGGGCTTACAGGCGGGCTCGCCTATTGATTCTATGGCAATTCCCTTCCCCGCACCCATGCCCGGCTACGATAGCGATGTTATTATGGCGGCAGGCGCGTTTACACTTGGCGCATCTATTGAATTATCGGCCGATGCACCGCTTCGCGAGCCGTTCGCCGTGTGGCTTCAGGGTGGTCTTAATTTCCACTCGGGCGAAATCGGTATTTTATCGGCAGCACAAAAGGTAATCAATATAAGAAATGGGGAAAAATAATATGAAAACTCTTTTTGAAGGCCAGGTTGTTGACGTTATCTTGGTTGAAAACGGGCTAATTATTTGTTATGTTTGCTCAAAAGAACAAGATACCGTAACAGTTGCCTACAAAATGGTAACCTTCGCAGACGGCAAATTTACCTTTGTTTTGCGCAGTCTTTATGAGCTTTCTAAATTTGGCAGCAACAGCAAAGAGTTTTTGCGACATATAAAAAATCACGTTACAAGCCGTTCTTTAGCATTATCCTCGGGTAAACACTTTATTTTGGAGCGTGATGGCGAGGGCAAGCTTATCGATATTGACGGCGAATGTGTGTGGACAGGCAACCTTTCCTACCGCGGCAACGCGCCAAGCGGTATAGCGGTAAGTAACCGCTCGCTTTGGACCTGCTATAAAGATTCTTCGGTGCTTATTCGTATGAATCTTTTAACCATGAAAGAGGAGCTTAGAATCGGCGGCGGTGCTACTTCCCCGTTTAATAATCCGGTTGATTTGTTTATTGACGGCAACGATATTTATGTATGCAACAGCGGCAGTAATTCTGTCGTTAGGGTTAATCTTAACACCTACGCAGCCGAAACTTACCGACAGTTTGATTCCCCCGTTTACCGCTTTATTAAAAACGATGGCTATGAATTTGCCGTGCTTGATACGGGAATTTATTTGTTGGATTAAAAATATTACAATATAAGGAACACCGCAGAAAAAATTCTGCGGTGTTCCTTATATTTGTGTCGCAACAACTGAGGATACTTATTACAGTATACTCTATATATAGATAATTGTCAACATTAAGAGTATACATTAAACTTTTCTTTGAGGTGATATTATGATTTCTTACGAACCGTTTTATAAAACACTCAAAGAAAAAGGACTTTCGACCTACAAACTTATCAATCAGCATGGTATCAGTCGTAGTTTGCTTGATAGGTTAAAACATAATAAACCCATAAGTACCGTAACCTTGAACGACCTATGCAACATCTTGAAATGCAATGTTCAAGACGTTTTAACCTTTAAAGAGGATTAAATTGTTATATCGTTATCAATATAGGTTTTTATAGGAGTAATCAGATGAAAAATATTTCTTTAACTTTTTTAGCGCAAGCAATAGGAATCATCGGCGGCGCAGACGGAAATAACGCAACAGCTTTAACAAATAATATATTTTTGCAAAGCAACATTTTATATGTAATTCGGTTGCTGGGCGGCGCGTTAATTTTGAGTGGTTTATTTTTACTTGTTTTTAAAAAAGACGTAAAGAAAAATTGCTCGCTAAAAACAAGTGGCACAGCCCTTGCAGTATCAACTGTTTTAAGTCTTGGGCTTTACTGCGCCCGTACCTTTGCTTTTTGCTTTATTATGACACACCCAAGAAAGCACCCTATTTCGCTACCCGTTAGCATTATCTTAGGCGTTCTTTGCTTAATCGCTTTAATTCTTCTTTTGCGCATTTACTTTAAAATCCGTACGGAAAAGCCATCTGTCAAGGGCGTTATTATTGATATCCTTTTTGCAACCACCTACGTATTTCCATTGTTTTCAATCTATCAATTTTTACATCATATTATCAGCGGTTGGATTAGATAAATTTACATTTTTCACTTCCATCACTTAACTAAAAACACCCCACCGAAATTGGTGGGGTGTTATTATTTTTCGTCTGACATATTATCTAATGCATATTTACAACACTGTAAAACTAAAAGATTGAAAGAAACATTATTCTCTGCTGCTATTTTATTTAACTTTTCAAATAACGGCTCAGTAAAGCGGACAGTGCGCGCAATATTTGCACTTTTTAATTCATTATCAATTTTGAACATTTTCATCACCTACAATAATATTATGCTTATTTTTGGTTATATTTATATAACCATTTATGGTTGCATAATTAATTCTAATAGTGTATAATGTATTTTGGTGATATGAAATGAATTGTGAAAATTTTTTATGCATTTATCAAAACAAAGGCGCCTGTACTTTGAAAAATATTGAGCTTGATATACAAGGTCAGTGCAAAGAGTGCATTTATATAAATATTGATGAAAAGGACTTACAGTTCTTAAAATTTAAAACTCGTATTAGTTTAGAATTATAAATTTGCGATACAAACAAAAGACTCAATCTAATTTAAGATTGAGTCTTTTGTTTAATACGTAACAACACATAGGTTATTCCCTACCGTTTATAAAGCATCAATATATCTGCACGCCGATATTGCGGCAACGGCGCCGTCAGCCACAGCGGTTGCTACTTGGCGTACCGCTTTTTTGCGGCAGTCGCCCGCTACAAATACACCTGCCGTTTTGGTGGCGCAGGTTTCATCGGTATCTATATAACCGAATTTATCAAGGTCGGCTACATTCGAGAAGCTTTCGTTTTCGGGCTCAAGGCCTATTGCTACGAACATACCGTCAATTTGAAGCGTTGTTTCTTCGCCCGTGGCGGTTTTCTTGATAACAATGCTTGAAAGCGCATCCCCATCGGGAATTTTGCTGACAACCGCGCCCGTTATAATTTCGGCATTGCCGCGGCTGCGCAAAATTTCTTGCAAGCGCTCTTCGCCCGTTAAAAAGTCAAGATTTTGTACAACATAAACCTTTTTACAGGTCTCACAAAGCAGTATTGCTTCTTGCAAAGCCGAATTGCCGCCGCCAATTAAAGCTACTGTTTTATTGGCATAAAACGCGCCATCGCAAACAGCGCAAAAAGATATGCCCTCGCCTATGAATTTTTCCTCATTTTCGAGTCCTAAATGGCGGTGCTTTGCGCCACCTGCAATTATAACCGATAGGCACTCATACTCGTTACCCTCTTCGGTTATAACGGTTTTTGTTTTGCCGTTGTCTTTTATTTCGGTTACGGTTTCAATCTCAACGTCAGCGCCCTGTGCTAAAACCTGCGAGGTTATGCTGTCAGCCAGCTCGCTACCGCTTACACTCTCAAAACCGGGGTAATTTTCAACCTTTGGGGAAGATGTTATTTGTCCGCCAAAGCCGTTTTTCTCAAGAATAAGCACGCTTTTATTTGCACGGCGTGCATATATTGCGGCGGTAAGTCCCGCAGGGCCTGCGCCTACTATAACAATATCATACATTATAATTCTCCTTAAAAGAAACGGGGCGGTTTTTCCGCCCCGTATTTACTTTTTTACTGAACCGACTGAATAAATTTCTTAATATTCGAAACCGATACAAATTTTTCAGCGTTACCGCCGGCAACTTTAACGAGTGTCGGTGCCTGCTTGATACCGAGCGACTCGGTAAGCGCTACATTTTGCTCAGCCAATACCTTATTGTAGGTGATACCGGCTTTGTCAAGCAATGCTTCGGCTATCTTGCAGTTGGGGCAGGTTGCCGATTTAAAGAGATATACGCCGTCAGCCAAGGTGTTTTCGGCCGCTGCAGCATCGCAATCGCAACCATCCTCCATCGGACCCTCGTGAGTGAGCACCGAGTTTGCGATATCGTAGGTCTTACGCTCGCGGTATTCCTGTGCTTTACCATCGTTCCAGTTTTTAACGGGGCGATAGTAACCTGTAATACGGCTATAAACCTCTGTTTCCTTTCCGCACTTGGGACATTCGTAGGTTTCTCCTGCAATATATCCGTGCTCCTTACATACTGCGTATGTGGGAGACAGTGTATAGTAAGGTAAGCGGTAGTTTTCAGCTATCTTGCGAATAATTGAAGCCGCTGCCTTCCAGTCGGGCAATTTTTCGCCGATAAATGCGTGGAATACTGTACCTGAGGTATAAAGTGTTTGCAATTCATCCTGAACATCAAGCGCTGTGAAGATATCATCGGTATAACCAACGGGTAAATGTGAAGAGTTGGTGTAGTAAGGTGTATCTGCATCGGATGCGCAAATGATATCGGGGTAGTGCTTGCGGTCGTGCTTAGCAAGACGGAAAGAGGTTGACTCAGCAGGCGTAGCTTCCAAGTTATAAAGGTCGCCGTACATTTCCTGATAGTCAGACAAGCGCTCTCTCATGTGATTCAGCACTTCTTTAGTGAATTCCTGAGTCTGCTTTGTGGTCATATCACTGCGAAGCCACTTAGCGTTAAGACCTGCTTCATTCATACCAACAAGACCGATGGTTGAGAAATGGTTATTAAATGTTCCAAGATAACGCTTTGTGTAGGGATAAAGTCCCTCATCAAGCAACTTTGTAATGATAGTACGCTTAATTTTGAGTGAACGAGCCGAAATATCGAGCATATGGTCAAGGCGGCGGAAGAAATCAGCCTTATCTTCAGCTAAATAAGCGATTCTCGGCATATTGATGGTAACAACACCAACAGAACCTGTGCTTTCGCCACTACCGAAGAAGCCACCCGACTTTTTGCGAAGCTCACGTAAATCAAGACGGAGTCTGCAGCACATTGAACGAACATCGCTCGGCTCCATATCGGAGTTTACATAGTTTGAGAAATACGGAGTACCGTATTTGGATGTCATTTCAAAGAGAAGCTTATTGTTCTCGGTTTCTGACCAGTCGAAATCGCGTGTGATAGAGTAGGTCGGAATCGGATACTGGAAGCCGCGGCCGTTAGCATCGCCCTCGATCATAATCTCGATAAATGCGCGGTTAACCATATCCATTTCTTTTTTACAGTCGCCGTATTTGAAGTCCATACGCTTACCGCCAACGATAGCATATTCATCTTCCAAGTCGTGCGGAACTGTCCAGTCAAGAGTTATGTTGGTAAAGGGTGCTTGTGTACCCCAACGAGAAGGAGTGTTTACACCGTAGATAAAGGACTCAATGCACTTTTTAACTGCATCATAGCTTAAGTTGTCTGCCTTAACGAACGGTGCTAAATAGGTATCAAAGGACGAGAAGGCTTGAGCGCCTGCCCATTCATTTTGCATAATGCCTAAGAAGTTAACCATTTGGTTACAAAGGGTTGCAAGGTGCTTTGCGGGGGCAGATGTAATCTTGCCGCCAACACCGCCGAGGCCCTCTTCAATAAGCTGTTTTAAGGACCAACCTGCACAGTAGCCTGTGAGCATTGAAAGGTCGTGGATGTGAATATCGGCATTTTTATGTGCCTTGGCAATTTCATCATCATAGATTTCAGAAAGCCAGTAGTTAGCTGTGATAGCACCTGAGTTATTAAGGATAAGACCGCCTACAGAATAGGTAACGGTTGAATTCTCCTTAACACGCCAGTCAAGGTTCTTAACGTATTGATTAACAATCTCTTTATAATCGAGAATTGTTGATTTCATATTACGTAATTTTTCTCTCTGTCTACGGTAAAGGATGTATGCCTTGGAAACGTCGGCATAACCTGCCTGAACTAAAACGGTTTCAACGCTATCCTGGATATCCTCAACTGCAATAAGTCCGTTTTGCACCTTCGGCTCAAAATCGGAAGTTACCTTGAGCGCCAAAAAGTCGATAATATTATCGTTGTAATTGCGCTCGCAAGCTTCGAAAGCTTTTTTGATTGCATCGGAAATTTTGGCTATTTCAAAATCCACCTGAATGCCGTCTCGTTTAATTACCTTGTACATAATTCTTCTCCTATCTCTTAACCCCGAGATGCAACTCGTGGGATATATTTTTTTACTTTTTCAATAATTATTTCGGTTTCATCAGCCGAAAAGCTTGATAGACCGCTGCTATTAAGCAAATTGCCCGAATCGGTAAATTTTTGGATGAAATAATTTTCATCGGGCTTTAATAATTTTGCTATTTCCTCAAAATCGGAAATGGTATGTATGCCCTTTACGGCAGTTGTGCGAAATTCGTACTGCACGCCGCTTTTTCGTATAATCTCCATACTTTCCTTAAATACCGAAAAATCGATTTTAACGCCCACAGCACACTCATAATTGTCGGGTGCGGCTTTGATGTCCATCGCAACATAGTCGATTTTGCCGCTATCGAGAATTTTTTGAAGCTTTTTGGGGTTTGCCCCATTGGTATCAAGCTTTACGCTGACACCAATTTCTTTGCATTTTTCTACAAACGATAATAAATCGGGTTGCAAAAGCGGTTCGCCACCCGTAATGCACACCCCATCAATAATGCCCGCGCGTTTTTTTAGATACTCTAAAACATCACACTCAACGCTACCTTGTTCGGTAGGATTTAACACAAGGGAGCCGTTATGACAAAACGGGCACCGTAGATTACAACCCCCCGTAAACACCGTGCAAGCGGTTTTACCGGGGAAATCAAGCAATGTTAACTTTTGGAAACCTTGTATATTCATAACGCTCTCACTTTTGTCGATTTTTGCGGTGCTTCATTAGTATATCATAAGAATATACGCGTGTCAACACCCAAAACACAAAATATTGTGGTCTGTTAAAAAACAAAACAATAGATATTCCGTTTTTTACCATATAAAAAAACCGCGATTTTGCCGTAAAATCGCGGTTTTTAACATATTTCTTTGCGTAAAAATATCATCAAAAAAATATTTAAAAAGTTTTATTTTTCTATTATAAAATTATTACTTATCTTTTTTCTTTTTCTTTCTTTTGTTTTTTAGCACAACCAAAATAACAACCATAACGCAAACAGCAATTATTACTACCGTTACTGCCACAATTATCACAATAAGCAATAAACTACTGTCTTGTGAGTTTGCGGAGTTCGCATTATTGTCTGGCTGAGTGTTGTTTTCGCTGCTGTTGTTTCCGTTCTCGTTAGTGCCGTTATTGTCGCCTGTGCTGTCAGTTACAGGGGCTTTTGTTATGCCGCGTTCCTCGCACTGCTCTTCAAGCTCATCTAATTTTTCTTGACTTACCTTTATAAAGCTGGCATTAACATACCACTGCTCACCTTTATGGGTTGTAACTGTGTCCTGCTGATATTCCTTTACAAACTCTTCAACCGTGGAATCATCCAAGCAGTAGAACTTATATTTGAGTTCTCTGCCGGCTGGGTTCCAAATAATTGCACTTGTTTTATCGGTGTGAACAGCATATTCCGACGGCTCGCCAAGCTCTATATCGGGGTTGCAAAAATAGAGCGAAGTATCCAGTGAAAAATAGCAGAATGCCGATGCCGCGATTTTATACACCGACTCGGGAAAAATCAGTTCGCTACATGCCTTACCAACATAAAGCGCGCCCACCTTAAACTCTTCAACACCCGGAGATATAACAATATCCGCGCAGGGTGCCACCACAAAACTTGACGGAATCACCCTTAAGTTACCGGGAATAACTATCGACATAAGAGCAGTGCTTTTAAAAGTGTTGTAGTCTGCCGTATGTAAAGAATAAGGCAACGTTACTTCGGTTAAGTTGGTGCAATCCTGGAAAACCGAGTTTCCTAATTCCTCTATACCCTCAGGCACAACAACGCTTGTTACATCGGTGTTGCCGTAAAATGCTTTGGTATCGATTCTTGTAACGGGATTGCCATCTTCATCAACTGCGGGGACCACAACATCGCCACCAGGGCCCACATATTCAAGTAACACACCGTCTATAATGTCGAAATCATCGTAGTTTATGTCGGTTGCGCTTGTGGGAAATGCCGCAATTAAACAGCAAGATAAAAGGATTAACAAAGTTATAACACTTGCAATAAGTTTTTTCATAATATCTCTCCACAACAAAATTATTTGATTTAATTATAAATTATTAAGGTGCGAAAATCTATGTACAAATCAAAGCGTTTTATGTATTTTGTTAAAATTACAACATAACTGCATTTTTAAATACCGATAAATCTACATCATTAGATTTAAGGTCAGGTAGTTGAAATTCAAGGCCGACCGACTTGTATTTTGCGCCCGCCATAGTGTTATAGCGCATAACCTCTACCCTGTTTTCGCCTGCAAGGGAAGCAATACCTTTTAAATTTTCGGGTGTATCGGTAATTCCCGGGATAAGTGGTAGGCGCAAAACAAACTCTTTACCGCTTTTCTCTAAAATTCGGTAATTTTCAAGTATTTGTTTGTTGGAAACTCCCGTATATTTTATGTGCTCAGCTTCATTTGCCAATTTTAAATCGAAGAGTACATAATCAACCTGCTCCAACACCATTTTGAACTTATCGCTCGGCGCATAGCCACTGGTTTGCAGTGCTTTATGTATGTTCGGCAGTTTCTTGGCTGTTTCGGCCACAAAATCGGCCTGTAAAAGCGGCTCGCCACCCGAAAAGGTAACGCCGCCGCCAACGCGGTTTAAAAACGTTGCATAGGAATTCAGTTTTTCAGCCAGTTCATCACTCGACATTAATTTACCGCTAATGGACACAAGACCTTTTGGGCACGCATGTATACAACGCGAAAATGGTTGACACTCTGCGTGAGCGCAACCTTTTTTACAAAGTCCACAGTGTACACAAAGGTTTTCCTTGACCATAAGCTGCGGTTTTGCCGATAGCCCCTCGGGGTTATGGCACCACAAACAACGCAAGGGACATCCCTTTAGGAACACGGTTACACGACTGCCGGGGCCGTCGTGTACCGTCATTTCCTTAATATCAAATACTGTGCCTATCATATTGTGTATTCCTGACGGGCGAGCACGTGGTCTTGATATTCCTTATCAAGCTCAACAAAATATGCGCTCCAACCCCAAATACGAACAACCAACTGGCCGTGATTTTCAGGATGCAGCTGGGCATCTCTCATCTTTTCGGCATTTACGGCATTGAGCTGCAACTGATGTCCGCCCATATCAAAGTATGATTTTACAAGGCGTGCAACCTTGCCGATACTGTCGTTATTATTGAACATACCGCCGTGGAATTCAAGCGTTAGGGGACCACCGTTAATGGTTTTACTGAAGTTTTGCTTACTAAACGAAGATATAACCGAAATCGGTCCCGGCATTTTAGCAAAAATACTGCCCGAGAAATTGGTGCCGAACGGCTCACCCTTACGTCTGCCATCGGGCGAAGCTCCGATTTCAGCAGCGTGCCACAAGTAAAACATAGCTGAGCCCGTACCTGCGCGCCATTTACCGCCACGACAGTTTGTTTTGGTGGCAAGATAATCTGCACAGTATTCGAGCATTTCTACGCTAATTAAGTCAACATAATCATCATTTTGGCCCATTTTGGGGGCTTCATAACGAAGAACCGCCAACATATCGCTATCGTTAGCAAAGTCCTCGTCAACTGCCTTTATATACTCCTCTACCGTGAAGCGTTTTTCATCAAATACATACTTCTTTATGGCGGCAATAGAGTCTGAAGCAGTAGCAATACCTGTACCGTGTATACCAAAGTTGTTATATTTACCGCGAACACTGATATCATCCACCGAAAATAAAGTCTTCATAAACGGTGATGGTACAAACCACAAATCCTTTATATTATCGGTAATTTTATCGCATTCTGCCCTAATTTCAGACTTAACGGCATCCATAAATTCTTGGAAGGTTTTGCAGTTCGGCAGTGCTTTATGAAACGCCTTATCTACAACACCCGGATAAGACAGCGCACCGATATTGCCAACATCTGCGCCAACGCGGGGCACGATGAATTCCCAACAAGCAGCAACTACGTAATCACGCGCATCCTTTTCTTCGTAGCCCAAATTCATAAGCCCTTTTATAACAACATCATCGTTGCTGTACTGCGGGAAGCCAAGACCTGCCTTGGTAAGCTCGGTGCCAAGTTCATAAATCTCAATAGGTGTGTTTTTGTTTACACGGAGATTGATTTTGGGGTCGATGAGCAATAAATTACGGCTTGCTTCAAGGCACATTTTAGATAGGTCGCTGAATACCTCGTTTCCATTTTCATCCATACCGCCAAGCACCAACGCCTGACCGTTGTCGCCCTGCTGAACACCTACATAGGTATCACTATCCTTGTTAAAGGACAAGAAAAAGTCCTCAACAAGCTCGAGCGCGGTTTCGTAAGTGTAAACCCCTGCATCCATATCTTTTTTGAAATACGGATACATATATTTATCAAATCTGCCAACTGTGTTGTGATAGTTGCCCTCTATCCACATAGCGTAGTGAATTATGCGGAAGAACTGCAATGCTTCGCGGAAGTTGGTTGCAGCATAACGCGGCACGCGAGCGAGTGTATCGGCAATATCTTGTCTTCCCTGACGCTCAGCCTCGGCTTTATAGCGGTCGGCAAGATTGATAATGGCATCAATACTGCGGCGGCTATATTCATCAGCCGTTTTGCGAAGCTCTAAAAGTCCCTTTGATAACACCATACCATAATCGGGCGACAAATTGGAAATATAACCGAGCTCGTGAATAAAGTGTTTAGATTTTATCTCCTTCCACTCTTCTTCAGTAAAGCAATCGGGAATATTGCTGATTGTACGCATAAAACATATTTTTTCATCCGGTAAAATTACGGGAGTTTCGGCCGCGGTCATACGCTCAAAGCGGTCGGTCATACGCTCCACGGGCGATAAACCCTTCTCGCTATATTCTTTACCTAAATCCCAGTCCACTGTTTTACGGAACTGATGATGTTTTTTTGCAATTATATATTGTAATAATTCAGACATACTATCTGCCCCTTTCAACCTCATTATACGATAAAAATTTTTTAAAGTCAATATAAAAATAGTAATTATTCCTATTTTTATAAATTATTTCCAGTAGCCGAGTTCTACGCCTTTTTTATAAACCATATCGGCAACAAGCTTGTAACCCCAAGAACTTAAATGCATTTCCTCCTTGTTGTTGTTAAGCAGAAAGGTTGAGGGCATACGTCCCTTTTTGATGCACCACTCATCAAGCTTTGTAGGGGTTAAGTTGTAGTCCTCAAACGCGTGGCGCTCATAAGCGTATTTACGCGGATTTATAACATTTTTACCGAATTCCGCTTCAAATTTTGCGGTGTTGTCGGTATAAAAGAACGGGGCGATTATTATATATCTTTCATAGGTTTCGGCGAACTTTTTATATCTTTCGAGCAGCTTATCCGAGCCCGAATCGCCATCATTTGCACCCGATAGGAACACTGCAACATAGCACTCATCAAACTGCTCGGAATAATCGTACTTAACAGGGGTGCCTTTTTTAAGTGTAAGCGCAGTTGCTGTATTTTCACGAACAATAGTATAAATACCGTGTTGATATTCCTCGCCCTTTTGGTACTCTATTTTATATTTTACGCCGTCTATTATAATGCGGTCGTGCGGTAATTCATAACCGAAGCCGAGATACTGTATAACCTCGCCATCAGCTGTCGAAAAAAGCTCTCTATCAAGAGATACCCTATCCTGTCCTTTTTTGAAAACAACATCGTTTGTTAAGCAAAAATCTATGGCATTGGCGCGCGATGCTATCGCGGCGGTCTTTTCACCTGCGATACCCGCGTTTATAACCTTATACTGACCGTCTAAATTTGCTTCAAGCTGTGCGGGATATACATATCTTCCGGGCGAATTCCATCCCCAAGTTATGCTATCGCCAAAGCAAACAACAACTTTTTTTGTGCCGTTTTGAAATTCTGCGATTTCTTTACCCGGTTTTAATTCAAAGGCCTGCTCACTTTCGCTTGTAGTGCTTGATGGGTTGTCGCTTGGCGTGTTTGTTGGTCTTTTTTTGCAACCAACAAGGCAAAGTGCTATTATTACAACCATTATTAAAGCAATTATTCTTTTCATGGTAATTCTCCGATAAAAGTATTGCCGCCGAATACCCGGCGGCAATACATAAAGTTTAGCGATTAAGATTATTCATCTTCATCATCGTACTCGTCTTCATCATCTTCGTCTTCGTCATCATCATCATCGTCATCATCATCGTCGTCATCATCATCGTCGTCATCATCATCGTCGTCGTCATCGTCGTCATCATTTGAATTTACAACAATTATTACGATTACAACGCCTGCAATGAGGAGGATGAGCATCAATGCGCCAAGACCGATTATAATGATAAGAGTTAAGTCATCAACCTGAACACCGAACAATGTAATCTTGTTTGCGTTTTCATCGCCTGAGTGCTGCTGAGTGTTGCCAGGACCTTTTTCGCCAGGGCCTTCTTCCTCGCTCGGAGCATTAGGATCGATGTACTCGCCTATTGCTTCAAACTTGATGCCGTATTTCTTATACTTGGTGTAGTATTCTTCGGCAGTTGAGTTTGTGAGACCGCGGATGGTGAAGCCCCTTGTCATTTCGCTAAATGCGTTAGGACCGATAACAGCAGTCGGGTTGGTGATGGTAACGGATGTAAGATTTGTACAGCCGGCAAATGCGCTGCCACCAATCTTGGTTACCGACTCAGGAATAACGAGATCGCCTGCAAGAGCAGTGTTTGCAAATGCAGAGTTGTTAATCTCAGTAAGGGTTGACGGAAGCTGTACGCGTGTTAAGCGTTCGCAACCTGCGAATGCGCTATCTCCAATAGATGTGTAGCCCTCTTCGATAACGGCGGCTACCAATGAAGATGTATAGGGTTTAAGCTTGAATAAGCCGCCCTGAATTGTAGTCATTGAAGCGCCGTTCAATTTTGCGGGGAATACAACCTTTTCAGAGTAAGGCTTAGAAGCATCCTTACGGCTATAGCCCACAACAGCACCTGTTGCAGCATCACCCGTTAAGGTGTAATTCTTGTTATCCTTAATATCCGAAATCTCGGGGAATTTACCCGCTTTAATTTCGATAAACTCGTGGTCGTTCTTGCTGGCGTAGGTTTCAGCAGTTGAACCCTTAACGCCGTAAATCTTAACTCTTTGTTCCTTGGTTACTTTTTCGTTGATGCTGATATTTGTGCTATATACAAATGCATCATCTTCGATTACGCAATTCGGGTTATAAATGTAAACTGCTTCAAGATTATTGTTGTTTGCAAATGCACTCTCACCGATGTATGAGCAGTTAATACCGAACACCAATTCACCGTGGATATCGGCACTTGAAAATGCCCAATCATCAACAGTTCGTAACGATGACGGAATAGTGAGTTTTACAAGGTTTGCGCAACCAATAAAGCTGGAGTCCTCAATAGTAACAATGCCCTCAGGTACAACCAAGCTGGTTACCTGGAATCTGTTGTAAACATTCTTGAACATATTTATGCCAACTGCAGAAACAACTGCACCCTTGGTAACGGTACCGTCATCAGCTTTGTAGTCAACCTCGGTCGGAATAACGATCTTTCCGCCAGCAGAATAAGCCGATGCGCTGTATACGCCCTTCTCGTTCACATGATATTTGAACACACCGTTAGGATCGATCTTGTCGATAACGGCATCCCATGTATCTGTTACATCAGCCACGAAGGTCAAGCCGTTAGCGGTAGCATAAGCTTCAGCGGTTGAGCCCTTAATACCGTGGATTACGGTACCTGCGGGGAATGCGTCCGCACCGATTGCGGCATCACGGTTAAGAATGTAAACCTCAGCAAGAGGTGTATCAGCAAACGCTTTTTCACCGATGGTTCTAAGGTGTACAGGCAACTTAATGCTTGTTACTGCGGTGCCCTGGAATGCGGCCTCTCCAATAGAATAGCAAGCAGAGCCCTCTGCAAATGTAACGGTTGCCAAACGGCCGGAGCTCATAAATGCGCCCTTGCCGATTTCGCCCAAGTTTTTGGGCAACTCTATTTCTTTGAGCCATGTGTTGTTCTGGAACGCATAGTCTCTGATATAGTTTAATGTATTAGGTAATGTGATGTAACGAAGCTCGGTACAACCTGAGAAGGCACTTGCCTGTATCTCGGTATAACCTTCAGGGAGAACAACGTTATAGATGTTCGCCTTGTCTTCGCACTCTTTGAATGCGTTAGATTTTACGTAAGTAACCTTAGCATTCTTAAACTCTTCGCCGGTGCCGGGATGTGTGTAATCAGTATGTGTCGGGAATACATATTTACCGGCATTTGTATTAGCGGAAATAAGACCTGCAACACCGCAGAAATTATCGTTCGCTGACATATAGAATGTAAACTGTGCGTTTGTATCTACTGTGTTGGCTTTGAGCTGAGCTGCAGCCTCGATAGCGGCAAGATAATCAGAGTATGCCTGCTCTACCGCTGCAACATCAGTGTCGATAGCAACGAATACGTTGCCGTTAGCGGTAGCATAAGCCTCGGCTGTAGAACCTGTAGCACCGTAAATAGTAGTGGTTGTAGGAATTGCGGCACTGCCGATTATCATATTACGGTTATAAATATAAATCGACTTCAGTGTTGTACATCCTGCAAAAGCACTTGCACCCAAAGATTTAACGCCGAGCGGAAGTGATACCGTTCCCAAAGATACGTTGTTTTGGAATGCCATCTCACCTATTGTAGTGATTTTACTGTGTATAAGATTATCCGTCTCATTATCGTAACTGCCAAAGGTCAATGTATGTAAACTCAAGTTACTGTCAAACGCCTGGCCTTCAATAGCAAGTGTAGAGGACGGAATTGTAAGGTTGATAATACCTGAACCCTGGAACACAAATTTACCGATTGTTTCCAATGTGTTCGGGAGAGTAACTGTATCTATAAAGTAGTTGCTACGGAATGCATTTTCTGATAATGCTGTGATACCCTCGGAAATAACCAATTCTGCAACCGTATTTGAAGCATCTTCGTTAAAGAACACGTTTACGCCTACTTGCGACACCTTTTTGCCGTCAACAACTGCGGGGATAACTACTTTTTGTGAGAAAGGTTTGTTTTCATCAACCTTAGCATACACAGAAATTTGTCCATCGGCATTAAGCGAGAACTTATAGTTTCCGTTGTCGGTATATGTCTTAACAGACGGAATCTTTACAGGTGTATAATCAACAGAGCTTGTGGGAAGATTGCTTAAATCTAAATTCTTGAGTGAAACCTTGAAATCAAGAATAATAGGTGTGGGCAGAAATTCGCCTTTTTGATCATGCGTATACGTTACTACACCTGCAGCACCGTTTGTCGAAATGGCATTTGCAGTTACTTTATCTCCGTTAGGATTGTAAAGTGATGCATTATTTCCATTAAATTCTGTTTCAAATATGCGGTATGCAAATCCGCGGTTAAATCCGCTTGCTGCATAGTAATAGTCGTTTACAGCACCCTCTGAAATACCCGCAAATGATTCTCCCGAAATATAGAATGCTTTGTTCGCCGGGAAATAATTTGCCAACACATAGTTTTCTTTATATGCCGTAGCATATCCGCTGGCGTTTGAAGAACCCGGTACAAATGCACCTGATGCAGTGTTTGTTACACGTCCTACAACACCTACCGCTCCACGATAGTTGGTGTAAGAACCTAATCCTGCGGTTATGGTATAGTCAGATAAGCTGTTTACAACATCATTATCGAGAAGCGTATATGTTGCATACTTAAAGTTTCCTTCAGCACCGTTTTTGATAGATTCAAAGAGCGCTGCAGAATTGTAAGGAACAAAGCCCTTAATGTCTTTCGCCGCACTTCCCCAACCATATATGAGAGATACTTTGTCCTGATAATTTCCGCTAAAGGTAATACCTGTGTATACCGAACCATTGTAAACAACGGTTGTTTTCCAGTCGGCTACAGATGCGCTTTCATCGCGGTAGTTCTTATCGTAAATTACATATTCATCTTCATCGGCGTTTTTAACAACGATGTATATCTTTTGTGTGCGGCCCGAGCCATCCTTAGCAGTTGCGGTTACACTGTAAACACCGCGTTTGTATGCTAAGATTTCGCCGTTTTCAACCTTAACGCCATTTGCTACAGCGCCGTTTTGAACAGCTGTAACTGCACTGTAATCAAGAGCAGATGCCTCATAAGCAAATGCGCCGAGCTGAATCATAAAGTCAGCAAGTTTTATCCTGGTGCCTGCTGTCATCGGTAATGCAGGAGAGGAAGATTTTACAATGTAAGGATTGTATTCCTCTGCGTAAGGAACGCTATCAGTTGTGATATCGTTAAGTTTTACTCTAATATAGCTAAATCTACCTGAAGCAGCGCGTACTGTGGCGATACCAATGGTACCCTTACCTGTTGTAGCGTATGCATTAACTGCAGAGGTAAGGTCGCTACTTGTTGTTGTACCGGGATTGAGTGTATAAACCTTATCGGTACGCGTAGGATCAACTATACAGTCATTTATTTCCGGATCAGAATCGGGAGATTCAGCATTGTTAACCTGTATTTTCTTAATGGTGTCGACACCTGTATCAAGTAATACATTACCATCAATACTGTAAATATATCTATCGCCAACAAGCTTAACCGAAACATCACGAGTTTCGCTGCCTCTTGGCATATACAAACACATGTTACCGGGTTCGGTCATTACGCCGTTGTTCATATACGGCATAAGGTCATTATCATTATTCCATGTGTAATAGCCAACCTTATCAGAGCCGTTCCAATGAACACCCGAGAATACACTACGGTAGTTTTGGAATGCCACGCCGCCAAACGGGAACACCTGGAAGCCGAGAGCCGATGAGGGTTGACCCGCAAGGGGTGTTTTAAACACGGTGGTTTTCTGGTCCTCATTTGCTTTATCAGTAAAGTTGATTTGAGCACGAGTAATAAGTGAAAGAGCTACGTTGCCCTGGAACGGATTTGCAGCAACACTAAAACCTACAGAGAAGGTGTAATCGGCAAAATCGTTAAGGATAGAGCTATCATAGAAAGCAAATCTACCGTTACCGCCGTATCCCATACTGAGATATCCGTTTTTGATATGTAAATCATGTCGATCACTGCCTGAAGCATTGTCGGCATCAACTGTATATGTGTTAGAATCGGAGTATTCGCCGTATTTATCGCGGGTAACCTCCAACCAATCTGCCTTATTTACTGTAGCACCTGCCGCGTAATCTTGATTTACAAGATAGAAATTGTAATCCCCCGCTTTGTTTGCAACAAAGTAAACTCTGCGTGATAATACGCCTTCATCAGTAGTAACAGTTGCTTTAAGTACGTATGTGCCTGTTTCAATAACAGCTAAGGTTTTATTAGCATCACTTAAAACAAGGCCTGCATCATTTGCGTTGGTTTCATCTGTTGACCAAACGATATCTCTACCGTAGAAATACTGTCCGTTTTCAAACTGAATAGCCAAATTTGCTATATCAAGCTTGGTGTTCACAAACATAGGAACGGCAGGTGAACGATCCATTGCCTCATAAATCTTAGCCGTTGCCGATTCGGTTACATAAACATAAACCGTCATGACCTCTGTGCCGTATGTTGCATCTATAGCATAAACACCCGGCTTGGTTGCAGTAAATGTTTTGCCCGCAAGGGTTAAATATGTTTCATTAACGGAAGCGTTTTTATCGCTGATATTAAAGTCAACTGCAGTACCGATATGCGAGCCGTCCTCAAACGCATAGATATAATTTGAAAGGTCAAATGCAGTATTGGTAGTTGTTTTTAAAACAGGGTTATCAAGGGACACTGTATCGAGCGTAATCTCAGATGCCATTGGCATATCATTTTCGGATGCAATGTCATTAATCTTAACACTGAAGCCGTAAATGTGTGACATACCCTGTTTTGTGTGGAAACCAATAGTTCCCTTTCCAACAGTTCCATTTGCGCTAAACGCGGTATCCCAATCAAAGCTATTGTTTACAGGTGTTGATGCTTTACCATAACCCGTTAACACATGAACCTGCTGTGTTGTATCAAGCAAAGTGTTATCGCCGATTTTGTAAAGAATATCCTCTCCGCTTAATTTAACGGTAACGGTTTTTGCGTTTGAATATCCGTCACTCATCATAGAAAGAACATAATCACGGTCGTTCGGATATGCACCGCCGTTAGCTGCATCTTTGTTTGAATCACTTACATATTCTTCATCTATTACGTTAACAAACTTTAGATAGTTATCGCCTGTTAATGAATGGAAAGTGGCAGATGGCATGCCGTGGGCAGTTGCGGTACCGGATAAGAATGTCTTACCGAAAGCGCCCGCATAAATAGCACCATAACGGTGTTGACCGATATAGAGTGCTGTTGTATTAAAGATAGATGTTGTGGCTCCGGGAGCAGAGTTTAAATCGATATCTGATCTCAAAACAAATCCACGGGAAACACCGGAAGAATAGTCAGTATTATTAAGTAATGTTGCTTCAAAAGTGTAATCCGAGAAATCCATAAGTATTTCGGATTTGTAGAACATAATTGCCACACTTTTGGTATAGTAAAACTCCAAATACGGTTTTGATGCAGAAGGATACCGGAAACCCCAATCCTGCTTAGGCTTTTCAGTGTTTTGCCAGTTAGTTGTTTTAGGATCGGTACTGCCCGTAGCAAATATCCATTCATCCGCATTAAAACTTTGCGGATTAGAGTTAAAATCCTTCTTTTCAAGATAGAAATTATAATCGTCTTTTTTGTTAACCATTATGTAAATGGTTTTTGTGTTGGCAGTATTTGCGGTTTCGGTTGCAGTAACCTTAAAGATGCCTGTACCAAGAGCCGAGAAGGTCTTGTTAGTGGCATTTAAGAATTCTGCAGCAGATGTGCCCGCCTCTGCCGACCAAGTAATGTCCGTACCATCTACAAAAGCGCCGTCCTTTTCGAACTGCACCTTTAAATCGTACAGATTAATGGTAGTTTTTTCAAACATAGGCACTGCCGGTGAGCCGTAAGTTACCTCAAAATGCTCAACACCTACAGCTTTTGCACCAAAATCCATAAAGGTGGAAAGCGTAGTGCCGAATGAGCAGATAACTACTGCAAGAGCAATTATCAGCGACAATGTCTTCTTTGAAAATTGTTTAAAAACAGTTTTCATTGTGTTACCTCCGTTAAGATAATTTTACGTATAGTGTGTAATTACCCACACTATCTAATAATACATAATAATAATAACATAAACCGCCTTTTTTCGCAACTGTTTTTTTATGTATTTTAACAATAATTTTTATGAATTTTATGCCATAAATAGTAATTTTGCTACATACACTACATATTGCGTAATGTAAATTATAAAAGCACAAAAAACGGACAGAAAATTCTGTCCGTTTTTAACATATAAACCCTATTTTCTACTTTTCGGCTTTAAAGTGGCGCGAGAAAGAGGTTCTTTCGCCAAACTCATACGGAATGCAAATTCCGATATTGTTTAGTGTATCGCCAAAATAAGTTTGGTTCGTTTCGGCTTCTTCATAGCGCAAGTTTTTATCGGCGGCGGGAATCTTTACAAATTTGTTGCCGTCATTTGCACCTGATTGCAATTGAACGCAGAAAAGCAGGATTTCCTTTTTATCCTTGCTTGCAAAACACCACGATGAAAACTCGCCCGGTATATGCAGTAATCTATAATAGTCGCCATTGTTTATAAGATTGTAGTTTTCTTTATAAAATGCGCACTGTTCGGCTATTGCAGCACGTTCATCATCCGTTAATGCCGTAATATCAAGCTCGTAGCCGAAAGTACCCGAATATGCCACGTTTTCGCGGGTATCAAGCGGTGTTACCCTACCCGTTTGATGATTAGGCACTGCCGATACGTGCGAGCCCATACAGGTTATGGGGAAGCCGAGCGATGTGCCGCGCTGAATTTCAATACGCTCGTGCGCATCGGTATCATCACTTGTCCAAATCTGTGGAGAATAATACAGCATACCCGTATCAAATCGGCCGCCACCGCCCGAGCAATGCTCTATTAGCAAATCGGGGAATTTTGTTATGATAGCATCGAGAATTTGATAAAGAGAAAGCACATAACGGTGGAAATATTCGCCCTGATTATCCTTGCTAAGAGACAATGAATAAACCTCGGTTAAATAGCGGTTCATATCCCACTTTAAATACTCGATATTGGCGCCAGCCAAAACACACGACACCGCATCGATAACATACTGCTTGACTTCATCCCTTACAATATCAAGCACATACTGGTTTCTTCCGATAGTTTTTTCCCTGCCCGGTACGGCTATCGCCCAGTCGGGATGAGCGCGATACAAATCACTATCCTCGGAAATCATTTCGGGCTCCATCCAAATACCGAATTTTACACCCTTTTCATTAACGCCCTTCGCAAGTCTTTCAAGTCCCCCAGGTAATTTTTCGGTATTTACCACCCAGTCGCCAAGTGATGTCCTATCATCCTCACGCTTGCCAAACCAACCGTCATCCATAACAAGCAGCTCGATGCCGAGCTTGCCCGCCGTTTCGGCAAGGGACACAAGCTTTTCGTAATTAAAATCAAAATATGTAGCTTCCCAGTTGTTTATGAGCAACGGGCGGCGCACATTATGCCATTTGGGGCGGAAAATGTGGCGGATGATAAACTCGTGCAGGTTTCGGGACATTTGTCCGAGTCCCTCTCCCGAGAAGGTCATAAACGCCTCCGGGGTTGTGAATTTATCGTTTTGTTTTATCTCCCAAGAAAAGCCCTCATCATTAATGCCTGTAAGTATTCTCGCATTGCCGAACTGCTCAACCTCTATCTCGGTTTTATGGTTGCCCGAATATACAAGGTGGAAGCCGAAGGCATCGCCTACATTTTCATCGGCATTTTTATCGCACAAAGCAAAGAATGTGCTAAACTGATGGCTTGTTGTGCCACAGTGCACCGAATGGCCTTGTGTGCCTACAGACAAGGGTCTACGCTTTATGTGGCGTTCCTTTGCCCAAGCGCCCGCAAGGGTTATAAAGTCATAATCGGAGCACTGCATATCAAGCTGTAAGCTTGCCGCTTTTTCGACAAAAATCGACTCTTCGCCCTTATTTATTATCTCATTAAAGCGGGCGATAACATCGGTTTCCTCAAAAACGGTATAGTACATATTAACGAAAACATCGGTGGCGGCATCCTTTAAAATGATTTTTAAGGTTTTTATGTTTTCGCAGCCGTTTTCAGTGGCGTGGGGCAAGCCCTCCACCTCTACAGCGCCATCTATAATTTCGTGGGAAAAATAGCGCAAATCAGCCGCGCGGCTACCGTCCGCCTGCTTAATTCTAAGCGCGGTTGTTCTAAAATCGGCACCGCCAAAAGCGGAATATTCTTGAGGGGCATCATTTATACGGAACATCATATCCCAGTCTTCTTTAACCGATGCCACATAAGAGCGCTTTACTGCGGGATACACATAGCCGACATCAATATCTGATATTGTTTTGCCGTAATATCCGTGCATAACATAACCATAATCAGCAATTTTTATGCTGTATGTGGTGTTTTTTGTGTCAAGTTTAAAACATCCGTCTTTAAAGAAAATTGCCATTTTATTACCGCCTTAAAATAATTTGTTTTCGTGTTTATTTTACAATATATAAAGTGCAGTGTCAATAAATAATCCCTAAACGCCAAAAAAAAAGAACCGTTCGTTCGAACGGTTCTTTTTTTTAATTATTTAAGAGCGAGTCTATCCTGATTGTAAAGCTCCATACTGGTTCTTACAATGTACTCTCTTTCCTGTAACCAGGAGTTAATCTGAGTAGGATCAACTGTGTGGAACAACTGCCAAGCGAAGTCGCCAATAGTGCCATCGTATGTAGCAACGGCGTTTGTAGCGTCATATGAACGCTTTTCAAGTGTCATAAGCTGCATATAAGCTTCCTTAACCTGCTCGCTGAAGAACATACCGCCTTCGCCAACGCCTGTGTTGTAGTTAGCGAGGTTGCAAAGGTATGCCAAGAAGTAAGGAACGGCCTTAGCGTTTTTAGCGGTCTTCGGAACACCGAAACCGATATTTTCCATCATTGTTAAGCTATACTGCTCAGCACCGTAACCTTCGGTTGCATCCCATATAGGCGGTGCAACAGTCATTAACTGACCGCGCATTCTGGTTTTGCTAAAGTACTCTGAAGACTGCTGAACAGTAGAAGCATCGTGGCAAGCAAATAGCAACTTTTGCTTAGCCTGGTCGAAACCGTCATTTAAGTTATTGAATATGCCCATCTGCTTGCCTTCCTCAAGGAATTTCCAGCAGTCAAGAGCCAACTGGTTGGTAAAGTCAAGATCGTATGTAACACCGTCATCCTTGAGCTTAACTAACGAAGCGCCTACTGTATCTGTAGGTTTGCCCCAAATACAAGCACCAACATAATCTGTGCCGTTCTCGTTAACCCAAGTTGTGCACATTTCTTTCATTTTGCTCCAGGTCCATTTACCCTGTTTCCAGAGCTCATACGGATCCTCAAAGCCCATATCAGCAATAGTGTCTTTATTATAGAAATACAATGTGGGCAAGAAATAAGGTGTGTAGCGGAGAGCTGCTGCATAGCAGTTATCGCCTACTGTGTAAAGACCCATTGTGTATTTATCCCAGGCTTTGTCGCTGAAGTCATAACCTGTTACGGAAATCGGCTGTAAAAGTTTGAGGGCTGCCATCTCGGGATTTCTCATGCGCATTACATCAAGCTGTTCTTTGGTTGCCAACATTTTAGCAACTTCCTGGACGTATCCGCCGTAATCGGTAACACGATACTCAACGTTGATGCCTGTTTTTTCTTCAAATGCTGCTATAACGGGTTTTTCCTCACGGTCATCCGGATTGTACCAGTTCAAAAATACGATTTTTGTATTTTTCAGTTCTGCCGGCATAGAAGCTAAAACTGCCTCGGAATCGATAGCAAATTTTTCGATTTCAACGCCTGTGAGACCACCGCCTGTTGCTGCTTTGTTGTCATCGTCATCGCCTTTTTTGCCGCAACCAACAACTGCAAACGCCATAGCCAAAGCCAGAACTATTGCCAAAGTTCTTTTTACTATTTTAAGCATAATAATCCTCCTTATAACTTTGTATGTTAATAGTACAACAAATATCACCCTTTGTCAACTCTTTTTTATGC
The DNA here is from genome assembly GCA_015066405.1 of Oscillospiraceae bacterium. GTDB lineage: Bacteria > Bacillota > Clostridia > Oscillospirales > Acutalibacteraceae > SIG565. The sequence goes on from SVOM01000007.1 coordinate 43,298, forward strand.
ATTTTGCACGAAAAAAGGGCTGCATAACGCAACCCTTTTGTTACTTTATTAACCTACAATACCTACGCGGTCAATACTCTTAATAAACTGTTTTTGAAGGATACAGTAAAGGATGAGCATCGGCAGGATTACAAGCAGACAAGCCGCCATAATAACACCGACCGTTTTGGGATCGTACTTGTCACCAACTCCTTTTACAGAGGTTATACGCGACAGTCTTACCGACAGCGGATAATCCTTTGATAGGAACATGGTTGATAGGAATGTATCATTCCAGTGCCAGATAATACTGAAGATGGTAACCGTTAGGAATATAGTTCCGGAAGACGGAACAACTATTGTTAAGAAGGTTTTAACAGGACCTGCGCCGTCAATTGATGCGGCTTCTTCAAGCTCTTTAGGTAGACCCTTGAAGAACTGAATATACATATATGTAAAGAGTCCTGCTTTAAGACCTACCGCGAAGATACTCGGTATGTAGAACGCCCACGGTGTATTAAGAAGGTTGGGACGGATATCCGTACCTATTATCTCGCCGATAAAGCCCAAAATACCAAACACATCGAGATAACGCATTCTTACAGCCAACGGTGTAATAATCATAGGAATGGGCACGAGGATTGTAAGAATAAGGATAAAGGTTAATATCTTTTTCTCCTTAAACTCAAATCTTGCCAAGCCGTATGCGGTTATAGCACAGCTTGCAACCTCGATAAGCGCACTCACGATTTCAACGCTTATAGTACTCATAAATCCCTTAACATAATCGAGCGCATTAAACGCCTTAATTATGTTTGTAAATGCAAAGTTTTTCGGAACCCAAATAACCGTTGTATCAACGAAGTCCATCGGTGCCTTCACCGATACTGAAACCATATAGAAAAGCGGATACAAGAGAATATAGCTGATAGCCAAAATGAATATCCAACGGGCTATGGGAGTTATAATTTTAAAGCCCAACTCCCCTGCTTTACGGGCAGTAATTTTCGGTTTTTTAATTTTTAACATTACTACCCCTCCTTATGACCACTTTTTAAGACAGAACTTATTATAAAGTCCAAGAACTAACGCCATTAATGCGCCGACTACAAGGAAATACATCCACATCATAGCCGAGCTCTTATCGTATACGGCGTTTTTCATAAGCGTAAATGCCGATTCCATAACACCTTTATTTTGCGTGAACAGGTCTATCATAGTGTAAACCATAACAAGCAAAATTGTCGGTCCTAACATCGGGATGGTGATATACCAAAATTCCTCCCACTTGGAAGCGCCTTCAACACGGGATACCTCGTAAAGCTGATCCGGTATTGTTTGAAGACCTGCGATAAAGAGAACTATTTGTATACCACAGCTCCATAATAGGTTGAATATATCGCCGATATATCCGGAAATGAGCTTGTTGATTTCCTCGGGCAATCCAAGGTTACCAAGGATGGCATCAAAGTCAATCATACTGCTGTAGTTGTTTTCAGCACCTGTAGACGCAACCAAGCTAATGGTCATCCATTCCGCCGTCATGTGTTCTATAACAACACCGGTTGCTATAATAACGGGTAAGAAGAATATTGCACGGGCAACTACACGGCCTGCGAACTTTTGGTTAAGTATAATCGCAAGAATTAAGCTAAGCGACAAAATAATCGGAATTTGCACCGCAAAGCTTGAGAGTGATGCAACAAGTTCATCAAAATAATTCGCATCTTTGAATAGATAGTATTCAAACCACTCAAGGCCAACCCAGGTTGTTTTAAAGCCCTCAACGGTCAATTCAACCTTGCTGAATGCATACTGAATAGATGTGATAATCGGGATGAAGAAGAACAGTACAAGTCCTATTTCCCACGGGAGAACGAACAGTCTGCCGTATTTGCTTTTGAGCTGTTCAACGCCCTTATGTTTTTTTGTTTTGCTTTTAAACATACTGTCCACCTCCTTATTTAATTATCAGGCATCCGCCCGCTGTAACTGTGCCGTCAGCCGATACATAATCGGCATCGGAATAGTTAACGTAAATCTTAACGCCGTTTGAATATGTTGTAAGACGAACATCCTTTGTGATGAGCTCGTGATTAGCGATTGTCTGACCGCTTATGGCTTTATAATACTCGCCATATTCAGTGCCAACTTTAATGATGTCATCCTTATTGTCGCTGTACTTTGCACCGTAAAGTCCCTTGAACGGTGAGTATGTAAGGGTTGAATCATAGGTGCCGTAAATATTGAACAACATAGATGCACCGGTTTCGAGTGCCTGAAGCTGCTTTTTAGACATTGTCTCGCCTGCGTTTACAGCTTCCGATGTAATCTCGGTTTTACCCTTGAATACCATTTGATAGAACGGTACATCGGTCATAAATACATCAAGCTCACTCGAATTCATAGGTGTTTCAAATACACAATCAGCCACCACTGCGGCATAAGCGTTTGCACCGTTTGCGGCAAATGCGTAGCCGTTATTTTTGTAGTTTTCAACAATACCCTGAACAAAGCTGCCCATATTCTTCTTAACGTAATATTTATCAGAAGAATAATCGGAATATGCCGTATCAGAGAGTGTTGAGAAGCTGATTCCGGGGAGATTATAGCCCTTTATCTTCTTAACAAGCGTATTGCTTGCTTTAAGCACCTTATCGCGATTAAGCAAACGGAAGCGGTCATAATTTTCGGAATCCTGTATTTGCACGGCTTTATCAATATAGTAACGATAAGCCGCCTGCTTGTTAGCGGTCTTAGCCGAATCAAAGGTTGTGTTATAACCAAGAGAGCTTTTACCGTACTCTGTAAGGTTAAAATCAACAAACATATCGATTCCTTTGTTCTCACAAAGTGCGATTACGTTTTTCAGTTCTTTTTTGCTTCCAAATTCACTGCCAAGCTTAAAGCCGCCCGCCACTTTGCCTATATCCATACCGCTTTGTCCAAAGCCGTAAAGCTGGATGTTGGGAGTAACTCCGGTTGCCGACAAATCGTTAATGATCTCGGCTACATCCTTGTAGGTTGTAAGCGCCAATAACGCATTGTAGGGATAACCGAGAACGTTTCTCTCCTCAAGCAAACCGCCGTGGATTTTAAGCGAAAATGCATCATCGGTAATAGTGGTAGCATCGTTGTTTCCGTACAACTTTTGCTGATAGAGCTTTGCCATACCCACATAGCTTGCGTTTTCTCCCGATAAGGGATAATATTCAACCTCATATACCGAACCTGTTAAGCGGTCCTCTGCATAAATTGCGGTTTCCTCATAGGTTAAGTTACCTTTAATTGTGTTAAAGTCATAACCACGAAGGTGCAACTCTGTGTAAATTGCCGCATAATCGGTTTTTTCATAAGAAGTTGTATAGTTTATAGTTGCGTGCTCGGCACCCGAGGACACAATGCCGCAAATAGCATTGTTTCCTACTACCGTACCGAATACGGGGAGATATACATTCTTCTGATTTGTTAAATCGTCTCGGATTTTTCTTGCGGCATCGTCTCCGTAAATTCCTGCGGAATAGGAAGCTGCAAGAAGATTCACGCTCGAGGTGTCAATGAGTGCACCCGTGCCTGACGGATAGAACATATAGCTATCCTTTGTTCCCTTTTCCACCGCACAGAATGTAGGTGTGAAAGCTATGGAATAAATCGGGTCCTCATTCTCGATAATTTCATCGGTATCAATAGAAATACCTACGCAGTCATCCTTAAGTGTATAGCGCACGGGAATAATAGAGTTTGACTGCTTAAAGCAGAAGGAAATTACAAAAGAATTTTCTTCCTTTACTATAGAGTACGAAGAATCTCTAAGCGCGGTGTATCCGTAATCATCAGCGGGGTCAGGAGATGTGTTGTCCTGGAACTCGTAATTTTCGAGATACTTTACGTGGATGGGAGATTCAACATATTTTTTCTGCATCGCGGGTCTTTCTTCCTTAGAAAGATAACCGTTAGGCGATGTGGTCCACTGGGCGCCTGTTTGCTTATCGGTTAAGATAATACATTTGTTTTTAGCGTCCCAAGTAAGCGATAATTTATCGTTTTCGATTTTTTCGCCGTTTATGAGTGTGGCCTTTTTAAAATCCTCTGTAACATTTTTGCCCACCGTTACACCTGAGCAACCCACAAAGGACAGCACCAGAACAACACAAAGGACGAATGATAATGTTTTAACTAAAATGTTTTTCATTTTTATCCTCCTTTTGTGTTTATCGGTAGACGGCTTCTAAGAATACCGTTTTAGCAAAGTCTGATGCCTGCTGCAAGAGTATTGCAACAAGGAATATAAGGAATACAACAAGTATCATAGCAAGAAGTGTTACAATGGTTGTAAACAAGAACTTGCCAAAGCCGAATTCCTGAACGTTTATAATTGCCATTACAAGTAAAACGGCGGTGTAAAGGATGCAAGCGTAGTTAAGGATTGTTATGAAATTAGCTTCCTGTAAGGTTAATACATTTGAAAGAATATCATAACCGAATGCACCGATTACAAGGGGCATTATGCTGTAGCAGGTAGCCACATAAATATCTTTAAACTTACCCTTACCCTCAAAGAGTACGCACACAAGCCAGTTGGCGCATACAAAGAGGAGCACAAGGCCTACAGTTTGTGCTAAAGCATACCAAGCATTAGCATCGGCAATATCGGTTTTATTGAATATAAAGCCGCTTGTATAACCGATAATCTTGCCAACATACCAAAGCAGCAGTATGCCGGTTGCAATAAGCACCGAGCCGTTATTATTACGCTTGATTTCGTAGAATGTATCGGCAGGATGGAGTATGGTGCCAAGCGCGATTTTAAGCTTTTTGTTTTTAATGAGCACTACCTTGTATTTCTTCTTGTAATGCAAGAGAACTACAACCACTACAACCAACACAATTGCGCCGATAAATATAAATGTAAAGTTTTTCTCAAGGAATTCTTTACGAACATACTCAAACGCTTGAGAATATGTATTGCGGTCATATCCTAAAAGCGCATAATCCATTGCCTCTTCATATCTATCCTCAAGCAATGCAGCCTTTGCAAGACCGCGGTATGCAAGAATTGAGTTGCGGTCAAGCTTTAATACCTCATTCCAAATAGGAGCAGCATCGGCATAGTCGCCCGCCATTGTGAGTGCCTGCGCCTTCTGCACCATTTCGCCATAAGCATTTATGCGGAACGGGATGATTGCTTTCTTGGTAATATCAATAGCATAGATTGTATCATTCATTGATGTGATGGCTTGAGCGCGGCGGAAGGTACCCTGTTGTGTACCCTCAGCAACACCGCCACCGATAGTGGTAATTAAGTTACACTCTACATCGTACATGTAAATACGACCATACGGTGCATCCAGTACATAAATAAAGTTGTTTTCATCCACCGTTATTGAACATATATCGTGAGATATATCAATACCCTTGGTTTTAGAGGTAGATTCTGTGCCGAATACAACCAAGCTTGAGTTAGATGGTGTATCCTTACTCTTATCAATAAGGATGTTGTTACCCGTTGGGTTAAGACGCCTTACGCTACCGGGTGTGAATTTGGCTTTGGTGCCGCTTTTACCTGTACAGGTAAAGAGATAACCATCAGCACCGAGCACCATATCTATAAATGAGAACGGAAGTGTTTTAGCACTCTTTGAACGTTTCTCATTGTTTGAGAAAAGCAAATCCCAAAGATTATTCATTGCCTGAAGCACGGTGGTGCTTACAACGTTAGCACCAAAGAAGCCCTTGAATTCATAGGTTTCGGGGTCAAACATTGCCGCGCCGTAGAAAGAACCATCACAAAGAACATAGATATAATCCATATTATCTATTACTATCTTTATGGGGTTAAAGTTTAAGTCGGTCGGCCACATTTCACTGTCCGGCTTTGTAAAGGTGCGCACAACCTTGCGGTTTTCATCTACAACAAGCACTCTGCCGTGTGTTGTATCGCAGATGTAAATAAGTCCGTCCTTTACAAATACGCCCTTTGATTTTTCAAAGGTTACGGGGGCACCGTCCAAAAAAACCTCGCTGAACTCATCCAGCTTGTTATATTTTTCATCAAGGATGATTAGTCGGCCTTTAGGCTGCTCCTCAAGGTTGCCGCTATCGAGCAAATAAATTTTGCCGTCAACCGCAAAAATATCAGTAAGCTCGCCAAACTCGCCAACGCCCATATCAGCCGCCGTTACCTGCGGTAAATCATCAAACATCGGACGAGAATATACAAATTTTTCTTTAATGGAGCCTGTTATCCATTTTGTTGCCGCATCGTTAGCAGAATCGGTATAGTCTGCGGCACTTGCCGTTAAGCACGTAGTACAAAGGCAAGCCAAACATAGAAAAATTGCTAAAAGTCTTTTTAAATTTTTCATATTACTTCCCTTTCTACTAATCTTTCATACCTGCGTTACTCATGGTCTCCATAACGTTACTCTGAGAAATCAAATATACGAGTATCGGCGGAATCATCATGATAACGGTGGTTGCCATGGCACTACCCGAACGGGCGATACCTGCGTTTGTAATTTGGCTCATAGCCGCGGGCAAGGTCTTTAATGATTCTGTAAATATTGTAGTGCCCGACTGTACAGCCCACATATCGCGGAAGGCATACAGCAAAAGCGTTAACCACGCGGGTTTTACCATAGGCATTACTATTTTCCAGAAGATGAGCGGATAACCCGCACCATCAATTCGCGCCGCTTCAAGCAGGGACTCGGGCACCGAGCCATCCATATACTGCTTCATAAGGAATACACCCATAGCGCCCGGAATATGCGGTAAGATATATACCCAATATGTATCAATAATACCCATTTTCGAGAAAATGATGTACTGCGGAACGCCGAGTGTTGTACCGTTGTAAAGAAGTGAGAACTGTACAATCATAAATATAATACCGGCCCATTTGTTCTTACTCTTTGAGAAGAAGAACGCCGCAGCCGAAGCCGCCAAAATGTGTCCTACAGTGCCGACAATTGTTATAAACACTGTGTTGAACACATAACGGGAAAGCGGAACTTTAAGCTTTGATAACAAACTCGGCAATAACGTATAGTTTGCTATTGTGGGACGTCTAACAAAAAACTTAGGCGGGAAAATGAGAATTTCATCCAAAGGTTTAAGCGAGGTCGCCACGCAGTAGATAAGCGGGAGAATACAGATAAATCCAAATCCCAAAAGGGCAACAACGAAAAATGCTGTTACGAATTTAGAACGGGTATAACGTTTGTACTGAATTTCTCCGCCGCCAAAAAGCTTAAATTGTCTAATTTTTTTGAGCGTTTTAGAAAACTTTGTCATACGTAATACCCCCCTTACTTACCAACGCTACTGAGCAACTTACCGATAAGTCCACGGAAGATTGCCATCAATGCGAACAAGAATATAGAAATTGCTGCCGCGTATCCCATTTCCATACGGGTGTGTGCGATATCGGCAAGATACATTACTATAGTATCAGCACAGTTGTTAACTGTAGGATATGTACACATTGTTGTAATTACGGGGCCTATTGAGAATGAGCTTGCAATCTGCATAACCGCACCGAACAAAAGAATTTCTTTCATTGAAGGTAAGGTTATATACCAAAGCTCTTGCCAACGGTTTCTGATGCCATCGATAGCGCCTGCCTCAAAGAGCGATACGTTGATACTCTGAAGACCGGCGATATCAGCCAAGAAGGATACACCCATACTCGACCAAATTGTAACGGCAATGATAATCGGCACAATATAATCAGGCGTTGTAAGCCACTGTACCGGCTCGTTAAGTAAGCCAACCGACAAAAGCAAGCTGTTAACATAACCGTAAGAGTCGGCACTAAAAGCAGTTTGCCAAATAAAGTATGCGTTACCAACAAGGTTGGGCGCATAGAAAAGGAATGATAAGAAGCTTCTAACCGAGGGGTTAAACTCATTTATGAACCACGCAAGTACATAAGAAAGCAAGAAGCCTGCAGGTGCTGTAATAACCGCAAATATGATAGTGTTGGTTGCAACTGTGCTAAACATATCATCGGTTACAAACATACGAAGGAAGTTATCAAGTCCTGCCCATTTAGGACTGGAAAGCGTATCGTATGAGCAAAAGCTCAAAACCAGGGATGCCAATACGGGCAAAACGGTCATTATAAAGAAAAGAATAAGGAAAGGAAGTGCTATAACGAGCATTGAAACCTCGCTACCACCAAATGAATTTCTATACTTTTTCTTTTTTATTACATTAGTATTAGTACTCAAGGTTATACTCCTTTCTCTTTCTTATAATTTCTTCATCTGCTACCTTACCCCATTTAACAATCATATCCTTGGGGTTTTCATCAAGGTTAACAACGTTCCAGAATGCCTGATAGATTGAACGGGTTACATAGTAGCCGCCGGGAACTTCTACAAGTCCCTCAACATCCTCCCAGGTATCAAGTATAATATCAAGGTCATCAGATTCCCAAGAAAGCTTTTTAAGGGCTTCGATGTTGGCTGTTTGTACACGGCCAACCTCACCGAGAATTGCCTCAACCATTGTTGAATATCTATACTGGGTTGTATCAGATGTCCACCATTTGATAAAGTTCCAAGCGATATCAGGATGCTTTGAAACTATCGGAATAACACAGCAAGTACCTGTATCGGACTGGGTGTAATTAATTGTGCCATCTTCCTGCATGGTGCCGGGCATCGGAGCGATAGCCCATTTACCCGAAATTTCGGGAGCCGCCTGCGAGAAGAGTACATAATCGCTGTAAAGTCCTACGCCGAGCGGCATTGTGCCGTCACGAAAACGGTTGTAGAAGTTAAACGCCGTATCATAACCGAGATTTGTGTAGAAATCGGTCCAATATACGAATGACTCTACCGCGTCTCCGTAGGTTACGTTGGTGGCCTTGCCGCCTTCTTTATAAAGGTCAATATTCTTTTGTCTTAAGAATGTCGAATAATAGTTAAGAACGCCGGCGCCAGGCATACCAACCGCAAAGTTTTGTCTTTGCAGGAGTGCTGTAAGGTTTCTAAACTCTTCCCAGGTCTTCGGAACGTCAGCTTCGGTAAGGCCTAACTTTTCGAAGGTGTCGGTACGATAGAACATAATGTTGAACGACTGGGTATCAGGAATACCATAGGTAACGCCGTTTAGCATATAGGGGTCAACCGCACTGCTTTGGAAACGATTTATAACCTCATCATAACCCGGCATATCATTAAGCGGTATCAACGCGCCACGCATACCATAGTTAACAGGCTCGGTTCTCGGCTGACCGATAAGTACATCAGGTCCTGTACCCGAGAGTATCGCCTGAACGAGCGTTGCGCCAACTATTTGTATGTTAACGTTAACATCGGGATATATTGTTTCAAACGAGTCTTTAACAAGAGAGGTTAAAATTTGTGTTTGGTCGCGGCCCCAAACAACCCATATTGTAAGTGTTGTTTTGCCGTCAATATTATCGGTGGAATATTTATAGTCATCCATAAACGAAACTATAAATCTTTCAAACGAGTAAACTGTTTTATTCCACCAGTTTTCCATGCGCATTTCGTAATCATTTTCGGGAGCAGCAAAAATAATTTGGTCAATATCAAGCGGTAGCTTTGCGATATCGGCAACGAGAGCCGCTACCGAGCAGTAGTTATCGTAATATGTGCCTACATATCTTTGCGCTGTATAGGGATTGTCGTGAAGCTCGTTCATAACGCGGATCATATTTTGAATGGTAGAAATATAAGTACCGCTCTTCTCGCCCGTGATCTCGGTAATTCTCGCGCAAAGCTTTTCAAGACGCGCAATGTTTGTTTTAAGTATGTCATTAAATCCGGGAATCTGCTCGAAGAACTCGTAGCTTCGGCCCGTATCTATGTTATCGCCCGTAATCATACGGATTTTAAGGTAAAGGTCGCTGATTTCATAGGTAATGCTGTTGAGCTCACGGCTGATTTCGCCGAAAGCACCCATAGTTACAGTCATACTTACCTCGTGCTTACCCTTTGTGAGATAAACAAGTGCCGCTTCGCCATCAACAGTTAATTCCTGGAATTTCCAGTTGCCGCCGTAGTAGAACGGAATTTGCTCTGCCTCGGCGAAAGGACTCTTGCCATCAATTTTAAGGCTACGATAAGAGTTGCCGTTGATAACCTGGTCTTGACGGAAGCGGAAAGCAACCTTATAGAAACCATCTTCGGGAACATCAATATCCCAAACGATTGTTTCGTTAGGTGTTTGCCAACCTGTTGAACCGATAAAGTTGATAACCTCTTTAAACGCACCTGTTTCGTGAATGCTCTTAATACTCGGGTCGCTGTTATCTATAAAAGGAGTCATTGAAGATGTGCTCTTATATTTTGCGGCTTCGCCTTCGATATGAATTTCTTTGCCTGTATAGTTTTTGCCGCTTTGCTGCTTTATGTACTCGGCATAAGAAACTTTTTTCTCGGGAACTTCTAAAGTTACTGCCTGCAGGTTGAACTCGCCCGACTCTACTATGAGAGTTATGGTGTGCTCACCCTCGGTCAAGGCAACTTTAAGCGGGTCAATATACTGGCCGGTTCTATCCATAGCCATAATATCTTTGAAAATGAACTTTTCTATCTGTTCGGACGCATATACGTTGCCGTTACCATCAGCGACACCCTCGGATGCATCCACAAAAGTTCTTTCAAAGTTGACGGCCTGTAAAGACTCATAGGGCTGCTCGCCATCAACAAGGAAGCTGAAAGACAGCGGAAGTCCACGTCCCTTAATCGGGCAGTATGATAACTTGATGGTATACATACCCGCCTTTGCAACATTGAATTTGTAGGTAATTTTACCCTTTTCACCGGTAGATTTAATAACGCCATCACGTTTCTCTCCGGCTTCATCGGTATACTCGCCCACTGCCGTAATAACTGCACCATCCGATGTAGCGGTATATGTATCCGCTTTTATAACAATTTTCTCGGTAGCGTCAGCAAAACCGGCATTTGCCTCAAGATACTTTGCATAACCATCGCTGGCTGTGGCTGATTGGGAAATCAAAGCATCTGCGGCGGCGCCATTTGTTTCGGCCTCGGCGGCAAAGCATATCATCTGACATGCCGTAACTGCCATTATTAAAGCCAAAATTACTGCAAGGCACTTCTTCATGATTCACTTCTCCTTTAGTGTTAATTATACGTAGCACAAGCACCGCTTTTTTGCGAATATTGCGCCACAATACTTACTGTATAATAGTACCAAAATAATGCCCTTTTGTCAAGTGAAAATACACAACTTGGCACAAAAAAACCGCCGATTTTTGTGAGGGTTTGCACAAAAATGACGCATATTTTTTTGCCATTTTTCCAAAAGTTGCTTAAATTGTGTTTTTTCGAGCAAATATGCACTAAATATAGTATGTAAATAAATTCATATTGACAATTGTTTTTCTTTATTTATAATTAATATAGTGCCTTGCAAAAAATTTTAAGAAAAGGATGTACTCAAAAATGGGTATACAATTAAAAACAAAAAACAAACTTATTGCGATAATCGCATTAGCGCTTGTGCTGATAATAGCACTATCAATAATTATAGTAAACGTTTTATCGCCTAAAAAAACACCCGTTGCGTCAGAATACATTACGGTTACGATTGATAATTCAGTTTCGGCCTCCTTTACCCTGTCTAACGACGACTACACCGTAACTGCTGCGAGCACCTATAAGGCTGCCGATAACTATATTGTTGATAATATCAGCTCTTCGGTTTCGTTCTCTCAGGCGATTGATACGTTTATCAAAGAACTGGTTGCCGCAAAAAAACTTTCGGGCGACAACGATGAGGTCCTGCTATTCTCGGTTGAGAGCCGTAGCGAAAAAGATTTTGAATTGCTTACAAATTACTTCCGTGATGGTTTAAAGGAAGCCGGTTGTTCAACAAGAATATACACGCTTTATATAAAGGTTAAAACCGATAGTGTTCAAAAGCTTGCCGATAAACATAGCGTTTCCTATGCGAAAGCACACCTTTGTGTAAAGCTTGAAAAGGAAAACAGCAAGCTCAAAGCCGAAGAGCTTATAGACCTTTCGGTAACCGAAATTGTTGAGCGTGTAAACAAGGTGGCAGCGGACGACTTAATAGGCAAGGTTGAGAGCGACACAAACGAAGAGCAAAAGAACGAAGAGCTCCCCGAGGAAAAACCCGAGAGCAGCGTCCCCACATCCTCCGGTGATGCATCAAGCGATGGCACTTCATCTGATGCAACCTCTTCTGACACGACCTCTTCCGATACCACTTCTTCCGACACAACCTCATCGGGTACAACCTCAAGCACCACATCATCCGGAACCAACGTATCCTTTGTTGTTTCAAACGATGATAAGGGCTGGCTGCCGGGACTTCACTAAACAAAAGCTTTTAAAAAATAAAAACTGTGCAGAATTGGCGTGATACTCTTAACGGAGTATCACGCCAGTTCTATTCGCCTGCGGCGAGTTCTATTGCTACGCAGTGTTATTCGGCTTACGCCGAGTGATATTTGCTTCGCAAGTTTATGGGCGAATAGAATATCACTGAAGCCGCAAGGCTTCAATATCACTTTC
>SVOM01000041.1 GCA_015066405.1 Oscillospiraceae bacterium
AAACCTTGCGGTTTCAGTGATATTATATTCGCCTCTTAACTGTCCGAAGGACAATATCACGATGCGAAGCATCATATAACTGCGAAGCAATATAACTCGCCGCAAGGCGAATATAACTGTGGCACCTTCCTTACGGATGGTGCCACAACCGGCGCTTTTTTATTATAGATTGTTTAAGTAATCAATACTCATTTTCGCGCATTCAAGCGGTGTTTTATCAAGACTTGGCTGGTCTTGCTCAACAATAACCCACTTTATGCCAACCTCTTTTGCTGCTGCTAAAATCGAGGGGAAATCTTGACATCCGTAGCCTACGGGACGGAACTCAAATTTACCGCCTGTATCCTTCTCCTCATCCTCATCGATGCCGATAAGAGCATACATATTTTCAGCTCTACCGCCAACAAAGTCCTTAAGATGTAAAATCTCTTGACGGCCGGCATACTTCTTGATATAGTCAACCGGCTCAACACCCGTAACCTTTACCCAACAGGTGTCAAATTCGGGTTGAAGCTCAGGAGCCTCGCGATAAATTAGGTCGATTGCGTACTCGTCGCCAACCTTATCAAACTCAAAATCGTGGTTGTGATAACACATTTTAAGTCCAAGCTCGTTAGCTTTTTTTGTTAAGGATTTTGCACCTTCTACAACGGTGTCAAAGCCATCCTCTCCGGGACGATAGCCCTCCTCAAGATAAGGAATAACGGTATACTCACATCCTATTTCCTTATAAACTTTTAGGATTTCGGGATTTTCTAACATATCAAGCAGTCTAATATGTGCCGAAAAAGGTATTAAGCCGATTTCTTCGCAAATCTTTTTAACCTCGGCCGCACTATAACCACAGGTTGTACCGCCAAATTCTATGCCATCATAGCCCATTTCTTTTACTTTTTTAAGTGTACCAACAAAATCTTTTTCCAATTCATTACGAACGGTAAAAAGTTGTAATCCTAATAAAAAATCTTTCATAAAATTGCCTCGCTTTATTAGAAGCCGAAAAGTTTTTGCTTTTCGGCTTTTAAGTTAAATTTTAGATTTCAGGAATTTCGATTTCTACTTCTCTGCGCGCCTTTGTAGAGCGGCTGATACCGTCAAGAATTGCCTGATTATAAATAATTTCTTTGGTGGGCACAGGTGCCTGACTACCTGTAATTATCGCATCAAGGAAAGAGCGAATCTTTCTATTCCAGAGGTCCTTTGTTTCGGGAAGAAGCGGAACAACAGTTTCAACAGGTGTACCAGCTACATCGTGGTAAATGGTCATCGGCTTATCAAACGAGCCGTTCCAGCACTCTGTAGACGGAACTCTGAGCGAGCCCTTTGTACCCATAATAATGGTATCGCCCGATGTGTCGAGATGCATATACCAAGCAATACGGAAGTCAAGAATAATATCGCCTTCAAGGCGGATATAAGCCGATGCAAAGTCGTCAACCGAGAATTTCTCAGCGCACTCGGGCTTGCCAACCTTAGCATAAGCTTCGGGGGTTTTGCCAAAATAGTCGGTAGCCATACCTGTAACGGTAAGGGGCTTCGGATTGCCTAAAGCATTCATAACAAGGTCGATAGAATAACAACCGATATCGCCCAAAGCACCAAGACCTGCCTTATCGCCTTCAATGAAGGTTTCGGACCAGCTTACAGGAATACCATGACGACGGCCGCCACCTGTTTGAACGTAGTAAATGCGTCCAAGCTCGCCGGATTCTACAATCTTCTTAATCATCTGCATATTAGCATCAAATCTCGGCTGGAAGCCAACAGATACGATTTTGCCGCTCTTTTTCTCGGCCTTCATAACCTCTATTGCCTCATCAAGAGTTACGGTAAAAGGTTTTTCAAGAAGAACGTTCATTCCGTGTTCGAGCGCATAGATAGTACATTCAGCGTGTGTGCAGTTATATGTACAAACAGAAACGGCATCCATTTCTACTGTATCTATCATTTCCTTATAATCAGTAAAGTATTTTGCGCCTTCAATTTCGAACTCAGCAAATTTTTCTTCAGCTTTGCCGGGAATTAAATCACAACCGGCCACAATCTCAACATCGGGTTGCTCAAGATATGCCCTAATGTGAGCGCCAGAGATACCGCCGGTACCAATAATACCAATGCGGAATTTCTTGTCGCTTACAATCTTTGCGCCTTCAACTTGGTTTGTGGAAAAATCATTCATATCGATTGCCATAATTTTTACCTCCGTAAAAAATTTTATTTAAATTACAAACTGTCGCATATAGCGATAGCTTAATTTAACTGAATCAAGTATCTTTTCTCTGCTGCTTTCAAAAGCTTTGTCTTCAACCTCAACACAGGTTGGACCGTCAAAACCGATATCTGTAAGAGCTGATACATATTTGCCCCAATCTACATCACCAAGACCGGGAAGTTTCGGACTCATATACTGAAGCGGATAAGCCATAATACCAACGTCATTTAACTTATCGGGATACATTTTAATATCCTTATAATGAACATGGAAAATCTTATCTTTAAACTCATAAATGGGTTTAATATAATCAATATGCTGCCAAATAAAGTGGCTGGGGTCATAGTTAATACCAAAATTATCGCTGGGCAATAGTTCAAACATTTTGCGCCAGAGTGCCGGTGTTGTAAAGAGATTTTGTCCACCCGGCCATTGATCAGCTCCGAAAAGCATTGGGCAATTTTCAATAGCAACCTTAACGCCCTTTTCCTCGGCAAGTTTAATTATAGGAGGCCATACCTCTTTAAAAATTTCAAGATTTTCTTCAACGGTTTTTGTCTGGTCGCGACCGATAAAGGTGGTTACCATATTTACGCCAAGCAGTGCGCTCATATTGATAACCTTTTTAAGATGTGCAATACTTGCATTTCTCTTTTCAATATCGCCGTCCATTGTATTGGGATAAAAAGCAAGTGAAGAAATTTCAATGTTTTTATTTTTGCAATAATCTTTTACATACGCTATGTATTCGGGAGAGGTGTTATCAACATCAATGTGGGAAACACCGGCATATCTGCGTTCAGCCTTTCCCTGCGGCCAACAAGCAACCTCAACACATTCATAGCCAATAGATGATGCACTGTCAATCATTTCCTCAAATGAAAAGCCATCGTAAATTGCACTAACAACTCCAAGTTTCATTTTATGCCTCCTAAAACTAATGGTATTTTATATTTGCGGCCAACTTAATTTCCTCCATAAACAAAAGGACATTGTAAGTTAACTGCGAAATATCTTTATAAGTTTTTGCGTTTTTTGCACCAAACTCAATTAAATTTGCAAAAGCAACCGCTTCGCCCATCATCACATCTATTTTTTGAGCCATACCTACCAACTTTTCGGTATGATTTGCAGTAACAAGCGATGCATCTATAAATTGACTGATTTGACCGATTTTTACAGTTCCGTTTTCGCCAATAATTTCGCTGGCGACCGTACTATCGGCAATTTTACTGTATGTAAGCACTGCCTCAAAGCCATCATACCGAAATACTGCGGTGCCTTCCCCATCGGCTCCGCCCCTTAAAAACGTAGCTTTTGCCGAAATGCTTTGCGGTATACCAAGCAAATCTAATGCTGCATATACACAATACACACCGAGGTCCATAAGTGCGCCGCCGCCGAGTTTCATATTAAAAATATTTACGTCCTCGCCATTTAAAAAATTATAATATCGTGAAGAAATTTTGGAAAAATCAATGCGCGCTCGTATTATATTCCCAATTTTTCCGATAGCATATTTTATCGGCTCACGCCCCACGGAATATCGCGACATAATGGCATCAACTATGATAACACCATTTTTGTCGGCTATTTCTTTAAGCTCAAGAAACTCCTGCGGGGTACCGGTAATGGTCTTTTCGCAAATAACATTTTTGCTGTGTTCTAATATCAGTTTACACTGCTCATAATGCACGGCGTTAGGGGACGCAACGTAAACCGTGGAAATGCTTTTATCATTTGCCAAATCTAAAAGGGATGTAAAAACCTTTTTGCAACCAAATTTTGCGGCAAACTCGCTACCCTTTTCATACGTTCTTGAATACACGGCTTTTAGTGAATATCTACCCGTATTAAGTGCGGCCGACACAAACTCGTATGTGATATTGCTTGTGCCAATAACAGCAAAATCTATCATATTTCGGTTTTTATAACCGCGCGTTTTTGATCCGACTCAAAAGCGGCTTCCATAACCTGCATTACGCGGCGTACCTCAGAAAGTTTGATTAACGGCTCGGCTTTGCTGTCAAGTGTTGCCACAAAATTACGATAGAATTCGTGAACATCACTCACAGGTCGCTCAATGTCATACTCTTTTAAAGTAAGCTCATCACGCGGTGCCATGGTTTTAGTAATTCCGGCAGCGTTTTGCACGGGAGTTACATCCTTTTCGCACCAGGCGGTAAGTTTTGCAATATGGGCCTTTTTCTGCCAATCTTGCAAATATAATGTACCATCTTTACACTGCATATAAAAACGCGGCATTGCAATAAAGTTATATGTACCAACCTCTATATGTGCGGTTTTTCCGCTCTCAAATTCAAGTTCTAAACGGAAGCCGTCATCAACCTCATTGTTGGTAATGTGAGTACACATACAAAATACGCCAACTATTTTTTCAGGGATTAGTTGTAACATTTGGTCGATTAAATGCACACCCCAGTCAAGTATCATACCGCCGCCCTGCGCTTTTGTGCAACGCCAGTCGCTCGGTATACCGCGTGAGCCGTGGATGCGTGATTCAATACGAATAACATCCCCTATCTCGCCACTCTCTATTACCTGTTTAACACCGAGAAAATCTACATCCCAACGGCGATTTTGATGAACTGTGAAATGTTTACCCGATTTTTTAGCGGCAGCAATCATATCATCGAGTGCCGCCACCGACATTTCAACGGGTTTTTCGCAAATAACGTCTTTACCCGCAAGCAAGCTATCAACCACAAGATTTCTATGGCTATCGTTGGGGACTGCAATAACAACCGCATCAACTTTAGAATCATTTAATATATCATCAAATGAATTATATACAAAAATGTTTTTTGCGCGAGCAGCTTCATTGCGGATTTCTCTAATATCATAGGTACCCGTAAGCTCTACAACATCACTTTTAATTATTTGGTCGCAATGCCATGCGCCCTGTCCGCCATAGCCGACAACTGCAATCTTTTTCTTCATAACTATTCTCCTAACGGTTTTTTAACCTCAACCGCTTCTAATTTATCTGCTCTGAAAATGGGTGCCGCCCAATAAACTGCATTTTTTATTATGCGTATAATATCTTTGTTGTGATATGTTGGATATGTCTCATGACCGGGTTGGAAATAAAATATCTTTCCATTTTGCCTTTGATAGCAGCATCCCGCCCTAAACACCTCTCCACCTTGGAATGAGGAAATAAACACAAGCTTATCGGGGTCGGGCACGGTGAATGGTTCGGAATATACTTCCTCGTGGTCAAGTTTGACAAAACGATCTATCCCCTGTGCTATGGGATGCGAGGGATCACAAACCCAAAGTAGTTCGTAATCGCCATTCTCACGCCAGCAAAGATTACAAGGCGTGCCCATCAATAGTTTAAAAGGTTTTGAATGATGGGCCGAATGCAAAAATATTGCACCCATACCTTTCAACACTGCTTGTTGCACCCTTACTGCCACTTCATCGGGAACATCATTATGTTTGCAATGTCCCCACCAAATAAGCACATCGGTTTTTGCAAGTCGTTCGCAAGTTAGCTCATCAATATCATCAAGTGTTACTGTATCAACCGAAATATCTTGACCTTCCAAAGCCTTTTTGAGAGTTGTATGAATACCCTCCGGATAGATATCATGCGCAAGATTGTCCTTACGTTCATGGTAAAACTCATTATAGATGGTTACACGAATCATAATAACCTCCAATGGTATTTCTTCCTCTATGCATAATATACAATATATTGCGTTTATTTGCAAGAAATATTTATCACAATTTATAGACAAATATTGCACTTTGCAAATAAAGGGTTGCAAGTCAAACTTGATATAAGGTATAATGATTTAAAATAATTCAAGGAGTGATATTATGATCACTTTAGAGAAAAAAATTGAGCATAAAGGCGAATATGATATAATCGTTTGCGGCGGCGGCGTTGCAGGTGTTGCAGCAGCACTACAAGCGGCACGTCAAGGCAAATCAGTTATGGTTATCGAAAAATCACAAAAGCTCGGTGGCTTGGCAACGCTCGGTCTCATCAACTTTTTCGTGCCTATGTGCAACGGTCGCGGTAGACAAATAATTTTTGGTATGGCCGAAGAATTTTTACGGCTCTCCATCAAAAACAGTTATGACAATATACCTAAAAATTGGCAAGACCCAAACAGTTCGGCCAGGTATTGCACAAACTACTCCGCCGAGATATTCGCACTCGAGCTTACAAAGTTGCTTGTAGATGCCGGCGTTACGCTGATGTTTGATAGCATCGTAACCGATGCAATTTATAAAGAAGGCAAATGCCTTGGTGTTGTTATTGAAAATAAATCGGGCAACGGTTATTACACCGCCAAAATGTTTGTTGAGGCAACGGGCGACTGTGATTTGTTAAGGCGCATAGGTTTGCCCACACTCAAACGTGGAAATTTCCACACATATCTTGGTAAAATGATTACACTTAATTCTTGCAAAAGGGTTGTTGATGAGCAAAATATCAAGCACGCCCTCACCTGTGTTTCGGGAGGCAACATAAATCTTTACGGCACGCATCAACCCGATGATATAGCGTTATATGACGGTACTGATGCCAATGAGGTTAATCGTTATCTTATAACAAATCAATTACAAATGTTAAGCAAAATTGAAAAAGACGACCGACTTTCACGCGATATTGTAACACTACCCGGTATGGCACAGTTCCGCACAACTGCGTGTCTTGATGGTAACTATGTGTTAAAGGGCGAAGATTCCTACCGACATTTTGAAGATTCGGTTGGGGCTATAAACGATTTTGATAGAAACGATTATTTATATGAAATCCCCTATTCCACATTAGTTCGCGATGATATCAAAAACATAATCTCCGTTGGTCGATGCGCCTCGGGTGAAGGTTGGGGCTGGGACGTTCTCAGAGTAATTCCCCCTGCCATAATTACAGGTCAAGCGGCAGGCTTTGCAACAGCAAATGCCATAGATGAAAACAAAGAAATTGCTAACATTGATATTAAAAAATTACAAAAGCAGTTAACCGATGCAAACGTTATTATTCACTTTGATGATGCATGGGTGCCCGAAGTCAGTGATGATACATTCCACGGCATTGAAGAAAATGCTAATCAGTAAGCAAAAAGCTCTGCACATTTTGTGCAGAGCTTTTGTTATTTTATTAATGATAAAAGTTCTTCTACTTTGTCTATTTTTTCCCAAGGTAAATCTAAATCGGTCCTGCCCAAGTGTCCGTAAGCCGCAGTACCTGAATAAATCGGGCGGCGAAGCTCAAGATTTTTAATAATAGCCGCAGGACGCAAATCAAACACCTTGGCAATTACACTTGAGATAACATCATCCGATACAACACCTGTGCCAAAGGTATCAACCATAACCGATACGGGATTTGCAACACCGATAGCGTATGCAATCTGTACCTCGCACTTTTTGGCTATCTTTGCGGCAACTATATTTTTAGCAACGTAACGCGCCGCATAAGCCGCACTTCTATCAACCTTTGTTGGGTCCTTACCCGAGAAAGCGCCGCCGCCATGTCGTGCCGCACCGCCGTAGGTATCAACAATAATCTTGCGACCTGTAAGACCTGTATCTCCGTGCGGACCACCGATAACAAAACGGCCTGTTGGGTTGATATAGTATTTTGTATCGGCATCAAGTAAGTTTTCGGGAATGATGGGCTTTATAACTAAATCGATTATACCTTTTCTCAAGGTTTCCAAATCAATATCAGCCGTATGCTGAGTAGACACAACAACTGTATCTACACGTGTAGGCACGCCGTCAACATACTCGACCGTAACTTGTGTTTTACCATCGGGGCGAAGATATGTAAGTTTTCCATCCTTGCGGATTTTAGTAAGCTGAAAAGCCATTTTATGAGCAAGTGATATTGGTAGCGGCATAAGCTCGGGTGTTTCATCGCAAGCATAACCAAACATCATACCTTGGTCGCCCGCGCCGTGAAGATTTAATTCATCCTCTGCACCCGCCTTAACCTCAAAAGATTTATCAACACCGAGTGCAATATCAGCCGACTGCTCGTGCAGTTTAACAATTACCTCACAAGTATTGCCGTTAAAGAAAACATCATCACTGTTATAACCGATTTTACAAATTGTATCACGGATGATTTTTTCGTAATCAACCTTAGCGGTTGTGGTTATCTCGCCCATAACCGTAATGCAGTTGGTGCTCGCAAAGGTTTCACAAGCAACACGCGACATCGGGTCTATTGCAATTAACGCATCGAGTATCGCATCCGATACACAGTCGCACACCTTGTCGGGATGCCCCTCGGTTACTGATTCAGATGAAAATAAAAATTTTGCCATAAGTATCCTCCAAAATAAAAACCGCCACTAAAAGAGGCGGTAATTTAACACCTCATCTATCAGGATTTAGCACCTTAGAAAACTAGGTTGCCGGGCTTCACAGGGCCTGTCCCTCCGCCACTCTTGATAAGGAAAATATTTAGTTCAAAATTATTATATCATATTATCGAATTTTGTCAACTTAAAATATCTGGAACACGCCGTTTAATTTAAGAGTTAAAAACAAAACTGTTAATATAATTATTATCACCGATACAACCGCCAAAATTACCGAGCGCAAGGAATTTGCCTTGCTTTCGCCCTTTTCAATAATATTAAGGCGTTTGAGCGCCGATGTTACTGGTTTATACAACAATAATGTAGAAGATGCATTCATAATGGTTTTTGCGAGATTAAAGGGTAAAAGCAGCGGCAAAATCATTTGTATCACGGCTGAGCGAGGCGCACCCATATAAAACGGTGTAATAAAAATATTAGCCGTAATCATTACTGCAACCACCGATACCGCCGCCAACACGAGAGAAAGTATAGCGCCAGAAAAAGTGCGTTTATATTTATAAATGATACCGCACACAAAAGCAAAGGTGCCGCTTGCCAAAAAGTTCATAATAAGCCCGTAAGCACCTGTATCGCTGACTGTTAAAAACTCCAAAAGTGCCACTATTGCCGCACCGCCAACGCCGTAAAACGGACCATACATTAAAGCCGCCAAGGCAATAAATGCATCCTTAAAATCAAAGGTTAAAAAAGATACTTTAAAGCGGAACACAAAGGTAATTAAATACGCCGCAGCGGTTATCATACCAGTAACCGCTATTGCGCGAATTTTTTTATTATACACAATATCACTCCAATAAAAAATGCCCCGATAAAATCGGGGCAAAAATGCAAGAAAATCATATTTCTTTCATCCGGACTTTACCGTCGGCTTTGGAATTTCACCAAATCGGGCCTTGCGGCTTTGTGGGCTTTACCACCGGTAAGGAATTACACCTTGCCTCGAAATATATACACATTTTAAATCTATTTATACAGTTTGTCAAGTATTACAGCGTAATACGGCAAGCCTAACAAGATAACTTGTTAATTTTAAGTTATTTATAGCGTACCTCTCGATTTTCGCCTGCTCCTATACGAGTAAACTTAATATTGCCATCAGGACAAATAGTTACCACTTCTATCGCCTGCTCAGTGTTGGTACCCTTTATCATTTCGGGGTTACCCGCGTTATGATAATTTTTACTACAAACGTAAGCATCGGTTAAAACCGTATTTACAACAACCGCCGTATCGGGCAAAGCTTCCCCTTGATACGTTCCCGAAACAAAATTTCCGTTTTCATCATAATATGCCTTGGTTTGCGCATCACTATGTACGTCGCCCGCAATCACTACAACGTTTGTTTTGGCTTTTCGGGATGTAAAATCG
>SVOM01000042.1 GCA_015066405.1 Oscillospiraceae bacterium
TGAGATTTTTAATAACCCGTATTTATATTCGGTAGCATATAACGGAACGTTTATGTTGCCCGAGCTTATTTTAACCGTTGTGGGCGCAGTGATTTTAATTAAGGTGCCCGTTATCAGAAAATTATTTAATATAAAGGAATAATTTATGAAAAAGTGTTTTATCTTCGGTGCGTTATATCCAAAAGAAATGTTTGTAAAACCTACAAATGAAGATTTTATAATAGCCGCCGATAACGGCTTTGCCGTTCTTCAAAAACTTAATATAACGCCAAATTTAGTGGTGGGGGATTTTGATTCTTTGGGTTATGAGCCCGAGGTGGACAAAAAAATAGTCCTACCCGTTAAAAAAGATGATACAGATTTAAGCATTGCCCTTAAAACAGCACTTGATAAGGGCTATAGCGATATATTTGTATATGGCGCGGCGGGCGGTAAGCTTGATCATACATTTGCTAATATCACGCTTGCTGCCGAAACGAGCCGCAAGGGTGTTAACTGTGTGTTTTTAGGCGATAATACAAATTTTACCGCCCTTACAAACGGCAAACTGTGTTTTAATGGGGCAAGGGGTCGCGTATCGGTGTTTGCCTTTGGTGGTAATGCAGTGGGTGTTACGCTAAAGGGTGTCGAGTATGAGCTTGATAATGCAACGCTTGAAGCGTTTGTGCCGCTTGGTGTCAGCAATGCGTTTTGTGGCACCGATGCCGAAATTTCGGTAAAGAGTGGCACTCTTATAGTTATGTGGGAAGATAAAACATTGCCGCGGAGATAATCCGCGGCTTTATTTATAAAACTTTTTGTTGACTTTTTAGTATAATTTAGGTATAATCTTAAATTGATAGGTTATGTATAAAGGGTATTGTGCCCTAATAACCGCTACGAGATATAATAAGGAGGGTTAACACCATGAAAAGAACATATCAGCCTAAAAAGCTTCATCGTAAAAAAGAACACGGCTTTTTAAAGAGAATGGCTACAGCTAACGGCCGCAAGGTACTTGCCCGTCGCAGAGCTAAGGGCAGAAAGCAGCTCACTTATTAATTAAGGGCCACTGTTTTTAGTGGCTTTTCTTTTTTAAAGGTTTGAGTTTTATGATTGAAAAATTAAAAATCAATAAAGAATTTCGCCGTGTCTACGGGCGCGGTAAATCTCACATCAGTCCATTTGTCGTGTCGTATGTTATGCGGCAAAAAGGGGAGAATGTGCGGCTTGGTATAACTGTCAGCAAAAAAATCGGCTCGGCAGTTGTGCGTAACCGCGCAAAAAGAATTATTACCGCGGCGGTAAGGGAGTGTTTACCGCATATAAACTGTGGTTGCGATATCGTGCTTGTTGCAAGGACAAGGATAGTTAATGTTAAAAGCTATGATGTCGCCGCCGTATTAAAAACGCATTTGATGGCGTTAAATATGTGGCAGGAAAATGATAAGTAAAATACTTATAGGCGCGGTTAAGCTTTACCAAAAATGCATATCGCCCTATTTCCCTGGGTGTTGCAGGTTTACTCCCACCTGTTCCAATTATGCAATAGAAGCATTGCGCGTTCACGGCGCGCTAAAGGGTACGGCACTTGCTGTATGGCGAATTCTCAGGTGCAATCCGTTCTGTCGTGGCGGTTATGACCCCGTACCATCAAAGAAACGAAAAGGATAGTTATAATATGGCAATATTTAACTTTATAAACGAATATATATTATCGCATGTATTACGCTTTTTAATGGGCATTTTCAGCAATAACTTTGCGGTTGCGATTTTTGTGTTTACACTCGTTATCAACCTTTGCATGATACCGCTTACCATAAAAAGCCAAAAATCTTCAATGCAACAAGCCCGCATTAAGCCAAAGCTTGATGCAATCAAGGAAAAATACGGCGATGATAAGCAAAAATACAGTGCCGCTATGCAGGACCTTTACACAAAGGAAAATGTTTCTATGTCGGGCGGATGTTTACCGATGATAGTGCGCCTTGTGTTCCTTATGTCGATTTATTATCTTGTATTAGGCCCGATAACCTACTTAACAACAGTAGATGCCGCCACAGTACAAGAGGTTGCAACAGCGCTTGGTATCACAGTTAAGAATAACTTGCGACTGGACCTTGATGTAATCGCTAAAATTCACGAAGTAGGCTTTGTGGCCCCTGCGGGACTTGAAGCACAGGTTGCCGAAATCAGCAATGCGGTAAACCAAATCAACTTTAATTTCTTTGGTATTGATTTAACCTCTGTGCCGAAATTCACACCGAATCTTTCAAAAGCACAGATTAACTGGATAATTCCTTTTATGTCATTCGCGGCGGCAATGTTCTCAAGCGTTTTGTCCATCCGCACACAAAAGAAATCAAACCCCGGCGGTCCGAGTATGACAGGTATGATGCTCTTTATGCCGATTATTTCACTGATAATCGCATTTGGCGCACCTTGCGGACTTGGTTTTTATTGGGCTTGCTCGAGCTTTATTTCGGCTATTATTCAAGAGGGTGTTCAATATTTCTACGGCCCCAACAAAATGATAGCGAGAGAGCGCGCAAAGGGCTTAATAAATCGTTATGAGACCGAAAAGAAATCTCTTGATAGCGTTAAAGATTAAACCTTACTCCGCAAGAAAACTTGCGGAGTTTTATTTTTGGTAAAATACGGTTTTTTAGGGCCATAAAACACTTGCAAAAAAATGTATAATATGGTATTATAACTTTAATATGTATATAATGGGGCATAAGAGTTTCTAGTTATCCTAGGGTCCGAAATCTGCGGTGGACCGACCACCCCTTTATACATATAGTAAAAAAGATTACGAGCGGGATATACCGCCTACGGTCAACAAAATAGGAGGAAGCAACTTGATTAAAGAGGCAATCGGCTTCGGCACAACAGTAGAAGAAGCATACGAAGCGGCAAAAAACAATTTGTGCGATTTACTTTTGGGCACAAAGTATAACGAAGATGAAATTGAATATGATGTAATAGCTACACCTAAAAAGAAAACATTAGGTCTTTTTGGCGGTGCAAAGGCAGAGGTAAAGGCATATATTGAGTTGCCCGAAGAAAAGAAGGCGGTAAAACCCAAAAAGGAAAAACCGCAAAAGAATGATAAGAAAGCCGAAAAAAAGGCAGTAGTAAAAACCGAAAAAAAGGTTGAAGCAAAAGAACCCGTAACCGAGCAGGAAATGGGTGCAGTAGCTGCGGCAGAGCTTGACCCCGCTTCCCGTGCGGCACAGGCAGTAAAATATATTTCAGGTGTGCTTGAAAAATTGGGCTGTACAGATATAACTATCAAGGTTGCCGAAAAGGAAAACGGCGCAGTGCTCTATCTTTCGGGCGAGGGTCTCGGTGTTGTTATAGGCCGCCGTGGAGAAACACTGGATGCGCTTCAGTACTTAACAAGCCTTGCGGCTAACTCGGCCAACGGCTATTATAAAGTAACACTAAATATCGGCAATTATAGAGAACGCCGCGAGCAGACCTTAACCTCACTTGCGCGCCGTGTATCAGCTCAAGTGTTGCGTACAGGCAGAAATCGCACTCTCGAGCCGATGAATCCCTATGAACGCCGTATCATCCACACCGCAGTACAGGAAATTGACGGCGTAACCTCACACTCGGTTGGCGAGGGCTCGGGCAGACGTGTTGTTATAAGCAGCGAAAAGGGCGGTAGAAGAAACAACCGTGCTCCGAAAAATGACACAGTAACAACAGAGGTTACAAGAGAGCCCAAACGCGACACCGAAATTCCGCTTTACGGTAAAATAAATTAATGACTAAACCCACACGTTTATGCGTGTGGGTTTTAATTTACGGGCGCTTCGTGAATCGCCCCTACGATATATAACAAATTATATGATAGTTATGATTAAAAGAATTCTTCGGTAAATTTATCACAAAATTCTTTCATTTTATCAAAATTCATCGCTGCAATATAGTGCGATTCAAGCTCATCGTGTGTTTGCTTTGCGGCGGCAAGCGTTTCGGTAGCCCCCTCAAGCAAACGATGGGCTAATTTTTTGTTGAACATAATTTTTTGCTTACTTTTATTAAGCCGCGCCATATCGGTAAAGCGGTTAAAATGTATGCGCCGTATATCACTATCGTATTTAACGCCGCCGTATTCACGGCAAAATGCCAAGCATAATTCGGGAATTAGTACGGCATCGGTTATATCATTTGGCAAAAGTGCATTTTTGATAAGCACTATTTCATAACCGCGCGATACGGCTATATCAGAAAGCGCTGATAATATAACACTCGCCGCCGCGCCAAAGGTATCATTAATGAGTATCTTTTTATCAAAACTGTTTATAGTATCGGTATAGTATATCTCGCCTTTTGGCGTAATACCGCCTAAAAACCGAGTCCACTTTTTGCCGACAGCATTTTTGGCGGGCAAATTCTTTTCGGCGGTTTTAACCGAGAAGCCAACGCATTTTTCAATATCGGTAGCGGAGAGTGCAAAGGAAAAATTATTTTTGGTAACCTGACCGGCCGCTTTTATATACTGTGCGGCAAGCTTATGAAAAGCCGAGTTTTTAAGAGTTAGAGATATTACTTCATCTCTTTTTTTGCTTATCTTATCGGCATCCCAAAAAGCGCCCATATTTACAATTTCCTCGCAAACGGCAGGGAACTTGGGGTCTACTGTATGGGGGGCTGTGCCATCCATAATAACCTTTCTAAGCGTTGGGAAAATCACTGCATCGAGCGAGTCGGGGTCGGATGAACAGGGGCAAAGTTCATAGGGTATTTGTTGCCGCTTTGCCGCCTCGGCTAATTTTCGCATTAGTGAAGATTTTCCCGTGCCGGGGCCACCTTTAATTATGTATGCGCGCCAGTTGTCCGCCGCGGAATAGCATTTATCAAAAACTGAATAGAAACCATCGGCAGAGTTTGCCGCTAAAAAATATTTGTTATCCATAAAATCACCCATAACATAATATGCCACGATTTTTGTTTTGACACATAGATGTTTTTATGCTAAAATACCCTTGTGAGTCAGTTGAACGGCTGCGGGCATATGCCTGAGGAAAGTCCGAGCTTCATAGGACAGGATAGCAGCTAACGGCTGCCGAGGGTAACCTTAGGGAAAGTGCAACAGAGATATACCGCCGTGCTTGCACGGTAAGGGTGGAAAGGCGAGGTAAGAGCTCACCGGTTACTCGGGAGACCGAGCAACCCTGTAAACCCTATCCGAAGCAACACTAAGTAGGGCTATACACTTGTCCGGTGTGCCCTGAAAAGTGGCTGGAGCACCGAAGCGATTCGGTGTCGAGATAGATAGTCGTTCACGACAGAACTCGGCTTATAGATTGACTCATATTAAAAAAGACACACCCAATAGGGTGTGTCTTTTAATTTTACTTTTTAAATGCATTTAAAACATCTTCCGCCTGTTTTGTGTATGCATCAATATTTTCGGCATTTTCTATCAAGGTACCGCTAACTATTCTGCGGCCAAGCAGTAAACCATCGGGTAAGGTAAAGCCCTGCTCTTTAGCCACTTTATATATGTCCTCGGGGAAGGCGGCCGTATCTACAAAAAACTCATCAACCTCTTCGGAAATATTATTTAGCTGGTCGAGCTTTTTGGGGTCAACTATAAACAACTGAACGTCGGGCTCGCTCGAAATTATCGACTGCAGTTTTGAAGCGAGCGCCGAGGTGTAGTTCATATCAAACGAGCCCTCGGTTGTGTATGCACAGTTTATGATTTGTACTTTTATTTCGCCATCGCCGTTAGTGTCGGTAAAAAACGGAGTTAAATAGTCCTCATAAATTTTGGCTTCCGCATCGGCGCACACGTGGTCTACATATAGCATAACACGGCCGTCATAATGCTCCTGCTTCGAGCATTGGGTAATGCCAACGGCGAAAACAATAGTAAAAAAAGCAATAAGCAGTGTGTGTATTTTATAGTGGAACCAAAAATTAATGATTTTTTCTTTAAAGGTTTTGGGCTTTATTTCGGGCGGTGGCCCTTCGGGCACAACCTCGCCTTGTTGCATCCGCTTTAGCTCCAAAAATTCCTGTTGTGCTTTTTTGCGCTGAGATAAAGTATCGCTTTTGTTATTGTCCATATCTATTTTCCTTTTTAGTGTGTTATATGTATTATATTATATACTGCTGTTTATTTTGTAAATAAATTATAACATATTTTTTAAAAATATACTACATATTTCTATTGACATTCCAGTCTATTAATGATAGACTATAAATACAGTCTACTAACGATAGACTGATGGAGGGATAATATGCAAGAAATAAAGTTAGGAATTGTTGAAACGCATTTTGCCAATATAGTATGGGACACATCGCCCATATCATCGCCCGAGCTTGTTAAAATTTGTGAGAAAGAGTTGGGCTGGAAAAAGTCTACCACATATACAGTGCTGAAAAAACTGTGCGATAGGGGTATTTTTGAAAATAAATCGGGAACAGTTGTAACAAAAATTGATAGAGAAGAGTTTTATTCTATACAAAGCGAAAAATTTGTCGATCAGGCATTTGATGGCTCTTTACCGAGTTTTATTGCGGCCTTTACAAATAGGCGCAAATTAAGCCGAGAAGAAGTCGCGGAAATTAAAAAAATGATAGAGCATATCGGAGATTAACTATGCAAAATATATTCTATAATATGGTTGATATAAGTGTTGCGGCAGTATGGTTGATACTTGCGGTAATTATTTTGCGCGCCATTTTTCAAAAAGCACCCAAATTCGTACGCAATATTATGTGGCTTTTGGTGGCAGTGCGCCTTATTTTTCCCTTCAAGATTGAAAGCAAAATCGGTGTTGTACCGCAAATCGATATAGAAAGCATAGAAGTGCCTAAGGTCAACATAACCGACACTGTGCCGCAACCGATACCCCCAACACCGCCCGATTCTGTGGTAAACAGTATCAATATTTCGGACATCCTATGTATAGTATGGCTGGTTGGTATAGCGGCAATGTTGATATATCTCATAGTAAGCTATGTGCGGCTCAAAAGAAAAGTAGATATTTCAATAACGCTTGATAGTAGGTACCGAATTTGTGATAGTATACAAACACCATTTATATTTGGCATCATAAACCCCAAGGTGTATCTGCCATCTATCATTGAGGGAGAGCAACTTAAGTTTGTAATAGACCATGAGGATTCACACCTAAAGCATTTAGACCATATTTGGAAGCTGTTAGGTTTTGTCTTGCTGGCGGTTTATTGGTTTAGTCCTTTTGTGTGGATTGCGTATTTCCTTTTTTGCAAGGATATAGAACTTGCGTGCGATGAAAGGGTAATAAGAGGTAGGGATGCGGAATATAAAAAGCTGTATTCAGCTGCTTTGCTTGTATGCAGTACATCCTATAAGGAATTTTCCGCTTGTCCTGTGGCGTTTGGCGAGATAAGTGTTAAAAGCCGTATAGCAAATGTTGTAAAATACAAAAAGCCTGCAGTTATATTTGTGGCAGTGTCAGTCATTGCTACAATAAGCTTATTATTCTTGTTTTTAAGAGCCCCCTTGGTTTTGGCGGAAAACCATACGGTTATTCCAAATAATACTAACAACAATGGTAGCAACAGCAGCGGTGCTTCCGTGCCATCTGAAAATGAAACGGATGAGCCTGATGATACAGTATCACAAAGTGGTCCGTCTTCGATAATTATTGATACACCTACAGTCGAAGAAAAATGTACGCATACATATAAAAATACAAAAGTTGAGGGCAACTGTTTTACCGAAGGATACACCATTCGCGAGTGTACCAAATGTGGTTTCATTTATATGGATGAATATAACGGCGGTAGGCACGATTACGGAAAATATAATTGCCTTGTATGCGGTATGGCTGACCCGAAAAACGCCCTTTACGGCTTTCGTGGTTGGGTTAAGGAATACGGACAGGAATCGGGCAATTTTTATGTTTATAACGTGGGGCAGGGCAATGAGATTTATGGTGTACAACGTCATCAAACGATAGAGGAATATTGTGTATTAACCTACGATAATGCGGCCGAGCAAGAGCATATATACATAACTTTCTATGATACGAGTTACTGCAACGTGTATTATGAATGGGGTAAATACAGCGGCTTTGCCGAAGTTAAGAGTAGCGGTGTTAACTCATCTACAGGTATAGTTTTTGATGATTTTACAGGGGATGATGCCGCCCGCACTGAGTTTACAAATAGATATCAAAGCATAATTGATAACGTGATGAAAAATATTGAAGAAAAAATTGTGAAATCTAAAATAGGAATAACACTTAATTTATTGGGCTTTTCAAAATATTAAAGGAGGTATTGTATGCGGTGGAATTCACGAAAGATACTAATACCGATATTTATAATTATTTTTATAATATCGATTTTTTTCTCTTTCAAGTGGGGCTATTATGAGGGTAGAGAATATGAACGTGAAGTAAAATTCGCAGCAGAAAACGAAAAATGCGTAGTTTTGCCGATAACCGCACTTAATCAATATCCGATTTTGCCTACGGGCTGTGAAATCACCGCAGCGGTAACTGTTTTAAACTATTTTGGCGATAAAGTAACGCTAAACGAGTTTGCTGATAATTGGATAGTAAAAAGCCGAGATTTTTATTATGTCGATTCGGTTATGTACGGCCCCGACCCAAATGAATACTTTTTGGGCGACCCGTATATTAAAAATTCATTTGGTTGCTATGCTCCAACTATCGCGAGCGCCATTAATAAAAACAGCGATTTATGTTTCGCAAACAAAATAAATGTGGATGATTTAGAGCAGTTGTGCAGTTTTATTGATAACGGACAACCCGTTATTGTATGGGTTACAATGGATATGCGCGAAGCCGAAAACGGCAAAAGCTGGATACTACCCTCAGGCGAAACTTTTATCTGGGTAGCAGGGGAACATTGTATGGTCTTAATCGGTTACGATAAGGAGAATTATTGGTTTTGTAACCCCGGAACAGGGGCTGTGGAAAAGTATGAAAAAGAACTGTGCCAAAGCCGATACGAAGCCCTCGGCTCACAAGCGATAGTAATAAATAAGAGGGAAAAGTAAAAAAGCACTGTATTGATACAGTGCTTTTTATTGTTTATAAATCGGATATCAAACTTGCAATAAGCTTCATCATAATAAAATGTCGCTTATTAAAGGTTTCTTTATCGGTAACGGTCTTTTCGTTCCAGGTGCGCTCTGCGAGTGCAACGGAATTTTCCATTATAAAATTAATTTCCTGCTCAAACGTTTGCTCCCAAGCACAAAGCTGGGCGCCGATTACTTGCTCGGTGGGGGGAACGTTTATGGGGTTATTATACGCCTTCGATTTTTTCCACCAGTTTTGCCAGTTGTATACATTCCAGTCCATTATCTCGTTGGGTCCCCAACGCCTATCGCGGTAGGGTACAATATATAACGGCTGCCACGATGCGTTTATAACCTTGAAGCCCTCATCAATAAGGTCGTTTGCAAGGTGGTATAGCGACTCCCACGCAATAACAACAGTCTCTCGCGGAATAATATCGGCATACTCTTTCGGGAAGCCCTCCCACACAACGGGAGTTCTGCCAAGCTCTAATACCGCGTTTGCAATGCGGGAAGTAAACTCGCAGTACAGCTCGCGCTCATTTTCTATTGCATTCTCCTGCATATATTTTTTGCAGTGCTCACAGCTGTTCCATACACCGATATTGGCTTCATCGCCGCCAATATGTATGTAGGGCGAATCGGGGAAAAGCTCGGCTATTTCTTTTAATAAAATCTTTATGCCG
>SVOM01000008.1 GCA_015066405.1 Oscillospiraceae bacterium
ATATAACCTTTGCGGCGGGCAGTGAGTATTCTGATATTTTCTACCGCGGAAAATTACCTGAGGGGGCTAATTCAGCAAATTCTTCGGCTTATACCGACTGTTGGGTAGTGGACGAAAACGGCAAAAACGTTTACTACACAAGAAACGGTAACCAGTTGCCCATTGCCACAGGCAGAAATGAGTCCTCGCGAGGTGCTAACGTTGTAATAAACGGCGTAAACTACGAGCTTATTGAAGTTTACGAAAACGGCCTTTCAACCTATAACCCGTGGGGTAAAACAAGTACCTTTAAGCTTAAACGTACAGGCAACACAACTGCTGCGCTAACTCTTACCGCAGGAACTCAGGTTACCTATGACCATTCGGCAAGCTATAAAAAAGCCGATGTCGGCATAGTGCTCTATGGTGCTAACGGCTATTACTTCGATGCTTATCACAATGATGATGCTCAAAAGCAAGCGCTTATAGCACAGTTTAAGCAAATGTCAGGCACAGCAGATAAAATGCTTTACATTATACCTTACTTCTGGTCAAACGATATAACTAATGAGTTTGTTGAGGCCTTTGGCGAGGATGCAAATAAGCTTGTACACATTAGAGAATATTTGCGTGATGGCGCATTTGAAGATTATGATGTAACACCCACCGAAAAAGATTTGTATTATATCAACGAGATGAATATGACGCCCTATTGCTTTATGGCAACTCAGCCTGAAGATAATTCATACGACTGCCATATGAGCCAGTTAGGTTATAAGATTCTTGCTGATTTAATTTACAAACAGGGTGTAGAACTCGGTTATTGGAAATAGTGTGATTTAGATATGGATAAAATAATAAACTATAAAACTTTTGAAACCACACCTGCGGCTCGTCCCGAAAAATTTGATAACGGCACAGACCGTGCCGTTATCTGCTGGGGCGATAGCATTACACAGGCACGGCGCGGCTTTTCCTTCCCCTGCCGTTTAGAGGAAAACCTCGGCGGTCAGTATATCGTATATAACACGGGAGATTCGGGAGAAACAAGCACCGCCATAATGTCGCGCGCAGGTGTTGCCGATACGTTCTTGCAATACGATATCGTCTTTAAAGAAGGCTCGGAATATTCCAACATATTCAGCCGTGGCACAAGGGATGATGAGCATCCTAAAAATGCCTCTAAATTTACTGAATGCTGGGTAAAGGATGCGGACGGCAAAAATATTTACTACACCTTAAACGGCAACCGCCTTCGCATTGATAATGTCTTAATAAACGGCGAAAGGTATAAGCTAATAGAACAAACCACCGACACATCAAATGTTTGGGGCGGCTTTGAAAAACTTATGCTTAAAAGAACTGGCGATATTTCTTCACCGCTCACTTTAAAGGCAGGCAGCCGCGTTGCCTTCGATTACAGCGATAAATTCAATACGGCACACTGTGCGGTAGTTCTTTTCGGTGCCAACGATTTTTGGTTTGATGAAAACACCGAAAAGGAAAAATTGGACACATTGATAAGTCGCTATAAAACGGTGGGAGAAACGGCCCAAAACGCACTCTATGTTATACCGTATTTTTGGCCGCTTGATGTAACCGAGGCATTTATAAAGGCATTTGGCAAAAAGGCGATAGATGTCCGCAAGTACTTAACAACACTTGCATTCAAAGATTATGACATACCAACTACAAAACAGGATGAATATTGGATAAGCAAAAATTACGTACCACCTGTTTTTTGGACCGAAAAAGCAGAAAAGCCCGATTGCCACTTAAATGCTTTGGGTTATAAAATCATTGCCGATTTAATCTACAAACAAGGCGTAGAGCTCGGCTATTGGAAATAACGGAGGGATTTTTATGAAAAACTACGAAACACCAAACCTTTATATTGAGGAAATAGCCGTAAGCGACAATATTGCCTCCACCTTTACCGAGGGCAGCGATAACGAAACAGGCTGGCTTGATAAATGGACCTCAGGTATTATTGGCGGAAACGATTAATATGTTATAAAAACACATATTAAAGAGAAAAATCTACATTCACTTTTGTTTTATAGCGTGTTATAATTTAGGTGTATCAAGAATATCTCTTGATATGATAACTTTCATAGTTACCTTTCTCCATATGGTAAACAAAAGGCCGCGGGAAACTGCGGCCTTTTGTTTGTTATCTACTTGTTTTGGCGAAAAAAACACATAAAAAAAGGACATTTGTCCATTCACTTTTTAACGTAAAAACCATATAATACTTTATGCTGATACTAAAGGAGTTTTGATTCTTTCAAAACTCTCCTTCATAACAGCATAACTATACCGCAAAAGACCACGGGGGAACCCGTGGTCTTTTGCGTATGTAAAGATTATTCTATTACTGTTACCATCTCGTTTATATTTTTTCGTTTTTTGGCGCGGTGCTTATCATTTTCCGCGGCATAGCCAAGAGCAATAACCAAACGCGCATCCCCATCAAGTCGGCAAATTTCCTTTATTTTATCGTTATCGAGCCACCCGAGTATACAACTGCCAAGTCCCTGCACGGTGGCTTCGGCTGTAATATATGCCGCCACAATGCCGATATCAATAGAGCGATAATCGTTACCTTTAAGCTTTGCGCCGAGTGCGGCGGTTTTAACATACGGCTTTTCTGATATTACCAACATTATAGGCGCATCATTTGTAAATTTATTCATCCCCATACCTTGTGTTGCTTTTGCTACCCGTTTTGCCGCTTCGCCTTTGCATACCGTTATATGATATGGCTGACCGTTGCAAGCCGATGGGGAAATTCTCGCCACCTCTAAAATACTATCGATTTTCTCGTTTTCTATCGGTTTTGCGCTGTCATAACTGCGGCAAGACTGCCTCGTATTTGCTATTTCTAAAAAATTCATAATGCCCTCCTAATTAAGATTATTTATTTGTATTTTTTCTAAAAAGCTCCACTCTTTTAAGCTCTTTTCATTAAGATTTTCGCAATTTATAGAAACTGCCGAAACACAGCCATAATAGGTCTTTATATAATATATTATATTTTTAAGGTCGGCGCAAGAGGTATATGCCGTATATTCATATAATCCGTTACTAAGCAAATTGCAGCCTCTCACCTGATTTACACTGCCCAACACATTAAAAAACTGCATTACTTCCCTTTCACACTCGTTTTCGGGTGTGGCATTTTCTTTTACAAATGCCACCCTTGTAAAACGCGAAGCAGATGACAGGTCGCCTGGCAGCCCAATAGCCCCCATACCGCGAGAGTTACACTGTAAATCAAGCGTTTTGGAAAAATTATTGTTAGGATTTTCGTTTGAAAGGCCCATATAATTTTTAATGTTTTCGGTATGAAACGCAAATGGCGGGTTGTTTGTCAGCACCCCTATTTTATTATCATAAACCGCAAGACCCTCTGCTACGGGCTCTACTGTTATTGCCTCATTTTTATCGGCAAACATAAAATGCAAGGGAGATGCGGGCAAATTTGCCGAAAAATTATCGTTTGTTATATTTACACTTTTAAGCTCTCTTTTTGCACTTTCCACACTATCACAAACACTCAAAATATAGTTGATAAGCTCAAACGATGCTAAATTATTTTTGTTTTCTTCTTTTTCATTATACACCGCATTGTCAGGGAAGTTAAGTCCCGCCGCCGCAAGACCTTTTTCATTTACGGCATCAAAATACAGCGGGTAGTTTTCATTAACTACTGCGGTGCCGATAATGGCATAGTGCTTTTCTATTTTGAGGCCGTTTTTTAGGTTAAACATAAAATTACGCGGCGTCAAAACAATTTTTTCGCCGTGATTACACTCTATATCAAGCGTTCTGCCAAAATATGTGTTATTACCCTTATATGCTATTGCGGTACACATTTTTCTCACCCTTTTGCGTTCTGCCGTAAAGCTTTGTAAGAACCAAAAGTTTTTCGGCTAATTGGTCGTTAATTTCGTTTTTTTCTGCCCGCCACACCCAGTTGCCGCCGACAGTTGAGGGGATGTTTATTCGCCCCTTCTCATCCTCGTAAAGCAAATCGGGCATCATTAGTATGCAGGTATCACTTACAGACATCATTGCCGCCTTTATCATAGCATCCGCAAACCTTTTGCCTGTACCCGCCGATAAATATTTTTTTGCGTGTTTTATGGTGGCAGCGGGCATCTCCGCCAACCAACCAAGTATTGTGTTATTATCGTGTGTACCCGTATACACAACACTGTTTTTTGTATAATTGTGCGGCAAATAATCGCCGCCCTCCCTTGTATCAAAGGCAAACTGTAACACCTTCATACCGGGAAATCCGCTGCTTTTTAACATTTCTCTTACCGATTCGGTTAAAAAGCCCAAATCCTCGGCAATAACGGGTATTTTGCCGAGCTGTTTTTCAAGAGACCTAAAAAACTGCACACCGGGGCCCTTTACCCAACTGCCCGCTTCGGCAGTTTTACTGCCAAAGGGTATGGCATAAAACGATTCAAACCCACGAAAATGGTCTATCCGTACAATATCGTAAAGCTTTAAAGCAAAGGATAAACGGCGGCGCCACCACGCGTAATTATCTTTTTCCATATTGTCCCAGTTATAAAGGGGATTTCCCCATAACTGCCCTGTTGCTGAAAAGGCATCGGGCGGACAGCCCGCCACAGCCTGTGGCAACAAATCCTCATCCAGCAAAAACTGCGTAGGGTCTGCCCATACATCCGCGCTGTCAAATGCTACATAAATGGGAATATCGCCTATAATTTTTATGCCGTTTTCGTTAGCGTAGTTTTTAAGCGCAAACCACTGTGTCATAAATTTAAACTGCAAGAATTTATAAAAATTAACCGTTTGCCTATGCTCTTTTTTTATGGCTGACACCGTTTGCTTGCCGCCATATCTATGTGTTCGCTCCCAGTCCTTTGACGGCATATCATTATAAATATTTTTAAGCGTCATAAACACGGCATAGTTATCGAGCCACTCGGAATTTTCAAGACAAAAAACACTATACTTATCATCGGGAACAAACCGCGAAAATGCAATTTTTAAAAGCTCCAAGCGGTTTTCATAAAGATACCCGTAATCAACCGTTAAGCCCTCCTTTGTGAAACGGCGTATTTCATCATCGGTTAAAAGCTCTTCCGATTTTAATAAGTCAAGGTCTATAAAATAGGGGTTGCCCGCAAAGGAGGAATAGGTCTGATACGGCGAGTCGCCGAAGCTCACAGGTCCCAAAGGCAAAATTTGCCAATAGCTTTGGCCTGCTTTTTTCAAAAATTCAACAAACTCGTATGCCGCCGCACCAAAGGTGCCGATACCATAGGGGGAAGGCAGCGAAAAAATCGGCATTAAAATACCATTTGCTCGCATTTTTTACCCCTTTACAGCGCCCGACAAAACGCCCTTTATAATATGCTTTTGCGCGGTAAAATAAACAATTACTATCGGCAACAGGCAAAGGATTATAAGCGCCATTGTAGCGCCGTAATCCACCCTGCCGTAGCTTCCTTGCAAAAACTGGATGTGTATCGGTATTGTCATATACTTTGTTCTGTCAAGCACCAAATACGGCAATAAATAGTCGTTCCAAATCCACATAACCTGCAAAATACCTACTGATACGTAGGTTGATTTCATAATCGGGGCTACCACCATAAAAAAGGTTTGCAGGGTGTTACAGCCGTCTATCGTGGCGGCTTGCTCAATTTCGAGCGGTATGCCTTTTATAAAGCCGCTGAATAAAAATACCGCTAAACCCGCGCCAAAGCCCAAATAGATAATTGGTATTGTAAAGGGCGTATTAAGATATAAGCGGTCCGCCGTTTTAGACAAAGTAAACATAACCATCTGAAAGGGAACGACCATAGAAAATATGCAAAAATAGTATACAATACGGCAAAAAAGCGAGTTTACCCTATGAATATACCACGCCGCCATAGATGTGCAAACGAGAATTAATGCTACCGATAACACCGTGATAATTATGCTGTAGATTATTGAATAGTAAAAAGGATAGTTGCCGTGGGTTATGCCGCTGGCATAATTTTGTATGCCGAAAAAGGTATCGACATTTGGTAGTCTAAATGGCGTTAGCGCAATGGCATCACTCTTTTTAAAAGAGTTTATAAGCACTATAACTATCGGCATTATCCAAAGAATAGATAAAGCGGAAAAGATAACGCTCAAAATATTATCTTTTAAAGTATGCTTTTTTATTTTCATGCGTTTGCCTCTTTTCCGGATGTGAGATATAGCTGAGTTAATGCGATAACTACCACCACTATAAAGAAAATTACCGCCTTTGCTTGACCTACACCCATATTGGTTGTGCTTTCGTAAAACGATTTGTAGATATTAAGTGCCAGCATTTCGGTTGCGTGGGCGGGCTCGCCCGCCGTTAACGCTAAGTTCTGGTCGAATAGCTTAAAGGAATTTGTAAGCGTTAAAAATGTGCATATTGTAATAGAGGGCATAATAACGGGCAGGGTTATGTGCCGCAATATTTGTAAAGAGTCCGCGCCGTCAATAGAAGCGGCCTCTAAATACTCGGTGGGCACATTTTGAAGCCCTGCTATATAAATTATCATCATATAACCTATTTGCTGCCAGCACATTAAAATTATAAGTCCCCAAAAGCCAAAGGTTGCGTTTAGTGCCAAGGTTGAATTAAAAAGGCGTATGATAACGCCGTTTAAAATCAGCTTCCATATATAGCCGAGCACAATGCCGCCTATAAGATTCGGCATAAAAAATACCGTGCGGAAAAGCGTAGCGCCGCGTATTTTGCGAGTTAGTGCCAATGCTATAAAAAAGGCAATAAGGTTAATTAGCAAAACCGATACCACAGTAAATGCCGAGGTAAACCAAAATGAGCGCAGGAATGACGGGTCAGAAAAGGCCGATATATAGTTTTTAAAGCCCGTAAAGGTTGTGTTGCTGAGAGTTTTAAATCTAAAAAATGATAAATATATACCCTGAAAAAACGGCCATATAAAACCGATTATAAACGCTAAAACCGTGGGTAAAAGAAATACAGGCCAATATTTTCTCACAGCACGGCGCTGACTTTTATTTGCAATTTCGGTGTTGTTGTACCGTTTTTTAGCCATTTTTCTATCTCCTTAAAATTTATGTAACGCGGCATAAGCCGCGCCGTTTATCGTTTTGATGCTTGATAATTCTTTTCCCAGCCCTCAACAAATGCTTTTTTAACATCGTTCCAGTCAGCTTTGCCTGCCGAGTAGGAGGCCAAAGCCGAAACTAAATCAGAGCGCCATACATCAACATTTGGGGTAAGTCCAAACACCCAAGCGACATTGTATTTATCGTCATCAATCGATTCATCAATTATATTGCTAAGCTTGTTATTAACGGGTTTTGCCTTTTTAAAGGGTGCGGCAAAGCCCATATTTTCAGCAAGAGCCGTTGTGCCTACATCACTTGTTACAACCCATTCCAAAAAGTCGAGAGTTGCCATACGGTCGGCCTCGGTTGCATTGATGTTTACTGCCCAATAGTTTTCAGTGCCCGCAGCGAAGCCCTGCTTTTCATCATCGATGCCCGAATAAATAGGGATGAAGCCTAAATTATCATCGCCTATTGATTTAACATCGGAATAAGCCCAGGTGCCGTTTTGATGGAATACTGCTTTTTCGTTTGTAAACTCGGCAGTTGCTTGGTCGTTTGTTACGGCAGTGAGCGTTGCGGGGTCGGTAGCGGAATTTTTAATATACAAATCCCAAATGTTTTTAAATGCCGATACATAGGTGCCGACAATTTTTTCGGGTTGTGCAGTTATATTGCCCTCTTTAAACTCATAATAAAGCGGAATGTTTGCAAGGTGGCCCGAAAAACGCCAGCTTGATGAGGTATCAAGTCCGGGCGAGGTAAATGCCGAAAAACCGAGCTGATTTTTGCGTTTGGTTATATCTTCGGCCACGGCCTTGAGTTCTTCGTAATTCTCAATATCATCCATCTCGTAGCCCGCTTTTTTGAGCAACTTTTTGTTAACAATAATTCCGTAGCCCTCGTAAACGTATCCTACACCATATACCTTGCTACCTTTTTTGAGCGCAAACTCATCACTTTTAAGTTGTTTGTAAACCTCGGTGCCCATTAAATCCGAGCAATAGTCTCCCCAAGATTCAAGCGCTAAAACGCCGCTTATTTGGAAGAGTGTGGGCGCATCCTTTTTGTCGATTTCGGCGGTAAGTGTTTGCTCGTAGGTTCCCGCCGCCGCAGTTACTACCTTTACTTCAACACCCGTATCTGCAGTATACTTTTTGGCTAATGCTTGCCATGCGGCATCCTGCTCAGGCTTGAAATTAAGGTAATAAACCCTGCCCGCTTTTGTTTTACCGCATCCTGCAAAAAGAGTTGCTATTAATAGAAGAGAAATAAAAACCGATAATATTTTTTTCATATAGTTTCCTCCAATCATTTCACTTCTCACCTATTATTGCCGTATTTTGTTTTAAAAATACAAAATTATTGACATCGCGCGATTTTTGGTATAATATAATTAAGGAAAAACGATGAAAAGGACAGTAGCCTTTACATTTTCTTTTAAGAGAATAACGTGTATGGTGCGAGCGTTAAAGAAAAGTAATGTGTGAAAACCACCTTTGAGTGCTTGGGGTAGCAACCAAGTCGTATATTCTGCGTTAAAGAATTTTAAGCGGCGTAAATTTTTACGCAATTCGGGTGGAACCGCGGAGTATTTTATCACTTCGTCCCAGTATTCTGGGACGGAGTTTTTATTTTTTAAGGAGAAGATAATATGATTAATGTTATTTTTAACGGAAACGAAAAACAGTTTGAAGAAAATATGAGTGTGTTTGATGCTGTTAAATCACTTGGCGGCGGTATGTATAAAACCGCTTGTGCGGCAGTGATTAATGGCGAAAACAAAGATTTGCGAACTGTTTTAAATGATGGCGATAACGTGCAAATTTTAACCTTTGAGGATGAGTATGGTCGTTGGACCTTCCGCCACACCGCATCGCATATATTGGCGCAAGCCGTAAAGCGCCTTTATCCGAGTGTAAAGCTTGCTATCGGCCCCGCAGTAGACGACGGTTTTTACTACGATATCGATACCGATATAAAATTCACCCCCGATGACCTTACAAAAATCGAGGATGAAATGAAAAAAATCGTTAAAGAGGACATAAAACTCGAAAAAAGCGTGATGGCTCGTGCGGATGCTATAGCGTTATTTAAGGAAAAAGGCGAAGATTATAAGGTAGAGCTTATTGAAGATTTACCGGAGAATGCCGAAATTTCTATCTATTCACAAGGCGAGTTTGTTGACCTTTGTGCAGGCGCACATTTAATGTCAACAGGCGCTGTAAAGGCGTTCAAACTCACCAGTGCCACGGGTGCTTATTGGCGCGGTAACTCTAATAATAAAATGCTTTGCCGTATTTATGGTACTGCATATCCTAAAGCCGCCGCGCTCGAAGAACGCCTACATGAGATAGAAGAAGCCAAAAAACGCGACCACAATAAATTGGGCCGCGAGTTAGAGCTTTTTACCACCTGTGATTTTATCGGTCAAGGTTTGCCGATACTCTTACCAAAGGGTGCTAAAATTATTCAGCTTTTGCAACGTTTTGTAGAGGATGAAGAGGCACGCCGCGGTTGGCAATTAACCAAAACGCCGCTTATGGCAAAGAGCGACCTTTATAAAATTTCGGGACACTGGGACCATTATTTAGACGGTATGTTTGTAATGGGCGACCCAACGGATGACAGCAAAGAATGTTTTGCCCTTCGTCCTATGACCTGCCCGTTCCAATATCAAGCATATCTAAACCGCCCGCGCTCGTATAGAGATTTACCGCTAAGATACGATGAAACCTCAACCCTTTTCAGAAATGAGGACAGCGGCGAAATGCACGGACTGATTCGCGTTCGCCAGTTTACAATTTCCGAGGGCCACTTAATGTGCACCCCCGAACAGTTGGAGGATGAGTTTAAAGCTTGTCTTGAACTTACAACCTTTATGCTTAAAACCCTCGGGCTTTATGAGGATGTATCATACCGCTTCTCACAGTGGGACCCCGATGATAAGGAAAAATATATCGGCACAGTAGAGCAATGGGATGAAGCACAGGGTGTTATGGCAAAGATTCTCGACCACCTCGAAATTCCCTACAAAATCGGCGTTGGCGAGGCAGCCTTCTACGGACCGAAGCTTGATATTCAAATCAAGAACGTTCACGGCAAGGAAGATACCCTCATTACCATCCAAATCGACCAGATGCTTGCCGAAAAATTCGGTATGGAATATACCGACCGCGATGGCGTGAAGAAAAACCCCTACATCATCCACCGCACGTCTATCGGTTGCTATGAAAGAACCCTCGCTTTGCTCATTGAAAAATACGCAGGTGCTTTCCCCGTGTGGCTCGCTCCCGTGCAGGTTAACATCCTGCCCATTGCCGACCGCCACCTTGACTATGCGTATGACGTTAAAAAGAAACTTGAAAGTCTCGGTATGCGTATAGAGCTTGATGACAGAAACGAGAAAATCGGTTATAAAATACGCGAATCACGCTTAAATAAAATTCCGTATATGCTGATCATCGGCGATAATGAGGTAGAAAACGGAACGCTGTCGGTTCGCCGCCGCGGCGAAAACGGCGACCTTGGCAGTATGACACTTGATGAGTATATTGCCAAAGTACAAGAAGAAATTGACTCGAAGGTTATATGGTAAAAAAAGAAAGTCGACTATTTAGTCGACTTTCTTTTTTTTAATATGATTAAAAGCACCAATATAACAACTACCCCTGCCGCTGCGGCTATTATGTAATACGCTGTGTAGTCCTTTCCCGGTTTTGTTTCAAAAACGGGGTTTTTAATTTCGTTGCTTTCGGTGGCACACACAAGTGGGCAAAACACAAATAAAGCGCAAAGAAGAATACATAAAAACCTTTTAATCATCTTTTCCCTTTCCAATTATGTTATTTATCCATACGCCCTTTTTGATAAGTATAAAGCCCGCAATACATTTTAAAAATTCAATGGCTTGAACTGTGAAATAAAGCGGTACTATCGGCATAGACGTATAGTTTGCAAGTATAAATGCAGTGGGCACACAAATGCCCCAAGTAAATGCACTGTCAAATACAAAGGTGATTCCCGTTTTACCGCCCGAGCGGATGGTAAAATAACAGGCGTGTGCAAAGGCATAAATCGGCATAAAGACCGCAAAAATCAGCAAGAATTTTGTCGCCAACACTCGCACCTCGGGCTCAGTTTTATAAATAAAGGGAATGGCATAGGAAAACGCCGCCATTATGCCGCCGATTACCACGCACGATGTAACCGTTAAGGCAATTAAACGCCAAACGGTTTGCTTGGCCCTTTCTATCTCGTTTGCGCCGAGATACTGCCCCACCATAATTGCAATGGCATTGCCCATTGATATAAACACAACGTTAAAAAGGTTGTTTACGTTAGATGCAATATTTGCCGCAGCTACAACCTGCAAACCCCTTACCGAGTAGCACTGCAAAAGTATCGCCATACCTGCCGACCACAAAAACTCATTAACGAGCAGTGGCGTGCCCCTTTTGAAAACATCCTTTGCAAGTGATTTTGGAATATATATACTTTTGTAAATTCCGTTTATAAATGTAAACTCTTTTTTGCGTTTATGCGTTGCTATAACTATTATTATAAGCTCGACAAATCTCGACATTACCGTAGCCACCGCCGCACCCACAACGCCAAGTCGCGGGAAGCCGAGTTTACCGAAAATCAGCAACCAGTTAAATGCAAGATTCACTAAAATTGCCGCAACACTCGATAACATAGGCAGCTTTGTTTCGCCAAGCTCTCTTAGTGTGCTTGAATACACTTGGGAGAGTGCAAACGGCAAAAGACCTATAAGCATTATTTTTAAATAGTTTTCGGCGTGGGAAACGGTTATATTTGCAACTTCGGGGGCTGTATCTGACGCTAAATAAACACCTATAAGCTGCCGCGAAAAGCCAAAAAACACTATAAGCGCCAAGCAAAACATAGCGGCGGCGATTATTAGCTTTATCCTAAAGCAATGGCGCACACCATCATCATCTTTAGCACCTGCAAACTGGGTTGAGAATATACCCGCGCCCGAAAGT
Source organism: Oscillospiraceae bacterium (assembly GCA_015066405.1). Taxonomy (GTDB): domain Bacteria; phylum Bacillota; class Clostridia; order Oscillospirales; family Acutalibacteraceae; genus SIG565. The sequence goes on from SVOM01000008.1 coordinate 12,099, forward strand.
CCGCCGAAAATACACAAATTATAAACAAACAAAAGCTGGTTAACTATCGCTACTGCCGACATTTCCAGCGTGCCGACTCTACCCACCATAACGTTATCAAGCAAGCTCACAACATTGGTTATGGTGTTTTGTATAATTATCGGCAAAACAATGGTTATAACACGGCGGTAAAACGCACTGTCGCCTATTAAATTATTTTTTAAACTGCTTTTTATCATCTTAAATACTTAGTTAATACCTTTCATTGTAAGCGAAATTCTGTTTTTGGCGGTGTCTACACCTATTACCTTTACCTTAACAACATCGCCGACCGATAGCACTTCGCCCGGGTGGCGAATAAATTTATCGCAAATCTGCGATATGTGCACAAGCCCATCTTGATGGACACCGATATCTATAAATGCGCCGAAATCTATAACATTTCGCACAGTACCTTTTAGCTCCATACCAACCTTCAAGTCCTCTAAACTCATAACATCGGTGCGAAGAAGCGGCGGTGGTAACTCTTCCCTCGGGTCGCGACCGGGTTTTGCAAGCTCTTTAGCAATATCAAGCAAGGTTGGTACACCAATACCTATTTTTTGAGCCAAAATCTCGGCGCCCACCTTTTCGATATGCACGTCCAATTCCCCAATATTACGGTTTTTAACATCATCCAGCGTATAACCGAATTGGTTAAGCAGCTTAGTTGCCGCCGCGTAAGACTCGGGATGAACACCCGTATTATCAAGCGGGTTTTTGGCGTTTGCAATACGCAAAAAGCCCGCGCATTGCTCGTACGCTTTTGGTCCTAATTTTGATACCTTTTTAAGCTCATTAATCGCTTCAAAGCTTCCGTTTTCTTCTCTGTAAGCCACAATGTTTTTACAAACAGTGGCGGACAGTCCCGCTATATGCGATAAAAGCGCGGCTGATGCACTGTTAAGGTCGGCACCAACATTATTAACACACGCTTCAACAACGCCGTCAAGTGCCTCTTCGAGCTCTTTTTTGGGCATATCGTGCTGATATTGGCCAACACCTATTGCCTTCGGCTCAATTTTTACAAGCTCAGCCAATGGGTCTTGCAAACGGCGGGCTATTGATACGGCACTTCTCAGTGTCAAATCAAAATCGGGCATTTCGGCGGCGGCAAGGGGCGATGCCGAATACACACTCGCTCCCGCCTCGTTTACCACCATATAAGATATTTTTTTATCGAGTTTACTGATAACCTCAACTGTAAACATCTCGGTTTCTTTAGATGCGGTGCCGTTGCCGATAGCGATTATATCTACGTTATGTTTCTTTATTAAATCGGTTAAAACCGCCTTTGATTTTTCTATTTGCGTTTCGGAATGTGTGGGGTAAATAACGGCGGTATCAAGTACTTTGCCGTTGCCGTCAACCACAGCCACCTTACAGCCTGTACGATACCCTGGGTCAAGACCAATTGTTACCTTGTTCTTTATAGGTGGCTGCATAAGTAACTGGCGTAAATTCACGCCAAAAACCTTAATAGCGGCAGTAGAGGCGGTGTCTGTAAGCTCATTTCTTATTTCCCTTTCAATTGATGGGAAAACAAGGCGGGTGTATGCATCAAGGCAAGCGTTTTTAACACACTCGGCGCAGTCGTTATCGCCTTTGACAAAAAGGGAGAAAATCACATTCATCGGCTTATCGTTTTCGATTTCAATGCCGACCTTCAAAAACTCTTCCTTTTCGCCGCGGTTAATGGCAAGCACGCGGTGTCCCGCAACGCGCGTTATCGGCTCGCGGTAGGTATAATACATTTCGTATACGCTTATCGGTGCATCCTTTGCGGCAGTAGAACACAAAAAGCCGTTTAAACGAATAATGTTTCGAACACGGCGGCGAACGTCAGCGTTATCAGATACATTTTCGGCTATTATGTCCATAGCGCCCGCGATTGCATCCTCCGCTGTATTAACGCCCTTTTCGGCATCGATATACTGTGAGGCCACGGCGGTTAAGTCAAATTCTCCGTTTTGATTCTCAAGAATTTCATTTGCCAACGGTTCAAGACCTTTTTCCTTAGCTACCGATGCCCTTGTTTTGCGTTTTGGCCTGAACGGGCGGTAGATGTCCTCAATCTCGGCAAGCACAGTGGCTTTATCGAGCGCGGCTAAAATTTCATCAGTCATATTGCCTTGCTCGGTTATAAGATTTTTTACCTCCTCGCGCCGCTCGTCAAGTCCACGAAGATACTTAAGTCTATCCGAAATTTCACGGATTTTTTGGTCATCCATAGTTCCGTGCATTTCTTTTCTGTACCGTGCGATAAAGGGAATTGTGTTGCCTTCATCCAGCAAATCTATAATATTTTTTATATAAATTTCCTTAGTGCCGAACTGCTCGGCTATTTGTTTTGCGTAATCCATAATACACTCCGTTTTTTTGAACTTTTTTGCCTATTTATGTTACCATATTTTTTGACATCATACAAGTAATATGCTATAATTATTGTAGAAATTTTAGAAGGAGGTGCCGTTATGAAAAATAAACAATTTGCTATCGTATCCGTTCTTTTGGTTTTGCTGCTATTGCTCACAGCCTGCGGCACTTCTGAAAAAACCGAATATGACCTTTTGGAGATAACCGAAATCAGCGGAGAACCCGAACAGATTTTTGATAAGGTATTAACTACCGAAGAAATTCAGAACTTGGGTGCTGAACAATCAAAGCGTGCTGACCTGCTAAAAAACCACAAAACCGAATTGGAAATCCGTGAACGCATTTTTGAAAAGGGTGATAAATTCACAGACCAAGAATGTATTCTCGGCTTAATCGATGGAGAAATTTGTGCAGTTTATGTTTTGCACGTTGATGGCTCTCGGGAACAACCTGATGGTACAACAATTACAGGATGCATTTTAAAGACAGTCCTTGTAAAATAAAAAATATTATTGTATAATTTTTGACGGTGATATAAATGGAAACGAGATACAAAAAAAGAAAAAGACAAAAAAATTATGGCTCGGTTATTATTGCGCTTTTTTTGGTTGCAGTTATAGCCCTTAGCATTGTGCTGATAAAGGGTTGTAGTGAGGAAAAACCGAACAATGATACACCGCCCGTATCTAACCCGTCTTCTTCGGGGGAGAATTCATCGGTACCGAGTGTGCCAGAGCAATCCTATGAAGAACGCGTGGGCAAGGAATACGATATTGATATAGAGCCATATTTACAGTATATAGAGCCCACCGAAAAATACGAATATGTATTTCTTGTAAACCCGACACATACGCTGTCGAGCGACTACGAGCCCGCCGATTTAATCGACTGCGGACACACGCGAGATGACGGCCGAGCAACACAAAAAATGCGAGAGACGGCCGCAAAATCTTTACAGGCATTTCTGAGCGAGGGCGCTAAAAACGGCGTTCGTGATGTAACTGTTACGAGTGCTTACCGCTCATATTCTTATCAAAATTATCTTTTTAATCTATACTGTGAACAACATCAGCACAAATTTGCCACACGTGAAGAGTGCGAAAAGTACGTTTTAACATTCTCAACAAAACCTGGTACGAGCGAGCACCAATCGGGGCTTTGCTGTGATATGCACAACATCCCTGCGGCAGACGTTTCCTTTGCCGAAAAGCCCGAAGCCAAGTGGCTTGCCGAAAACTGCTACCGCTTCGGTTTTATTCTCCGCTACCCCGCGGATAAAAAGGATGTTACAGGCATTATTTACGAGCCGTGGCACTTCCGCTTTGTCGGTAGAGACGCCGCAACCGAAATGCACGAGCTCGGGCTTTGCCTCGAAGAATATATTGAGCTTAAGCAAGCCGAAATTTCAAAGGTTACGCCTAACAAGTAAAAATGCGCTCGGCGTTTTTATAACAAATTTTATCACATTCGGCAGCTGTAAAATAACGGTTTAAACTGTCTATCAAGTGCACAAAATCGGCACTACTGTTTAAACCGTTTTTGTTTTCCATACCGTCAAAATCGGAGCCTAAGGCCACGGAATCTATGCCCGCAATATTTGCTATATGCCGTGCCGTGCGCACAACATCCTCAGCCGACATACTGTCGGTGCCGTTTAAAAAGCGAGAATAAAAGCAAACACCTATTATTCCGCCGCCGCGAGCGATGATACGAAGCTGTGAATCGTATAAATTTCGCGAATGTGGGTATATCGCATTGCAACAACTGTGCGTTGCTATTATTGGGCGGCGGCATATACGGGAAGCATCGTAAAAACCGCCCATATTGAGATGCGAAACATCAAGCGTTATACCGACACTATCCATATATTCTACGGCGGTAACCCCTGCTGGCTTTAACCCTTTTAAGTGAATATCGCGGTTAGGACTGTTAGGGTATGCGAGTTTATTTTCGGTGTTATGAGTAAGCGAGACCGCCTTGACACCAACATTTTTTAATTTTTCAATTTCGCTTATTTCCCCTTTGGTAAAACCTATGTTTTCGGCGGTTAAAATGGCCTTGAAATCGCTGCTTTTTTCAAACTCCTTAAAAATTTCTGACTGTTTTAAAAATTCCGCATTTTCGGTGTTGCTTTTACTAAAAGCCGCAAAGCATTGTGCTTTGATATTACCTTTTTTTAAGTTTTCCATGCTCTTTTCTACTGTTGTGTAGCCATTTGCCACGGCGGACAAGGTATCGCAGTGTAAATCAAAAATTCTCATAAAATCCCCCAAAAATTTTAATAGGTGATAATAATATGAACGAATCGGTTAAAAAAATACAAGAAATGCTAAGCAGCACCACCGCGGCGCTGATTTTCTCCCAAGCCAACCGCTTTTATTTAAGCGGTTTTGAAACGGATGCGGGGGTTATACTAATAACCAAAAACGATGCGGTGTTTTTTACCGATTTCCGCTATCTTGAAGCGGCAAAAAAAGCCTCCGCCATACGCGTTTTGGACAGCAAAAATTTGTACGGTCAAATCAACGAAATATTAAAGGTCGGCAGTATTACCGAAATTCTTACCGAAACCGATTTTGTAAATGTAGATAAATTTTTTACATTAAAGCAAAACCTTAATGCCGAAATTTCAAATTCGGGTATAGTTTCCAAAAAACTAACCGATATGCGCTCGGTTAAAAACGAACGGGAAATAGCCCTTATAAAAAAAGCACAAAAACTGACGGATGAAACCTTTAACTACATTTTACCGCGCATTGAAGCGGGCCGCACCGAAAAAGAAATTATGCTTGATATGGAATTTTTTATGCGAAAAAACGGCAGTGAGGGTGTTGCCTTTGATTTTATCGTGGTTTCGGGCAAGAACACATCCTTGCCGCACGGCGTACCCACCGAAAAGCGCATTGAAAAAGGCGATTTTGTAACTATGGATTTTGGCGGGGTTATTTGTGGCTACCGCAGTGATATGACAAGAACTGTGGCGGTAGGTAGTGTAGCTGATGAGCAAAAAGCAGTTTATAACACTGTACTTAAAGCACAGCTTGCGGCAATAGAGAAAATCAAAGCGGGGGCAGTTTGCTGTGATATTGATAAAATAGCACGCGATATTATCGAAAAAGAATATTCGGGCACATTCGGCCACGGCCTTGGCCACTCAGTAGGCATAGAAATACACGAAAGCCCTGCATTTAACACGCGTGATACATCCTTCTTGCAAGAAAACACCGTAATAACGGTTGAGCCCGGCATATATCTTGAAAATAAATTCGGCGTTAGAATAGAAGATATGGTTGTTGTAACGAAGGACGGATGTGAAAATATTACCAAAAGTGATAAAAAACTAATAGTATTATAGTGCTTGACTTTTATATATATTTAGTATAAAATACATACAAGCAGAGTTTGGAGATGCAAAGAGCACTTTTATAATATAGAGGTGTTCTTGTGTCTTCTTTTTATTTTTTTAAATCGGAGGTAAGCACCGTGACTTTGGCTGAACTAAAGGATTGTATTGAGCGCGGCCCGATTATTGCCGCGGTTGAAAAGCAAAACTGGCAAGAGGTTTTATCTTCCCCCGTAGAGATTATTTTCCATATGAAAGCATATTTGCCCACCGTTAAACAGTGCATAGATGATGCACATAAGGCGGGCAAAAAAATATTTATACATATTGACTTGGCCGAAGGCATAGGCAAGGATAGAGTCGGCATAGAATATCTTAACGCTTGTGGGGTTGACGGTATAATCAGCACCCGCGGACAGCTCATCCGTTTTGCCAAAGAAATTGGGCTTTTAACCGTTCAGCGTTTCTTTGTGTTTGACACCCACGGCTTCGATAACCGAGGCGAGCTGCTTGGCAACTCCCGCCCCGATTTAATTGAAATTATGCCGGGTGTTATCGGCAAGGTTATAAGCCGCATAGCCACGGGCGATATTCCCGTAATTGCGGGCGGTCTTGTTGAAACAAAGCAAGAGGTAACCACCGCGCTTTCAAGCGGTGCGGTAGCCATTTCCACAGGTAAAGCTGATTTGTGGTATATGTAGACTAAAAAGAAAAATCTTAAAGGAGAAATAGCAATGACAGTATATCAGGTTTTATTCCGCTTGGTTTTAGCGGTTGTGATTGGCGCACTCATCGGTTATGAGCGTGGTCGCCACGGACGTGCGGCAGGTATGAGAACGCACATCATAGTTTGCATCGGCTCGGCCGTTACGGCTATGACAGGTATATTTGTAAACCAAACCTTTGGCGGCGGCGATGTTTTGCGTATTGCCGCGCAGGTTATATCGGGTGTCGGTTTTTTGGGCGCGGGTATGATTATCCTTAAAAACGGCAACATAGTAACCGGTCTTACAACGGCGGCTGGCGTATGGACCACCGCCACTTTAGGTATCGCCCTCGGTTACGGCTTTTACTCGGGCGCACTCATTGGCGCGGCACTGTTCTTTATCGTTATTACTACCTTTATTCGCCTCGAAAAAGACAAGCGCAACAAAGCACAAATACTGTATCTTGAAATTAACGATGTAAAACGAGTTAACGAAATTTTAGATGCGGTAAAGGACAAAATCACAGTGCCAAACAACCCCGTTGTTGTGCCCTCCAAAAGCAACATAGACGGCTATGTGGGACTTAATATAATGCTCAACCAACACTTTGAGGTTATACCCGAAGATTTTCTCCAAATTGATGGTGTTGTATTTGCGGTAGAAGAATAGTTAAATATATTGCATATTATTAGTGCGCTTCACTGTCCGTGAAGCGCACTTTTTTATTGAAAATCAAGGAAATTTCAATTATACTTACTGTTGGTGATTAAATGCATATTTTTATAATGGTTTTAGCACTATGTATTCTTGCCACTCTAAAAGCAACGCTACAAAGTGCTTTTGCTAAGAAAAATGTTAAAAACACAACCGATGGAATATTCTTTAACGGACTTATATTTATATTTTCTTCATTGCTGTTTATAAAGGATGCCGTAGGCTGTAATATAATATTAATACTTTTCGGCACAGTATTCGGACTGGGATCTTTTTTATACCAGTTATTTTATATAAAGGCCATGGCGTGCGGCAATGTATCCCTCACAATACTTATGGTAAATTTAAGTATGATAATACCCACAACCTTCTCGGCTTTTGCGTACGGCGAAAAGATTACCCCACTGAGACTACTCGGCATAATTCTTTGCTTAATCGCTCTCACTTTGGGTGTTGATTATAAAGAGAAAGCAAAAGAATATAAAAAGTGGTTTTTGTTTGCGCTGCTGGCAATGTTGGCAAACGGGTCATCCACAATTTGGCAAAAAGTATTCAGCAAAACCGAATATGTGAGCGACAGCGGTGGTTTTGTTGCTTGGTCATATTTAGCGGCGGCGGTTTTCTCGGTTATAATGTATTTTGTTTTAAAAACAAAAAGCACGGCGCTTAGTTTTAAAATCACACACACTATAATACTTTTTGCGCTTAGCGCGGGTATTGTTTTAGGTGTTTTCCAGTATATCAACACAAAGGCCGTTTCTACCATTGACGGCACACTGCTCTTCCCGTCCTTTTACGGCGGAAACCTCATAACCTCCACCCTTGCGGGTGTATTGATTTTCAAGGACAAATTAAAGAAAAGCCAAATTATAAGCATTATTGTAGGTGTCATTTCTTTGGTGCTTATGAGTATATAAAAATGGTCCTCAAAACAACAAACCGCTTGATTTTTAATCAAGCGGTTTAATTATTTTTTGTTTTTTACTTGCAAAGTAGCCGATAAAAGAAACTACAAAAGCCGCCGCGGCATCAATTATAATGTCTTTCATAGTATCAAACAGTGCCGCGTTTCCAACAAGCGCCATACCGTTGCTCGATGTGTGCTTTTGCATATTAAGTCCTAATATGCTATCAAGTGTAAACTCGTAAACCTCCCATATACAACCCAGAGACACGGCAAAACAAAAAGCAAACACCGATATAAAAAACGGGCTTAAACTTACGCTCACTTTTTTGTTTTTATTAAGCAAATCTACAAGAATAAAACCAAGGGCTCCGAGCATTGCTCCTGAAAATGCGTGGAGAATATCATCCCAGAACGGAATAAGATGATAAAAATTTCTGACTTCGCCAAGATAAATAGCGCAGTAAAGGAACACATAATAAAGTATAACTATTGTGTTTGGAACCACTATTTTCCATTTTTTCGAAACGAAGGTTGGCAACATCATAACCAAAAGCCCCAAAAGGCATTGTGTTAACATCAAAAGGTAGTCGCTTTTTACCTTTTGATAAGGAGCACCCTGTAAAATTTCTGTGGGTGCGGCTATCAGCCGTATAAAAGAATAAACCGCCGATAAAGCGAGTGATATAAGCAATATTATGCCGATTAGCTTTACTGTTTTTGCGTGTTTTTTGGCTTCCATTTTTCCTCCTCTTAAAAAAGTCCCGACAAGTTACCTTGTCGGGATAATTTACTATATATTATTCCTCGGGAATGTCCCAGTTATGCCAAATTTCCTGAACGTCATCGTTCTCTTCAAGCATATCTATAAGCTTTTCCATCTTTGCCGCTAATTCTTCATCATCAATAGCGGTTAAGGTTTGCGGAATGTAGGCTACCTCGGCCGATAAGAATTTATAGCCCTTCTCTTCCAAGGCATCGCGCACAGCACCCATATCGTTGGGTTCGGTATCAATTGTGAATACATCGCCATCAAAATCGAAATCCGAAGCACCCGACTCGAGCGCATCCTCCATAACGGTGTCCTCATCCAAGCCCTCAGCCTCGATAACTATCTGGCCGCGGCGGTCAAACATAAACATAACCGAGCCCGACTGACCAAGGTTTCCACCGCATTTATCAAAATAGTGGCGCATTTCTCCCGCAGTTCTGTTGCGGTTATCGGTAAGGGTTTCAACTATAACGGCAACACCGTTTGGTCCGTAGCCCTCATATACCAATTCTTCATAGTTTGTGGCATCGCCCTCGCCCGCCGCTTTTTTGATAATTCTCTCGATATTATCGTTAGGCACGTTAGCCGCTTTGGCTTTTGCGATAGCATCCTTTAATTTGCTGTTTTCGGCAGGGTTTGGACCGCCCTGTTTTACTATAACGGCAATTTCTCTACCGATTTTGGTAAAAATCTTTGCCTTTGCGGCATCGGTTTTTTCCTTTTTACGCTTAATATTATTCCATTTAGAATGTCCTGACATTTATTTACGCTTCCTCTCACGAGATTTTTAACCTAATTATTTTATCACACATTTCGGTTTTCGGCAAGTATCATTTCGGCAATACGCTGGATATCTTCCGCTTTTTCTATCTCACCGCACATTTTGCGGATTTTTGCCGCGCCCCGTATGCCCTTTATATACCACGCAGTATGCTTGCGCGACTCCATAAGCGCGGTGCGCTCACTCTTATACTGCAGCATAAGGTCAATGTGTTCTTTCATTACCGAAAGCCGCTGCTCTATTGTTGGCTCGGGCAAGACTATGCCCTTTTCCATATAGGCGTTAATTTGTTCGAACACAAACGGATTACCCATAGCCGCCCTGCCGACCATAACAAAATCGGCACCTGTACTTTCATACATATATTTTGCACTTTCGCCATCGCGCACATCTCCGTTTGCAATAACGGGGATGTTAACGGCACGCTTTACTTCATATATCGTTTTATAATCAATACCGGGGGCATACATCTGCTGCCTTGTTCTGCCGTGCACAGTGATGGCCGCGGCGCCTGCCGCTTCGGCTCGTTTGGCAATTTCTACGGCGTTTATGCTACTGCTGTCCCAACCTGTGCGAATTTTTACAGTTACGGGTATATCAACGGCATAAACCACCGCCGCCACTATTTTTTCCACTAAAACGGGATCGCGAAGCAGTGCACTGCCGCCACCGTTTCCCGCAACCTTTGGGGCGGGACAGCCCATATTAATATCAAGAAACGTTGGGTCATATTGGACCGCAACCCGTGCGGCCTCGGCCATAACGGCGGGCTCACTGCCAAAAAGCTGCGAAGCCATAGGTTTTTCGGCCGAGTGGCAAACAAGATAAGAGCCCGACTTTTTGTCGCCCAAGCTCACACCCTTACTGCTTGTGAGTTCTCCGACTGTATAAGCGGCCCCAAATTTTCTGCATATTTCCCGCATTGCTCTGTCTGCTACACCCGCCATGGGTGCTAATGCGGCATAACCCTCAATTTCAATATTTCCTATCTTCATACGCTAATTATATAATTATAAATTTAACTTGTCAAATTTTTTAAATATTATGATGACAAATCGCTATAAATTTGTTATAATATATTCTGTATAAATATATATTAATTTTTTGGGAGAAAAGTATGAAACTTTTGGCTCTTGACGGAAACAGTATAGTGAACCGCGCCTTTTACGGCATAAAGCTTTTAACCACAAAGGACGGGCAGTATACAAACGGTATATACGGGTTTATAAACATTTTAAACCGCCTGATTGAAAAGGAACACCCCGATGCTGTCGCGGTGGCTTTTGATGTGCATCATCCCACCTTCCGCCACGAGAAATTTACCGAGTATAAGGCAGGCCGAAAAGGTATGCCTGAGGAGCTGCGCTCGCAAATGCCGATTCTTAAAGAGTGGTTAACCCTTATGGGCTACCACTGTATAGAAAAGCCGGGTTATGAGGCCGATGATATTTTAGGCACTTTATCCCTCAAAGCCGAGCAAACAAACAACGAGTGTGTTATTGCAACGGGCGACCGCGACTCTTTACAGTTAGTGTCCGAAAGCACCCGCGTTTTGCTGACAGCCACCAAGGGCGGACATCCCGAGCTTACCGACTACACCACCACCGCCGTAAAGGACAAGTACGGCATCACACCAAAGCAGTTAATTGAGCTTAAAGCACTTATGGGCGACTCTTCCGATAACATCCCCGGTGTTGCGGGCGTTGGCGAAAAAACAGCCACCGAGCTTATCAAAAGCTTCCAAAATATTGATTATATCTACGAAAACCTTGATGCGCTCGATATCAAAGATTCGGTACGGGGCAAATTGGCGGCAGGACGCGATATGGCGTTTTTAAGCCGTGAGCTTGGCACCATTTTTCGCGAGGTGCCCGATATTAAGGAAGTTTCGGACTATGTGCCAAACGATAGACAAACTGATAAATTAGTATCGCTTATGGCACGGCTTGAATTTTTTAAGCTTATCGAAAATATGGGTTTGTCGGCCGATGCAGTTATAACCGAAGCCCCGCCCACCGAAAAGACTTTAAAGCTTGCAAGCAGTGATAGCTTTGTTGCCGAAAATCACGCTGATATATATTTTGAGCAGTCGCGTTTTGGCGTTGTATCGGGCGAATTTGTTGCCGACCTTGATTTTAAATACAATTTTTCGCTTATAAAAAGCATTTTGGAAAATGAAAATATCGAAAAGCGTGTTTACGACAACAAAAATCTATACAAGCTTTGTCTTGATAACGGCATTGAGCCAAAAAACATAGTTTTTGACTGTTTGCTTGCCGCATATCTTGCCAACCCGTCGGCTTCGTCCTACGCGGTAACACGGCTTAAACAAGAATACTTTGTAAACGTGCCCAAAATAGCCGGCGATTCTTATGAGTTTTTGGAAAGTGCCGCGGCGCACAGTGCGGTTTGCGATGCTTTGTATTTGGAGCTTGAAAAAACAAACCAGTTAAACCTTTTGGCTGAAATAGAGCTACCCTTAAGTGTGGTTTTGGCCGAAATGGAAACCGACGGCTTTTTGATAGATGCCGTTGGCATTGAAAAGTACGGACAAGAGTTGGAAAGCAGAATATCGGCTCTTGAAGAGGAAATTTACACGCTTGTGGGTTATAAATTTAACCTTAACTCGCCAAAGCAGTTGGGTGTTGCACTTTTTGAAGATTTGGGACTGCCCGCAGGCAAGAAAACCAAAAGCGGCTACAGTACAAATGCCGAGGTTTTAGAGGGACTGCGCGACCAGCACCCGAGCATAAATTTATTGCTTGAGTACCGCCGCCTTGCAAAATTAAAATCGACATACTGCGATGGTCTTTGTGCCGCATTGGGCTTTGACGGTAAAATACACTCAACCTTCAACCAGACCGAAACAAGAACGGGAAGAATTTCTTCTCTCGAGCCAAATTTGCAAAACATACCCGTTAGAACGCCCGAGGGTGCGCTTCTTCGCAAATTCTTTATTGCAAATGATGGCTATACGCTATGCGATGCCGACTACTCGCAAATTGAACTGCGTGTTTTAGCACATATGGCAAACGATAAAAATATGATAAGCGAGATGAACAGCGGACAAGATTTCCATACGCTCGCCGCCGCAAAGGCATTCGGCTTGCCCGTAGATATGGTAACGCCCGTGCTTCGCTCACGCGCAAAGGCGGTCAATTTCGGTATTGTTTACGGCATAGGTGCCTTCTCCCTTGCCAAAGATATAGGCGTTACCCGTAAGGAAGCCGACCAGTATATAAAACAGTATCTCGCGGCCTATTCGGGTGTTGATAGGTTCATGCAAAACGTTATCGAAAACGCTAAAAACTGTGGATATGTAACAACCCTTTTCGGCAGGCGCAGATATTTGCCCGAGCTTGCTTCCTCCAACCATATGTTAAGAGCGTTTGGAGAGCGAGCCGCACGCAACGCACCAATACAGGGCACCGCCGCCGATATCATAAAAATAGCTATGATAAGGGTGCGCAACCGCCTTAAAAATGAAAAATTAGATGCAAAACTTATTTTGCAGGTGCACGATGAACTGATAGTTGAGTGCAAAGAGGAAATTAAAGACTATGTTTGCCGCATATTAGAGGAAGAAATGGCGGCATCAGCTAAAATGCAGGTTAAACTGACGGTTGATGCGAACAGCGGCAAAACCTGGTATGATGCAAAGGGGTAATTAAAATGGTAAAAAAACTTTATAAAGACGGAAAAGCCAAAACCGTAACATTTAGTTATGATGACGGCACCGCGCAAGACGTACGACTTGTAAATTTATTTAATAAATACGGTCTTAAATGCACCTTTAACTTCATTGCAGGAAAGTGTGATAACGCCTGCTTTATGATAAATGATAACGGCAAATGCAGCTGGGATAATTCGGATGCGCTTCGCGAGTGCTTTAAGGGGCACGAGATAGCGAACCACTCTTTAACCCACCCAAATCTCCCAAAATTAAGTGATGAAGAGTGCCGCAAAGAAATTCTTGAAGCCAAGAAAATACTCGAAGAAAATTTCGGCTACGAGGTGCGTGGCTTTGTAGCGCCGGGTGGCGACTGGAACGAGCACGTGCTCGATATTATGCGCGAATGCGGCGTTGTTTACAACCGCATTTCAACAAGTAATTTTGAGTTTACTTTGCCCGAAGATTTTCTAAAATGGGACCCAACACACACAGGCCACTATTTTTTGCATGAACACGGCAAACAGGTGATTTCCGACTTTTTAACCACAAAGACCGAGCTTGCCTGTCTTTATATATACGGCCACAGCTATGAGTTTAATATTATGCATTGCTACAACCAAGAAAGCTGGGCTGATATTCCTGACCGTTGGGGCTATTTTGAAGAATTGGTGTGCCGCCGCCTTGCTTTTAAGGATGATATATGGTACGCCACTAACATTGAGATATACGACTATGTAACGGCAATGCGCAAAGCCGAAATCGGCGATACATATATAATAAACCCCACTGACACCGAACTGTTTTTCGATGTTAACGGAGAGGTAGTATCGGTTAAACCAAATACAAGGTTTGATTTTTAGTTATGAATGTTTTATTTATTTGCACGGGTAACACCTGCCGCTCGCCCTTGGCCGAGGGCTACCTTAAAAGTAAAAATATATCGGGAATAAGCGTTTTAAGCGCGGGGCTTTGCGCGTGTGGCGAGCCGATATCAAAAAACAGCGCCGCTGCTGCCGCCGAAATAGGCGTTGATTTATCTTCCCACACATCCCGCCCCGTAACAAAGGAGCTTGTAGACTGGGCCGATAAGGTTTTTTGTATGTCCCACTCCCATTTTAATATGCTTTTAACACTCGGCGTAGCGCGGGAGAAACTATTTATTTTAGGTGATGGCATTGCCGATCCGTACGGTGGCGATATTTCGGTTTATAAAGAGTGCCTAAAGCAAATTATAAAAGAAATAGATTTGCTTTTTAAAAGTGTAACCATTCGGGAAAGCAAAATGGATGATACCGATGCCTCTACCGTGGCAAAGCTTGAAAAAATTTGTTTTTCGGCACCTTGGAGTGCCACCGCTTTAAAGGACTCGGCAAAAAACGGAACAAAGTTCTTTTTAGCCGAAACAAACGGCGAAATAGCAGGCTACATCGGCATTGACACAGTGCTTGATGAGGGTTATATCACAAATATTGCCGTTTTCCCTGAATTTAAGAAAATGGGTGTTGCAAGTGCCTTGCTTAAATACACCGAAAGCTTTGCAAATAAAAACAAGTTGTCCTTTATAACGCTTGAGGTACGCGTTTCCAACAGTGCCGCTATAAAGCTTTATGAAAAGCACGGATTTAAAAAAGAAGGACAAAGAAAGAATTTTTACGCAAACCCTACAGAAGATGCTTTAATTTTAACAAAGAGGTTTTAAAATGAAAATTTTAAGTATTGAATCTTCGTGCGATGAAACCGCCGCCGCTATAGTGGAGGACAGAACAGTTTTATCAAGCGTTGTTAATACTCAAATAGAAGAACATAAGAAATATGGCGGTGTTGTGCCCGAAATTGCATCGCGCCGACACAGTGAAAATATAAGCGCGGTTGTAGACAAAGCAGTAAAGGACGCAGGACTTACCTACAGCGATATTGATGCCGTAGCCGTAACCCACGCACCGGGTCTTATCGGCGCACTGCTTGTGGGCGTTAACTTTGCAAAGGGGCTGGCTTTGTCGCTCGATGTACCGCTTATTCCCGTACATCATTTGCGTTCCCATATAGCCGCAAATTATATCGCCCACAAAAACCTTGAGCCACCGTTTTTGTGCCTTTTGGTTTCGGGCGGAAACACGGTTTTGGCCGAGGTTAAAGATTATACTTGTTTTAATATTTTGGGTGCAACTCGCGATGATGCCGCGGGCGAGTGCTTTGATAAAGCGGCAAGGCAGATGGGACTTTCTTACCCGGGCGGTGTAACGCTTGATAAAATCGCCACCACACCCGATACCAAAAAATATCCTTTGCCGACACCGATTCTCACAGGCAATGAATATGATTTCAGTTTTTCGGGGCTTAAAACCGCCGTTGTAAACACAGTGCATAACGCAAAACAAAAGGGCGAAGAAATTGATGTGCCTGTGCTTGCCGCAACGCTTAGAGCCAAGGTTTGCGATATACTAAAGGCAAAAACCTTTTTGGCGGCAAAAAATTTAGGATATAAAAAAATTGTTTTAGCGGGCGGCGTTTCGGCAAACTCGGAGCTTAGACAAGTGTTTGAAGCCGAATGCAACAAGAGAAACTACGAGTTATATTTCCCACCGCTTTCTCTTTGTGGCGACAATGCCGCAATGGTGGGCGCGCAAGCAATTTTTGAATATAAAAACGGTAATATTGCCGATATGTCGCTTAATGCCACGGCAACACTACCCATTAATTACACAAACGAAGGAAATTGTAATGAATAAAAAAATGTTCTTAATCGCTAACCCAAAATCGGGCAGAGCGAAAATTAAAAATGAGCTTATGTCGGTAGTAGATATTTTTACCCGCGGCGGCTACTCGGTTACCGTTTATCCAACGGCTAAAAGAGGGGACGCAACAACCGTGGCGGCAACACTTGATGACAGCTTTGAAACGGTTGTTTGTTGCGGAGGCGACGGAACGCTAAACGAAGTTATAAACGGGCTTATGCAAAACAAAAACCGTTTTAAACTCGGTTATATTCCATCGGGCACGCTTAATGAATGGTCAAGCGGACTTAAAATATCACATGTACCCAAAACCGCCGCAGAAGACATATTAAACGGCGAGGTTAAGCCGCTTGATATAGGTTTGTTTGGAGATAGATATTTCTCCTACACCGCTTGCTTTGGTGCATTTACCTCGGCTTCCTACTCAGCACCCCAAAATGTTAAAAATGCAATCGGTCAATCGGCCTACTTTTTTGAGGGTATAAAATCTTTATCGCTTATAAAACCATCCTATCTTAAATTTAAGGTCGATGATAAAACGATTGAGGGCAACTATATTTTTGGCTCGATTTCCAACTCGGTTTCGATGGGTGGCGTGATAAAACTCAATGTAAGCGATATACACCTTGATGACGGCCTGTTTGAAATATTGCTGATTGAAAACCCCGATAATTTATTGGAATTTCAAGAGATTGTGGAATGCATTTTGCACCACAAATATAACAATCAAAAAATTAAATTTTTTAAGGCAAATAAAATTACCGTGCTTGGCAGTCGCGGTACCGACTGGACGCTTGACGGCGAGCACGCTGTTGGAACAGACAAGATAGAAATTAAGAATTTCAAGAGAGCAATTGATTTTGTAGTACCGAAACGTTAGGAGAGAAAGCTATGTTTACAAGAGATATCGGCATAGACCTTGGCACCGCAAACACTTTGGTTTGTGTAAAAGGTAAAGGAATTATAATGCGTGAGCCATCGGTTGTGGCTTATGATGTACGCAACGATGCAGTACGTGCCGTTGGTACCGAGGCCAAAGAAATGATAGGCCGTACCCCAGGCTCGATTATCGCAGTACGTCCATTAAAGGACGGCGTTATTGCCGACTTTGATGTTACCGCGGCAATGCTTAAAAGATTTATAAAGCAAGCCCTTAAGGGCTATATGTTCTCGCGTGTGCGTGTTGTTATATGCATACCCGCAGGTGTTACCGAGGTTGAAAGCCGCGCCGTTTACGATGCCGTGAAATTAGCCGGTGCTACCGAGGTTGATTTAGTGGAAGAACCGATGGCGGCAGCCGTTGGCGCAGGGCTCCCTGTGGGAGACGCTTCGGGTAATATGATAGTAGATATCGGCGGCGGTACAAGTGAGGTTGCGGTGGTATCTTTGGGAGATATTGTTACAGCACAATCAGTTCGTATAGCGGGGGATGATTTTGATGAAGCCATCATAAACTACATCCGTAAAAAGCATAACCTACTTATAGGCGAGCGCACTGCCGAAAAAATCAAAATAGATATCGGCTCGGCACTGCCTTACGAAAACGAAGAAAGCGTTGAAATTAAGGGTAGAAACTTGGTTGACGGACTACCGAAAAATGTTGTTATTACCTCGGCCGAGGTTAGAGAAGCACTGGCCGACCCCGTATCGCAAATAGTAGATGCTATTCGCACAACACTTGAAAAAACTCCGCCCGAGCTTGCAGCAGATATTGTTGACCGCGGCATAACCCTTACGGGCGGCGGCGCACTGCTTCGAGGCTTTGCTCAGCTTGTGGCAGACGAAACAGGCACCCCCGTAACAGTGGCGGCAAACCCACTTGACTGTGTAGTGCTCGGCACCCTAAAACGCCTTGAAGGCGGCGGTGGATTTGATACATACACCTTCAAACGCGGTAAAAGATTCAGATAAGGATGAAGTAAAATGCGTTTCTTTTTTAGAAGCCGAAAATTTAAAATTGCGCTTGCAGCCGTTATTCTGCTTGTGGTTTTCTCGCTAATTGCAAACCTGGCGGGCGGTTTAATTGCGCCCCAATCAAGTATTTTCGGTGCGATTGCGGCACCCTTTCAAAAGCTTGGCGCAGATGTTGCGGGCGGTGTTAAAGATTTTTTTGCTAAATTTCAAAATAATGAAAAAATCATACTTGAAAACGCAAATCAGGCCGAAGAGATTAACGAATTAAATAAAAAAATCGCCGATTATGATGCAGTGAAAGCCGAAAACGAATTTTTAAAGGACTATCTTGAAATAAAAGATAAAAACCCCGATTTTAAGTTCAGCTCCGCTTCGGTAATCGCGCGTGATTCCACCGATATTTCGGGCGGCTTTACTATAGATGTCGGCTCCTTAAACGGCATAAAGCAGTACGATACCGTAATAACTAATGCGGGTCTTGTCGGCTATGTAAGTGAAGTTGGTATTTCCACCTCACGCGTTACAACCATACTTGATTCCTCTATTTCTGTTGGCGCAATAGATAGCCGTTCACGTGATTACGGCATTGTTAAGGGTAATCTTGATTTGGCGCAAAAAGGACTTACGGGTATGTATAACATACAGCGTTCCTCTTTGGTGGCTATCGGCGACTATATAGTAACCTCGGGCAGCGGTGTTTTCCCCGATGGAATATTAATCGGCAAAATCACAAATATTTCACAAGAAAAATACACAACCTCCCTTTATGCCGAGGTGGAGCCCTTTGCCAACATCGGCGAAATAAGGCAGGTTATGGTTATAACCTCATTTGACGGCAAAAGCAACCTAAGCGTTGCAAACGGTGATAAATAATGAATAAACAAAACAGTGGATATTTAAAAGTTGCTTGCTTTATAGGGCTGTTCATAATTATTTCCTTTCTCTCCTTTAACCCGTTTTTTTCACTTAAAATAGGAAATGCCGTGCCTGTTATGTCTGTAGCGGCAGTAGTTACAGTTGCCTTTTATTACGGCGAATGGTGGGGCTTTACAGCAGGCATATTATCGGGCATTTTTGCCGATGCGGTAACCAGCGGCTCATACTGTTTTAATGCGGTAATGCTGTTGCTTGTAGGTCTTTGTTCGGGCATACTGCTAAGGAAATACCTAAACCGCAATATTTTCTCGGCTCTTACCCTTTCGGGTGTTGCAAACGGCATCTATTTTTTAATTAGCGGAATGTTCTTTTTAGCTAACAATGGCGCTTTTCAGGGTGCTGAGTATCTGCTTTTACATTCCTTACCGTCAGCGGTTTATTCCGCACTTTTTATAATCCCGTTTTATTTTATCGGAAAACTCATTAAAAAAATATAAACTTTTTTAGGAGGTGGAAAAATGGCTTTCCGAAAGGACCGACAACCGTATATTACCGTTATGGCGATAATTTTGGCAGTGGTTATCGCGCTTTTTTCGGTGCGCATTTTTTCACTCCAGGTAATAGATAAAGATAATCTTGCCGCCGGTTCCTCAGGGCTTACCGAGGTTAAGGTTGTATTATCGGCCGCGCGCGGAGAAATACTCGACCGCGATGGCAGACAAATCGCTGTTAACCGCGATGGTTATGATATAGTTTTTAACAGTGCTTATCTTGACCGTTCTACAATGAACGAGCTTATTTTAAAGCTTATTTCTTTATCATCGGAATATGATACGGAATATCGCGACACTTTGCCGCTCACAAAAGACGCTCCCTATACCTTTACCGATGAAGTGGGTGCTGACAAGCTTCGCAAGTTTTTAAATGTTGCAGATTATGCCACTGCCGAGCAATGCTTTAAACGGCTCAATGAAAAATATTCTCTCGGCTCATTCACTACCGATGAGCAACGCAAAATAATGGGTGTTCGCTACTCTATGGACAAAGCCGCCTTCTCGGTTGCGGCGCCGTACACCTTTGCGGAAGATATAAATCACTCACTTATGCTGGTAATTTCCGAGCAAGGTATGTTGTTCCCCGGTGTTACTATTGAGGTAACCCCTTACCGACACTACCCCGTATCAAACCTTATGCCCCACCTAATCGGCACCACGGGTCCGATTTATGAGGAAGAGTGGGAGGAATATAAGGCGAAGGGGTATAATTATAACGACCGCGTTGGCAAAAGCGGAATTGAGCTTTATGCCGAGGAGCATTTGCGCGGTACGGATGGCGAAATGATTTATTATTTTGATTCAAACGGCAAAATCGTTTCTACCAAAGTAACAAAAGAGCCGATACCCGGCAAAACCGTTATGCTAACAATTGATAAGTCGCTACAAAAGGTAACGCAGGATGTTTTAGCCTCCTCTATTGAAAACCTTAAAAAACAAAACCCGTTTGTAAGTGGTGGCGCGGTTGTTGTAATGGAAATTAACTCGGGTGCTGTGTTGGCCTCCGCCAACTATCCAAGCTATGATATGGCAACCATGTCAAAAGAATATAATAAGCTGTTGGCCGATAAAAACAAGCCCTTGCTTGACCGCGCTTTCCAGGGTGTATATCCGATAGGTTCAACCGTGAAACCCCTTGTGGCTTTGGCGGCTATGGAAAACGAAAAATATGAATATGGCGAAGATATTTACTGTAAAAAGACCTATGACTATTTTTCCGATTTTAAACCAAACTGTATGCACTATCATGGTAGAATGTCGCTCAAAAATGCTTTGGCAAGGTCTTGCAACTATTTCTTCTTTGAGCTTGGCCGCAGAACAGGTATAAAAACACTCAACCAATACTATAAAAACTTTGGTCTCGGCGTTAAAACCGGGGTTGAGGTTAATGACAGCGCTGGTATTTTAACCGAGTTTGAAAGTGATAGCGGTAACACCATTCAGGTTGCTATCGGACAACTCAACGCCTTTACACCCTTGCAGCTCGCATCCTACACCTGCACGCTGGCTAACGGCGGCACAAGATATAAAGCAACGCTCATTGATAGTGTTGTGTCCTACAACTACAGCAAAACCTATGTGGATAATACCCCCGAGGTTTTGGGTAATTTTAATATTAACAGTACAATGCTGTCGCAGGTTAAAGAGGGTATGCTCTCGGTTACCGAGGACGGTACAGGTAGTACGGTATTTGGTAATTACAGCATAAAGGTCGGCGGTAAAACCGGTACCTCGCAAACAAATTCGGGTTCGGGTGTCGACCACAGCGTATTTATCGCTTTTGCCCCATTTGATAAACCCGAAATTGCAATATCGGTAGTGCTCGAGCACGGTGCCTCAACCTACACCGTTACATCTATTGCAAAGGCAGTGCTTGACAGTTACTTCTTTGCTTCAAGCGATAATAATACCGATATTCCCCCATATACTTTACTTGAATAATTGACAAATATTATTGAATTATGATATTATATTAATACAATAAACTGAGGAGTGGTGAAAAAATGAACATAGCCCTTATAGCACACGACGCCAAGAAAGAACTTATGGTGCAGTTCTGCATAGCATATTGCGGAATTTTAAGCCGACACACTCTTCTTGCAACGGGCACTACAGGTAAATTAGTCTCGGAAGCTACGGGACTTAACATAATCAAATTTTTAAGCGGCTCACAAGGCGGCTCACAGCAAATCGCGGCAAGAATCGGTTGCGATGAAATCGACTTGCTTCTTATGTTCCGCGACCCCTCGGGCGCCAAAATGGGCGAGCCCGATGAAAATATTTTGCTTCGCCTTTGTGATGTGCACAACATCCCCGTTGCCACAAACATTGCTACCGCTGAGGTGCTTATCCACGGCCTTGAGCGAGGCGACCTTGACTGGCGCGATATTGTAAAAAATAAATAACTAACAAAATCCAGTCCCTCGTGGGCTGGATTTATGGCGTAAAATAGATAGGAGAAATAAATGGCTGAAATAATAAAGGCCGTAAAAGGCACGGGCGATGTATTGCCCGAGAATAGTTACAAATGGCAGTATATCGAAAATACTTTGCTTGATATAGCATCCCTCTACGGCTACCGCGAAATCCGTATCCCCGTTTTTGAGCATACCGAGGTTTTCTCGCGTGGCGTGGGCGATACAACCGATGTTGTACAAAAGGAAATGTACACCTTTTTAGATAAAGGCGAGCGTTCTATAACACTGCGCCCCGAGTTTACTGCGGGTGTTGTGCGCTCCTCTATTGAACATTCCCTCGTTAACGGCACCTTGCCCGTTAAAGCGTGCTATGTCGGCGGATGCTACCGCTATGAAAAACCGCAGGCAGGTCGGCTTCGCGAGTTTCACCAATTTGGTATTGAGTGCCTTGGCACTTCAGCCCCTGCCGCCGATGCCGAAGCTATTGCGCTTGCATCGCACATACTTAAAAGCGTTGGCATTAAAAAGGTTTCGCTCGAGATTAACTCTATAGGTTGCCCCACTTGCAGAGCCCAGTATCACAAAGCACTTAAAGAATATTTTGCCGCCCAGAAGAGTGAGCTTTGCGGCACCTGTCTTGATAGACTTGAGCGCAACCCTATGAGAATACTCGACTGTAAATCTCCCGTTTGCAAAAACATTGCGGCAAACGCCCCCGTTGTGCTTGACTTTTTGTGTGAAGACTGTAAAAACCATTTTGAAGCCGTTAAGTCGCACCTTGCGGCTGCGGGTCTTGAATTTACCGTTAATCCGCACATTGTTCGCGGGCTTGATTATTATACAAAAACTGTTTTCGAGTTTGTATCGGGTGATATCGGCGCGCAAGCAACCGTTTGCGGTGGCGGTCGATATGATGGCCTTATTGCCGAGCTTGGCGGCCCCGCAGTACAAGCAGTCGGCTTTGCGATGGGCATTGAACGGCTAATGATGGTGGCCGAAGCAGAGGGAGCCGAATTCCCCGAAAAATCCACCTGTGATATTTATTTTGCCCCAATGGGCGAAAAGGCCGCAGTTGCCTCAACAAAGCTTTGCACCGCACTTCGTGCCGAGGGCTTTGAGGCGCTTACCGATATAAACGGCAGGGGACTTAAAGCACAAATGAAATACGCCGATAAAATCGGCGCAAAGCTCAGCTGTGTTATTGGCGATAATGAGTTGGACAACGGAAAACTTGTTATTAAAAATATGAAAACGGGCGACACCTATGATATAACGCTCGATAATTTTACCGATGAGTTTTACGATTTAGTAAACCGCATTGCGTTTGATGATTTATCGGACGCTGTTTTGTAGTGAAAGGATGTTATTATAATGAAACTTGACCGTATGGACGGTATGAAACGCACCAATTATTGCGGCACGTTGAGAACCGAGGATATCGGCAAAAAGGTTGTCGTTGCGGGTTGGGTACAACGCCAGCGCGACCTTGGCGCACTCATATTTATAGATTTACGCGACCGCACAGGTATCGTGCAGTTGGCATTTGATGATACAACTGATAAGGAAATCTTCGATAAGGCATTCACTGTAAGAAGCGAGTTTGTGCTCATGGCAGAGGGTACTGTTCGTGCGCGTTCCTCCGTAAACCGCGATATACCGACAGGCGAAATTGAAATTGAGGTTACCACCCTTAAAATTTTGGGGGCGAGTGAAACACCTCCCTTTGAAATTTTGCCCGATGTTGATACTAAGGAGGACATCCGCCTTAAATATCGTTATTTAGATTTGCGCCGCTCTAATTTACAAAATAACATAATGCTTCGCCACAAAATCACAAAGGTAACAAGAGATTATTTTGATGAAAACGGCTTTATCGAAATCGAAACACCGACACTTATAAAATCTACACCCGAGGGTGCGCGCGACTATTTGGTGCCCTCGCGCGTATACCCAGGTAGCTTCTTTGCGCTTCCGCAGTCGCCCCAGCTTTACAAGCAACTGCTTATGCTTTCGGGCTTTGACCGCTATATGCAGCTTGCTCGTTGCTACCGCGATGAAGATTTACGTGCCGACCGCCAGCCCGAGTTTACACAAATTGACCTTGAAATGTCGTTTGTTGAGCCCGAGGATGTTTATGCTATTGCCGAAGGCTTTGTAAAACGCCTGTTCAAAGAGGTTTTGGATGTAGATATTCCAACACCGCTGCCCCGCCTTACCTATACCGAGGCTATGAACAGCTACGGCTCGGACAAGCCCGACACCCGTTTTGATATGAAGATAGTTGATATATCTTCCATTGTGGAAAACTGCGGTTTCGGTGTGTTTGCTGATACCGTTAAAAACGGCGGAACTGTTAGAGCTATTACGGCAAAAAATGCCGCAGGCGTTTATACCCGTAAAGAAATTGATAAATTAACCGAGGAGGCCAAGGGTATTGGCGCTAAGGGACTTGCCTTTATCCGCTGGGTAGAGGATGCTCCCAACTGCTCTTTCTCTAAATTTATGACCGAGGCGGAAATGGCAAAGATTATAGAAGCCACAGGCGCCGAAAAGGGCGATGTTGTGCTGATAGTTGCCGACCGCAAAAAGACAGTTTTATCTGTACTCGGTGCTTTGCGCCTTACCGCTGCGAAACGTTTAGGCATCATCCCCGATAAGTTTAATTTCCTTTGGATTACCGAGTTCCCGTTCTTTGAATACAACGAAGAAACAGGCAACTGGGATGCCATGCATCATCCGTTTACATCTCCCTTGGACGAGTGCATACAGTATCTTGAAACCGCACCCGAAAAGGTGTTTGCTAAAGCGTATGACTTGGTGCTCAACGGTATTGAGTTGTCCTCGGGCTCTATTCGTATAACCGACCCCGAGCTTCAAAATAAAATGTTCAAAGCGTTGGGGCTTTCAGATGAGGAAGCCCACGCAAAATTCGGCTTCTTAACCGATGCGTTCCGCTTTGGCGCACCGCCGCACGGTGGTATGGGTATCGGCCTTGACCGCCTTATTATGCTTATGTGCGGTGCCGATAATTTGCGCGATGTTATCGCATTCCCGAAGGTATCAACCTCGGCAGAGCTTATGTCGGGCGCACCCGGTAACGTAGATGAGGCACAGCTAAAAGACCTATCTATCGCTATTATAGAATAGGATTTAGCATACAGGATTTAGGGATTAGAGAAACGGACAGAATTTTCTGTCCGTTTTTTGTTTTGTGCCAAATTTTATCGCTTTATAAGTCTTGCAAGCAAAGACATACATATTTCTTTAATTTTGGGTTTCGAAACACCGCTGTCTATAAGCCGCCTAATCGCCCAAATTTCCCTGCCGCCTTTATCTGCGCCTTGCGTTAAAAACTCTAATATCTGCAAAGCCGCCGCTATGGTCATTTTTTCTTCTTTGGTTAATTCTTTTATCTGCATTTCATCACCCCTCTTATTCATTGTGTAAGAAGTTGCACAAGATTTCTTACAACTTATATTTATATTGTAACTTGTGTAAACTATACTTGTCAATAATTTTTGGGGTTTGATAATATGGAACAGTATGGAAAAATCATAATTAAATTAGATGAACTTATAAAACAAAAGGGTATTAGTAAAAATAAATTAAGCCACAAAGCCGAAATGCAAAGGACTCAAATAAATAACTATTGCAAAAACAGTATTAAAAGACTTGACATTGATGTCCTTTCAAGAATTTGCAGTGCATTAGATTGCAAAATTGAAGATTTGTTGGAATTTGTACCATACAAAAACGCAAAATAGTATTTTTGTGGTAAAAATAATGAATGTAAAAGATATTGTTGCTAAACGATTCAAGGAACTTTGCAAAGAAAGAAACATAAAAATCAATGAACTCGCAAATATTTCGGGTGTTACTCCGTCTACGGCATACAGTATGATGGATGCAAAAAGGCGTGATATATCAATAATTACAATCAAGAAATTTTGCGATGGTTTGGACATAACTTTAGGGGAATTTTTCTCTACACCTGATTTTGATAATTTAGAACAAGAAATTAAATAACAAAAACGGGCAGAAGAATCTGCCCGTTTTTCTAATCCCTAAATCCCAAATCCTAAATATTATTGAATTAAATTTCCATTTATGGTATACTTTTATAGTATAAACTATTTTTCAAGGAGTTTTTGTATGGATGCAATAGTTAGTTGGTTTCAAAATTTGCCGCTTCCGAGAGAAATTATCGCATTTTTGGTATCAATGTTGCCGATAGTGGAACTGCGCGGCGGTATTCCGATAGCGGCGGTTATGGGACTTGACTTTTTACCGGCACTCTTGCTTTGCATTACAGGTAATATATTGCCGATACCCTTTATTTTGCTTTTAATAATACCCATTTTTAACTGGATGAAAACAACAAAGCTTTTTAGTCCTATTGTCGAAAAACTCGAAACCAAAACTCTTGCAAAGCGCGACAAATTAGAAAAAGGCGAGTTTTGGGGACTTATGATTTTTGTTGGCATACCCTTGCCCGGCACGGGTGCCTGGACCGGTGCGCTGCTTGCGGCACTGCTCGGCATTAAATTTAAAAAAGCCATTGTTGCCATTATTTGCGGTGTGCTTATTGCCGCCGCCATTATGAGTATTATTTTCTATGCGTTCCCAAGTATTTTTGCAACTCTGTTTTTATAAGAGGTAAAAAATTTTGAACAAATATAAAAGCTTGGCAAAAAACACCGCAATTTTTGCCATAGGAACCTTCGGCTCAAAGATACTGTCGTTTATAATGGTGTTCTTTTACAGCCGAGCAATGCAAACCGACGAGTTCGGTTTGTTGGACATTATAATAAACAGCGCAAGTCTACTGCTGCCCATAGCTATGCTCGGCATTACAAATGCCGTTATACGCTTTGGTCTTGATGATGACTACAAAAAACAGGATGTTTTCACAACGGGGCTTGTATCGGTAGGTATCGGCTTTGGTATTTTATTGCTTGCGAGCCCACTTATTATGCTGGTGGATGACCTTAAAGACTACATTGTGCTATTCTATGCACATATACTTATGTCGGCGCTCCGCCACGTGTGTAGTTATTTTGTGCGAAGCGATAATAAAACAAAGCTCTACGCCGCTGACGGTATTTTCTCCACCTTTATGACCTGCGCTTTGACCATTATCTTTTTAATTCCGCTTCAAATGGGCATTGTGGGTTATATGCTGGCGATAATTATCGCTGATTTTTGCTCGGTGCTTTTCCTCATTTTCAGTAGCAAAGCATATAAAAACATATCATTTAGTAAACTCAATTTTGCCGTTACAAAACAAATGATACGTTTTTCACTACCGCTTATGCCGACCTCTCTTCTCTGGTGGGTGGTTAATGTATCAGACCGCTATTTTGTAAAGTATATGATAGGCAATTCTGCAAACGGACTTTATGCCGCTTCCTACAAAATTCCCACAGTTTTAACACTTGTGTCGGCCATTTTCCTTGATGCGTGGCAAATCTCGGCGGTAAGTGAGAATAAGAGCAAATCGAGAAATGAATTTTATTCCGACATTTTTAAATCATTCCAAGGCGCAATTTTTGTTGTGGGCTCGGTGCTGATATTAACCGCAAAGCTGGTTACCAAACTGCTTTTGGCGGAGAGCTATTACGCTTCCTGGCAGTACATCCCTACACTTATATTTGCAACAGTTTATTCCTGCTTTGTAGTGTTTATGGGCAATATCTATTTAGCCCAAAAGAAAAATGTTGCAACTCTGCTTACGACCGTTGCAGGTGCCGTTACAAACCTTTTGCTAAACGGCATTTTGATATATTTTATGGGTGTACAGGGTGCGGCGGTAGCAACCTGCATAAGCTATTTTGTGGTTTATGCCGCACGGGCGATAGATATAAAGAGAAAAGATAAGGATATGCACCTTTCTTCCTACCGCGTTTTGATAAATTCATTCATTATGCTTGTGCAAACTGTTATTATGATACTCGAAGTTCCTTTTTGGTTACCTCTTCAAATAGTTTGCCTTTGCGTAACTATAATTTTTAACTATAAAATGTTAATTGAGCTTGTTAAAAAAATACTTAAAAAAGATTAATTTTTAAAGCACCGAATAAAATTTCGGTGCTTTTTTGTATTTATTGCTCGGCTTTTGTTGATTTTTGTGCATTTTATACAGTTTTTGTATAATAAATATTGTTATCATATTTTATTTTTCACAAATATTCTATTGAAAAAAGCAGTTTTTAGTGGTACAATATATTATGTATAAATGTACGGTTTGTAAATGAGGTTTACTTTTTAATGAAGGAAAATTTAAAAAACTTTCATACTACTCTTTGCTCTACAGCATATAAATTTTTAGGCTCGTTTTTAGATGGCGATAGTGCCGTTTTCAGAGTGTGGGCGCCAAACGCAAAAAAAGTAAGCGTTGTGGGCGACTTTAACGACTGGGACGCGATGCTTAACCCGATGCACAAGGTAACCGACGGCATTTGGGAGTGCGAAATTGCGAGCATTAAACAATTCGATAATTACAAATATGCCATAACCGATAAAAAAGGCAAAACTGTTTTTAAAAGCGACCCTTATGCGCACCATTTTGAAACTGCACCCGCAAACAGCTCTAAAATATATGATATTTCGGGTTTTGAATGGCAGGATGCCGAATATATAAAGAACAAACAAGCACGCAATATGTACGATAGCCCCATAAATATATATGAGGTGCATCTCGGCTCGTGGCAAAAAAACGGCGAGCATTATTTAAACTACTGTGATATCGCAAATCGACTGGCTGAGTATGTTACCGATATGGGCTATAACTATGTTGAGATAATGCCGATAGCTGAGCATCCCTTTGATGGCTCGTGGGGTTACCAGTGCATCGGTTATTTTGCGCCGACCTCTCGTTTTGGCACGCCGCACGATTTTATGCAGTTTATCAACATTATGCACCAAAACGGCATTGGCGTGATACTTGACTGGGTCCCCGCGCACTTCCCAAAGGATGAATGCGGCCTCTACCGTTTTGACGGCACCGCCTGTTATGAATATGAAGATACCCGCAAGGGCGAACACAAAGAGTGGGGCACCGCGGTTTTTGATTACGGCAAGGTAGAGGTTATGAACTTTCTAATTTCAAGTGCTGTTTATTGGATACGTGAATACCATATTGACGGCATACGAGTTGATGCGGTGGCATCTATGCTTTATCTTGACTATAACCGCCCTGACGGCGAGTGGCTGCCGAACGGACTCGGCGGCAAGGAAAATTTAGAAGCGATAGAACTGCTCCGCCGCGTGAACGAGGCGGCAAATGAAGCCGACAGTTCGGTTATGATGATTGCCGAGGAGTCTACCGCGTGGCCGCTTGTAACAAGACCGCGTGCTGACGGCGGACTTGGATTTAATTTTAAATGGAATATGGGTTGGATGAACGACATGCTGCGTTATATGGCGCTCGACCCCTATTTTAGAAGCTATAATCATAACTGCATAACCTTTTCTTTGGTTTATGCTTTTTCGGAAAACTTTGTTTTGCCCATTTCCCACGATGAAGTGGTGCACCTAAAACGCTCTATGATAAACAAAATGTGGGGCGAATATGAACAAAAATTTGCAGAGCTTAGAACATTTTTCGCATATATGATGGCGCACCCCGGCAAAAAGCTTATGTTTATGGGGCAAGAATTTGCGCAGTTTGATGAGTGGAATGAAAAGCAAGAGCTGCAATGGAATTTGCTCAGTTACCCACAGCATAGAATTTTTAAAGACTTTGTTAAAGCGATTAATCAGTTTTACCTGTCTCACAAAGAATTTTGGGAGATAGATTACTCTTGGGACGGCTTTCAGTGGATTACACATGAGGACAATTTAAACTCGGTAATCGCATTTAGTAGACGTGCCAAAAACGGCGAAGAGATTATTGCGGTTTGCAACTTTACACCCGTAGCACATATAAAATACCGCATCGGTGTTGCTAAAGGTGGCAGCTACAAGCCAATATTCTCGACCGATTGGGAAATTTTCGGCGGTAAATCGCCACAAAGTTTCACATCTGTGCGCTCAATCAAAACCGCAACAAACGGATATGATAACTCTATTCGTGTAGATATTCCCCCAACCAGCGTAACCTATTATAAAAAGGTAACAAGAACAAAAACAGAAAACCAAACACAAATATAAAATTTGTGTGAAAATAAGGAGATGGAAACCTTGAAAAAAGTAGAATGTGTCGCAATGCTTTTAGCCGGCGGCCAAGGTAGCCGACTTGGCGTATTAACCCAAAAAATCGCCAAACCCGCAGTTCCATACGGCGGAAAATACAGAATTATTGACTTTCCGCTATCTAACTGTATAAATTCGGGTATTGATACCGTTGGCGTGCTGACGCAGTACCAACCGCTCGAGCTTAACGATTATATCGGCTCGGGTAAGCCTTGGGACCTTGACCGACTCGGCCGCGGTGTTCACGTTTTGCCGCCGTATCAAAAAAGTAAAGGCGGCGACTGGTATAAGGGTACCGCCAACGCCATTTACCAAAATATGAATTTTATAGAACGCTATAACCCCGAATATGTGCTGATATTATCGGGCGACCATATCTACAAAATGGACTACTCAAAAATGATTGAGCAGCACAGAGCCACCGACTCGGATGCTACCATCGCGGTACTTAATGTATCTTTGGAGGAAGCCAGCCGTTTTGGTATTATGAACGCCCACGATGACGGAACGATTTATGAATTTGAAGAGAAGCCCAAAAATCCTAAAAGCACACTCGCTTCTATGGGTATCTATGTTTTCAAGTGGGATAAATTGCGTAAATACTTAACCGAGGATGAAGCCAACCCAAATTCCTCAAACGACTTTGGTAAGGATGTTATTCCCGCAATGCTCGGTGGTGGCGAAAAGCTTATGGTTTATCGCTTTGATGATTATTGGAAGGACGTTGGCACGGTTGAATCCTTATGGGATGCCAACCTTGACCTGCTAAACCCCAAAATAGATCTTAATTTAGCCGATAGAAAATGGAAAATCTACTCGCGCACACAGTGTTTGCCGCCGCAGTATATATCGAGTACTGCCAAGGTGGAAAATTCCCTTGTAACAGATGGTTGCTGTGTGGAGGGTAAACTCGATTTCTCGGTGCTTTTTGAAAATGTAGCGGTTGAAGAGGGCGCAGTGGTTGAATACTCACTCATTTTGCCCGGTGCAGTTGTCAAAAAGGGTGCAAAGGTTCGCTATGCAATAGTTGCCGAAAATGCCGTTATTGCTGAAAACGCCGTTGTCGGCGCCAGTCCCGAAGAGCTTGGCGACTCGGACAGTTGGGGCATTACTGTTATCGGAGATAACATAAAAATCGGCAAAAACGCCAAAATCGGTGCCGCTAAAATGATAAAAGAAGATGTAAAGGATGGTGAGCAAATATGATTACAAGCAGTGCTTTAGGCATTATCTTTGCAAACGTACACGATAATTTAATCAGTGAGCTTACCGAAAAACGCTCAATGGCATCCATCCCCTTTGGCGGCAGATACCGCCTTGTTGATTTTTCTTTGTCCAACCTTGTAAATGCAGGTATTTCGAAGGTGGGTATTATTACCCGCGAAAACTATCAGTCGCTTATGGACCACTTGGGCTCGGGCAAATATTGGGACCTTGACCGTAAAAACGGCGGTATCTTTATTTTGCCGCCCTACAGCAGTTATAGAATGAATATTTTCCGCGGCCACGTTGATGCGCTGGCAGGCATTATGACATTTTTGGAGCGCAGCACCGAAGAATATGTTGTTATGTGCGATGCGGACGTTGTAAGCAATATTGATATTGAAGAAATGATAGAGCGCCACAAAACAAGCGGCGCCGATGTAACGGTTGCTTGCAAAACGGGCAAGTTGCCGCTTAATGAAAAAGATATTATGATTCTTGGCACCGATAAGGATGGCTGGGTTACCAACATTGAAACGGCAGAAAAAAGTCAGGAGGATGTTAAATTCTCTCTCGATATTTTCGTAATTAAAAGAGAACTGCTTATCGACTGGATAACCTCCGCCGCGCGTAAAAGCTCGGTAAGTCTTACTCGTGATGTGTTTATTCCGAAAGTAGGCAGTATGAAAATGCTTGCCTACAATGTAGATACCTTTGCAGAGGTTATTGACAGCGCCGACAGTTACGTTACCATCAGCAAAAAACTGTTAGACCCCGCTGTTCGCCGTGAGTTATTCAATGCCGACCGCCCCGTTTACACAAAAACGCGCGATGATATGCCCACTCGTTACGGCATTTCGGCAGTTGCGGAGAATTCACTTATCGGCAACGGTTGCGTTATTGAGGGTACGGTTAAAAACAGTATACTTTTCCGCGGTGTTAACGTAGAAAAAGGCGCGGTTATTGAAAACTGTATACTTATGCAGGGCACAAAAGTAGGTAAAAATTCCATATTAAAAAACGTAACTGCAGATAAGGGCGTGTTCATAAACGATGGCATAACCCTTATTGGCACCGATGAAAAATATGTGTTCATCGGTAAAGGAAAGGAAATTTAGTTTATGAAAGTTTTATATGCCGCAAGTGAAGCGTATCCGTTTGCTATGTCGGGCGGTCTTGCCGATGTTGCAGGAGCGTTGCCAAAAGCACTTCGCCGCCGCCTTATAGGTTGCCGCGTTGTATTACCGCTTTACAGCAGTATTAAAGAAGAATTTAAACAGGAAATGCGGTTTATAACCTCTATCACTGTGCCTGTTTCTTGGCGCAGACAGTATTGCGGCATTTTTGAAGCAAAACGCGATGGTGTTATATTCTATTTTATAGATAACCAGTATTATTTTAAGCGCGATGGCCTTTACGGACATTATGATGATGCCGAAAGATTTGCGTTTTTCTCACGCGCAGTGCTTGAAATTTTGACGCACATCGATTTTAAACCCGATGTTATACACTGCAACGACTGGCAAACGGCACTTGTGCCCGTTTACCTAAACTCTTACTACCGCGATAACGATTTTTACCGCGATATCAAAACACTTTTTACTGTTCACAACATACAGTATCAGGGTAAATACGGCTATGAGATATTAGGGGATGTTCTCGGTATACCGAGAAATGATGAACACGTACTCGATTTTGACGGTTGCGTAAACTTTATGAAGGGAGCGTTTGAGGCGAGCGATAAAATTTCCACCGTATCGCCAACCTACGCGCACGAAATAATGGATTCTTATTACGCTCACGGGCTTGACGGTGTTTTGCGCCATATGTCGCACAAGCTCACAGGTATTGTAAACGGAATCGACTGCGATGTTTATAACCCCGAAACCGACCCGCTTATTTTCGCGCCGTTTTCGAGTAATGATATGTCGGGCAAGGTAGCCAACAAGCTCGGCCTACAGCGCGAAATGGGACTGCCCGAAAACGCCGACACCGCAGTTATCGGTA
The DNA here is from genome assembly GCA_015066405.1 of Oscillospiraceae bacterium. Classification (GTDB taxonomy): domain Bacteria; phylum Bacillota; class Clostridia; order Oscillospirales; family Acutalibacteraceae; genus SIG565. The sequence goes on from SVOM01000008.1 coordinate 45,286, forward strand.
TAGTTTCTCGCCTTGTTGACCACAAGGGCTTTGATTTGGTGCAACACGTTTTCGAGGAAATTGTGAACAGTAACGTTCAGGTTGTAATTCTCGGCTCGGGCGAGTGGAAATACGAGCAGTTTTTCGCTGAAATGGCGGCAAAATATCCCGACAAGGTTGCGCTTCGCACAGGGTTCATCCCCGAGCTTGCCCACAAAATATATGCGGGTGCCGACATTTTCTTAATGCCGAGCAAGAGTGAGCCGTGCGGCTTGGCGCAAATGGTGGCGCTTCGTTACGGCACAATTCCGATTGTGCGCCAAACGGGCGGTCTTAACGATACAATACGCGATTCGGGCGATGGCGAAGGCAACGGCTTTACCTTTAAGCTCTACAACGCCCACGATATGCAAAATGCAGTATGGCGCGCGCTTGAGGGCTATTATTCCAACCGTGATGGCTGGAATATCCTTAAAAAACGCGCAATGGAATGTGATTACAGCTGGGCTAAATCGGCTGGGGAATATATAAAGCTTTATAAAAGCATTTTAACAAAATGATTTACTTTTTAGCCGCTTTATGATAAAATCATATAGCACTATGCCTTGGAGATGATTTTTTATGATAGATGTTTTTAAAGCGATACTGCTCGGTATTATCGAAGGTATTACCGAGTGGTTACCGATTTCCAGCACAGGCCACCTTATTTTAGCCGATGAATTTATAAAGCTGGGGGTTTCAGAATCTTTTCTCGAAATGTTCAATGTTGTAATTCAACTCGGCGCAATTTTTGCGGTAATACTGCTTTTTTGGAATAAGCTTTGGCCCTTTACAACAAGAAAAGACAGCGCAGGTATTATAAACGTACATAATATTTGCGGCATTAAAAAGCAGTCGGTAAGTATTTGGCTTAAGGTAATTGTTGCGTGCATTCCTACGGTTATTATCGCGCTTCCTTTTGAAGATAAAATTGATGAGCTTTTCTTTAACTACAAAACCGTATCAATTATGCTTATCGTTTACGGTATCGCTTTTATTGTGATAGAAGCCATAAATAAAAACAAAACGCCGAAAATTGCCACAATGCAAATGCTTTCCTACAAAACGGCTTTTTTAATAGGTTGTTTTCAAGCACTTGCCGTAATTCCCGGCACATCCCGCTCGGGCGCTACGATACTCGGCGCTATGCTGATAGGCATTTCCCGCACCGCTGCGGCTGAATTTAGTTTTTATTTGGCGGTCCCCACAATGTTTGGCGCCAGTCTTTTAAAGGTGCTCGATTTCGGCTTCCAATATACAGGTATCGAAATTGTAATTTTGGCGGCAGGTATGATAACATCCTTTGTTGTTTCCCTCTTGGCAATTAAATTTTTGCTTGGCTTTGTTAAGAAAAACAGCTTTGCCGCTTTCGGTTACTACCGCATAGCACTTGGTATAGCGGTACTACTATATTTCGCGTTGGCAAAATAATATTATTAAAAAGGGCGAGCATTGCTCGCCCATTTAATAAATTTTGTTGCATTTTTAAGGAGAATATAAATGGTTTATTGGCACGATTCCAAAGACTATGAGAACTACGAAAATTATAGGGAACCAAAAAGCACATATGAAAAACGGTCTAAATATCTTATATTTTTTTGTTTGGGTATGATGTTAATAATTTCCTTGATTCTGTTTGCGTTACCCCGCCTTAATAAGATTTTTAAACCCGATATTACTATAACTAAACTTAACGAAACATATGACGGCAATTTTACTATTACCGCTACTGATATAAAAACTATTAAAAGAGCCGATGACGAGATTGCGATAGGTGTACGATTTGAAATAACAAACAACACAGACTACTTTTATTCCACAATTCACACTATCGACCAATATGTTGATGATGTTAAGGTGAATGATGGGTACGCCAGTTGGTTTGACAACGGCAAGGAAGACCTTTATCAGTCAGGTATAGCTAAAGGCAAAAAGGTAATGGGCTACGCTACTGCTATAGCAGATAAAGATTCAAAAAAAGTTGAGTTTGTTTTTGAAGAGCCCAGCAGTTCTTATGACGGCAGGAAAATACATTTTGTTTTCGATATCCCTCCGGTCGAAGAGTAATCAAAGGGGAATACATAACAATGAGTAAAAAAACAGTTACGGCAAAAATTATATCTAAAAACACATTCATCAATTCGAGCAATCGCTCGTTGCACTCTATCTTTGTTTCACAAACAAATCTTATAACCTTTGAAACGGAAGCACAGAAGCGCATAGTGTTAGAGGTTTCTCCCGTTGTTTTTGCTTATTTTATTGAGGGAGACAGCGGTGAATTAGTATACGAAGCAGAGTCAAAATCAGCAACATTTGTTAGTTTTAACAGGTTTAAAGATATCTAACCCCTAACCCCTAAATCCTAACCCCTAAAAAAAGAACCGCTCACACGAGCGGTTCTTTTTGTTTATTTTTCTTTTTTAAGCTCTCGCTCAAGCCAGATTGCGCCGATATCCATTGCTTCGTAAAGCCCTGTTTTCTCGCTTGTTTTGATGGTGCGCTTTTTCATATCAAGCTCGGTATCGCTAAGTAAAAGCAACACCTTTACTTTATCTGCACTCTCAATATCATTTTCCTTTTTTGTGGACAAAATCTCAAGCTTGATAACATATTTTTCCGACATATCGCCGTAATAAATCTCGTTACCGCATCTAACTAAAGGTTTGCCCTTATAGGTCAAAAATTCTGCCATCCTTTTTCTCCTTAAAATAATTAATTTGCTTTTTCGGGCTTTTCGCCGTAGAGGTTGAAACGGAATAAAAGTGTTTCATCCTCAGGGTTGGCGCAACGAACTGTTGCTTCAGCAACGCTGGCGCCTTTTAATATGTTGGAAAGACCCATCATTTGACAAAGCTTTGATTTAAGATTAAGCACATCGCCTTCCTCGGTTTCAAGGAAAACATCGCCGCGGCAAGCATCTACCGCTTCGATAAAATCTTTAAAATCTATATCGTGAAGTTGTAATTTATAAGCCATAATTATTCCTCCTTAATGGTTATTATGTACTTATTTAGTATATAATACCACGTTAAATATGTCAAGATTTTCAAAAAATTTGGATGGGGTGTAAATTTCGTTGACTTTTACCCCTCGATTTTGTATACTTTAAAATAGAGAAATATGGCTTTTACGGAGGTCTTTTAGGATGAAAAATACTGAAAAAACAATGGAACAAATTGTAAATCTTGCTAAGGGTCGCGGCTTTGTGTATCCCGGCAGTGAAATTTACGGCGGCCTTGCAAACTCTTGGGACTACGGCCCCTTGGGTGTTGAGCTTAAAAACAACGTTAAGCGCGCTTGGTGGAAAAAATTTGTTCAAGAGAATGAGTATAACGTAGGTCTTGACAGTGCAATTCTTATGAACCCTGAAACATGGGTAGCATCAGGCCACTTAGGCGGTTTCTCGGATCCGCTTATGGACTGTAAGCAGTGTAAGACAAGACACCGCGCAGATAAACTTATTGAGGATTATGTTGCGGAAAACGGACTTAATGACAACCCTGCAGGTTGGTCGGATGAAGAAATGCTCACTTATATTAAGGAAAAGGGTATCGCTTGCCCCTCCTGTGGCTCGCATGACTTTACCGACATCCGCAAATTCAACCTTATGTTTAAAACCTTCCAGGGTGTTACTGAGGACTCTTCTTCGGTTCTCTATATGCGCCCCGAGACCGCACAGGGTATTTTTGTAAACTTTAAAAATATTCAGCGTACTACTCGCCGTAAATTACCCTTCGGTGTTGGTCAAATAGGTAAATCTTTCCGTAACGAAATTACCCCCGGTAACTTTATTTTCCGTATTCGTGAGTTTGAACAAATGGAGCTTGAGTTCTTCTGCAAACCGGGCACGGACCTCCAGTGGTTTGATTACTGGCGTTCCTTCTGTAAAAAATGGTTGCTTGACTTAGGTATCAAAGAAGAAAACCTTCGTCTTCGCGACCACGATAAAGATGAGCTTTGCTTCTATTCGAAAGCAACAACCGACTTTGAGTTTATGTTCCCGTTTGGCTGGGGCGAGCTTTGGGGTGTTGCCGACCGTACTGATTATGACTTATCTCAACACGCAAATCACTCGGGCGAAGATATGACCTACTTTGACCAGGAAACAGGCGAAAAATATACTCCTTACGTTGTTGAGCCGTCCCTCGGTGCCGACCGCGTAACCTTGGCCTTCCTTTGCGATGCATATGATGAAGAGGCTGATGACAAGGGCGATACACGTACAGTGCTTCGCTTACATCCTGCACTTGCGCCCTTTAAGGCGGCAGTTCTTCCGCTTTCTAAAAAACTCGCTGAACCCGCAACCGAAATTTTCCGCAATTTATCTAAGAAATTTATGGTTGATTATGATGAGGCAGGCTCTATCGGTAAGCGTTACCGCAGAGAAGACGAAATCGGTACACCGATTTGTATCACCTACGACTTTGATTCCGAAACTGACGGCTGCGTAACAGTACGCGACCGCGATACTATGGAGCAAAAGCGTATTCCAATAGCTGAGCTTGAAGCTTATATCGAAAAAGTTATAGAATTTTAATTATTGACTCTAAGGTTGGAGATTTGGAGGAGCCTTACAGTTATACCAAACCCGACCGTAACATATAATTACGGAGGCAAAAATGACAAACATTGATATTTTGACCATGCTCGTTGGCATTTCCGGTGGCCTCGCATTCTTCCTTTTCGGCATGAATGTAATGTCCTCGGGACTTGAAAAAATGGCGGGCGGTAAGCTTGAAAGCTCACTCAAAAAAGTAACTTCGAAATATTTTTTAAGCATGATACTGGGTGCAGGTATTACCATTGCAATTCAGTCATCATCCGCTATGACGGTAATGCTTGTTGGTCTTGTAAACTCGGGTATTATGCAGTTTGGCCAGACCTTTGGACTCATTATGGGCTCCAATGTCGGCACAACGCTTACATCTTGGATTTTGAGCTTGGCAGGTCTTGAAGGGGATGGCAACATATTCCTAATGCTGCTTAGACCCGTCATATTCGCGCCGTTTTTAGCGCTTTTCGGCACTATACTTCGTATGTTCTCTAAAAAAGAGCGGCATCACGATATAGGCGCCATTCTCATTGGCTTTACCATCCTCATTATCGGTATGGATATGATGAGCGGCGCTGTTGGAATTATTGAAGAGAAGGGCGGACTTGAAGTTCTGCTTACAATGTTCTCAAATCCCATTATGGCGCTTCTCGTTTCGGTTTTGTTTACAGGTATTATTCAGTCCTCTGCCGCTACTGTTGGTATCGTTCAGACTCTGGCACTCACAGGCACCATTACATACGGTATGGCAATACCCTTAGTACTCGGTGCTAATATCGGTACCTGCGTTACCGCTTTAATTGCGTGTATCGGCACAGAGAAAAACGCCAAGCGTGTATCGGCTATACACACCTATGTTAATGTTATCGGCGCTATTATTTTTATGATAGGCCTCGGCGTTGTATCAATAGTTGCACCGAATCTTTCTTCTACACATACCACAATGTTCGGTGTTGCACTTATACACACTATATTTAACGTAACCATTTCTATCGTTTTAACTCCCTTCAGAAAGTGGATTATCCGTCTTGCTGAGATTACCGTACCCACCAAAAAGGACGAAATCGCTAAAACGGTATTTTTGGACGAGCGTTTGCTTGCCACCCCCTCGGTTGCAATTTCAGAGTGTAAACGACTTGTTGTCGAGATGGCGGAACTTACACGTTCCTCCTATCGTGATGCAGTAGCATTGCTTGATAATTATTCAGAGGAAAAAGCGTTGGCTATACGTGAAACCGAAGGTGTTATCGACCGCTACGAAGATAAGCTCGGCACCTACCTTGTAAAGCTTAGCGGTAGCGATTTATCAGGGGAAGACTCACACGAGGTTGGTCGACTGCTCCACTCAATAGGCGACTTTGAGCGTATTTCCGACCACGCAGTAAACCTTGTTGACGCCGCCGAAGAAATTCACTCTAAGAAAATTTCTTTCTCCGACAAGGCAAAAACCGAACTCGGCGTTATCGCCGCGGCGGTTAATGAGATACTCGATTTAACGGTTGATTCATTTAACACTGACAATGCCGTGCTCGCCTCCGAGGTTGAGCCGCTTGAAGAGGTTATTGATAACCTTAAAGACACTCTCCGCAAACGCCACGTATCGCGTTTGCAGGAAGGCAAATGCACAATCGAACTCGGCTTTGTATTCAGTGATTTGCTCACAAATTACGAGCGTATTTCCGACCACTGCTCAAACATCGCAGTCTCCACCATTCAGGTACGTACAGACAAGCAGGATGCACATAAATATCTGCGCGGTATTAAATCGGGCGAAAACGAGCAGTATATCGGCGAGTTCGACAGCTACAGCAAAAAATATACAGTTTAATATTTGTTCACAAACGGTTTTTATATTTTCAATAAATATCTGTTATATTGTAAATGTGCAAAGAAGCACAAACTCATTTTCTCCTTATAAAAAACGGGCAAACCGCAAGGTTTGTCCGTTTTTTTAAATATTTTTTGTAAAATTGCAAATGAGCAAATACGAGAAAAAAAGAGGAAATAAGAGAAAAAACGAGCTTTGAGTTTTTAAATTAATTTTTTCAAAAAAAGGTGTTGACATCTATCTCGCGGTGTGGTATTATACTAAGGCTCACTAAAAATTATTGGAGGTAATACTATGTCTACATTTATGGCAAAAACTGCTGACATTGAGCGTAAGTGGTATATTGTAGATGCAGCCGGCAAACCGCTTGGTCGCACAGCCGTTAAGGTTGCTGATTTGCTCCGCGGTAAAGGCAAGCCTGAATTTACACCCCACGTTGACTGCGGCGATCACGTTGTAGTTATCAACGCTGCAAAGGCAGTATTAACAGGTAAAAAGCTTGATCAGAAATTCTACCGTCGTCATACAGGTTACATCGGCGGCCTTAAGGAAGTTAAATATTCAACTCTTATGGCAACCCGCCCCGAGCTTGCAGTTGAGCTTGCAGTTAAAGGTATGATTCCGGACACAACTATCGGCCGTAAGGCGCTCACACGTCTTCACGTTTATGCTGATGAGAATTATGTTCAGGTAGCTCAGAAGCCTGAGAAAATCGAAGATTAAGGAAGGGAGACAGAATAATGTTTGAAGGAAAGCCTTATTTTTACGGTACCGGCAGAAGAAAAAGTTCTGTTGCCCGTGTACGTATCTACAATGGTACTGGTAAAGTAACCATTAACGACCGCGATATAGATAACTATTTCGGTCTTGAAACACTTAAGCTTATCGTTCGTCAGCCG
>SVOM01000043.1 GCA_015066405.1 Oscillospiraceae bacterium
ACCGCTGCCTGTGGCAGATTAAGGAAGACCGAAATGGCGCCGCGGTCGAAATTTTCCCACGCTCCAAGTGGTAAAAAATTTCGGGCACCGCAAGAGTAAGCTGCGTAGCAGCGCTCCACACACACTCATTGAAAAACATGAAAATCAAATAATACTTAATATTTCGAGGTGTGGCTCAGTTTGGTAGAGCGCTGCGTTCGGGACGCAGAGGCCGCAGGTTCAAGTCCTGTCACCTCGACCAAAAATCCAAATTCGACTTTGTCGAGTTTGGATTTTTATTTTTGTAAATGTTTTTCACATTCTCCAATCATTTTTTCTGTTTCTAAAATGATTTAAAAGTATTAACAGACAATAATATGAAATATTTCATATTTTGACTATCGCTCTATATTTTAGACTCATCATTTTTTGTATTTTTAATGGAATTTATTATTGCTCTAAAAAATGTCGTTGATATTGTAGATGGTGTTTCATAATCTTTATTTTCAGAATAACCATACAAAAGCATAAACGTATATAAAATTGCGTTTCGCACATTTTCTAAAAGGAAAGATGTATTGCGTTTTAGCTTACCTTCTTCTACTAAAAATATAGATTTATGGTCGATGGCATTCCGTAATTCATTGTGTTCCATCGTTCCTACTTGCAATGCGTTTGTTATTTTTTGTTTTGAACGAACATCCTTCATTAGTAAATACAACGAGGCAATATTAATATTTTTTATATTACCAAATTTAATTTCAGTTCCTTTTATTTTAGCATCAAATAGACCATTTTTAGTAAAAAATACGTTATCCTCATTAATATCTAAATCATATACTTTTTTTAACAAGAACGCTATTTTATCAAAAATTGAATATGCATAACTGTATGTCATAGACATTTCTCGTTTTCCGACATTATTTATACCTTTATAATATGAAAAAGCTATACCTCTGCATAATTTATAATCGTTTACAACCTCATCGAAGAGGTTTTTAAACTCTTGTTTAATGGGAAGTTCCTCTAATTCCTCTAACGTACATTCTGCAAATTTTCCAAAATTACTCAAAGGATTTAGAAAAAAATTATTTTTTAAATAAAAATCATGTTCCTCTGTCCATTCTGGTATTATCTCTTTAGTCTTTTCAATTTTTTCGAAAACAGGTGTAAAATTCACTTGACTTTCATGTATCCCTAACAATTTAACTTTCTCTTCAATTTCTTCTACAACTTTTAAACATATAGCTTTATCCAAGCCTATATTAGAAACATCGCATTTATCAATTAATTGTTTTTGATAATTTAATAATGCGATTTTATATAAATTCGAACTTTTATTTATGTAGCATAAATCTAAAACACAAGCTTTTAAGAAATTGCAAATAGAATTGTTTTCATCCCTTGCTATTGCGTTTTGGCAATACTTTAAACTAGCAAGATAATTACCATAACAAAAAAGTGAATAAGCTTGAATTTCACTGAACTCTATTAATGGTTTTTCAGGAATATTTTCATCTTTAATAAGGCAAAGGGCAATTTGGAAATTAGTTCTTTTTAATAGTTCATAAAATTCCCAATATTCACTATCCTCATTAAAGGTTTTTAAACCAAAAAAATCAAGTGGATTAACTTGTTGATGAACAAATAATTTTGTATGGTAATGACGAACTAATATTAAAAGCAGTCCTACCAATGCCATATGCTGGTCTGCTTCAAATCCATCATTCAAAGCAGTATTATAATAAAACTCCATTTTGTCGGGATTGTCTGATTCTCGCAAAATTTCTGTTAATTTTTCTTTTGTCAATTTAATTCGTTCCATATATTACTCCTGAATTTATAATTTCTTTTATTATAACTGACCTAAACAATTAATGCAATTTTGTTTTGCTTTCAAAAATCAAACAATTTTTAAAACAACATAGTAACAACGGGATATGTACTGTTTATGGCTGCGAAAAACTCTGTATTTATGCGGATTTCCTCTTGATTACTATAACGCTACTCCGACCAAAAATCCTCATTCGTAAGAATGAGGATTTTTACTTTTTCACTCTTCACTTTTCACTGGTTTTTCCATAAAGTTAAAGAACTCAACCTTTAGGTTGAGTTCTTTTTGTTATATCAAATATGCTCTTTTCTCCACTTGCTTGGGGAGATTTTATGCGTAGCGTGAAACACTTTGGAAAAATACAAAGCATCGCTATACCCTACACTTATCGCTATTTCGCTAATACTTTTATCAGTGTGCAACAAAAGGTGGCATGCAACTTCCAATCGTATATCGGTAAGATATTCTATTAGTGTACGGCCTGTTACGTTTTTAAAAATGCGGCACAAATATTTTGGGGACAGCCCAACGGTATCGGCAAGGTCTTTTATTGTTATGCTCTCTAAATAGTGGCTACGAATATATGCGCAAACCGTTTCTACATAGCCATCCACCAAAGATGTTGGTGCTTCCTTATTCATTTCATTTATCGCAAGTAACTGATACAGCAAGCCGACAAGATACGAGTGGGTGTGCTGTATGGGGGCTGGTGTCTCGTTTTTATCGGCGCGAAAAACTCCTTCAAAAGCCTGCTTAATAAAACTATTGTTTATTTTGTTTTTAGAATACTCAAATATATTATTTTCTTTGGAAAGCCCGCTTTTATGAAGCAAATTTTTAGCTTCGGTACCATCAAAATTTATCCAATAATGCTCGGTTCCACCTTTATCAAAACTAAGCCTAAAAGCTTCTCCCGGGGAAATAAGTGCGCCCATTCCACCCCTTACTTTATTATCGCAATAAAACATTTCGCCCTTTACTACATAATGAAGCTGATAACTTTTAGCAACCAGTTCAGCCTTTTTATTACAATACGGAGTACTATGACCTATTTCAACAATAAACAAAGGACGCGTTTTGTGGTTGGCGGTACGATTAATAACAAATTCCATATTTTCCTGCTCATTACAAATACGTACATATTGCATATTTTGCATTAAAGTCCCCCCTTGTGTCAGCATATATTCATTATAATAAGATAATTTTTCCGTGTCAATTCTAAAGTGAATATATTCCATATTTTCGTGAACATAGTACATTTACAAGCAAACTGATTATTTACTATAATAAGTTAAAATTACAACAGTTTTGATATGGAGTTTTGACTATGAAAAAAGGAATTATTACTAACATCAATCTTGTTCCCGATACTGTAAATACTTCGCCTGACTACTTTTGCACCTGGCAGGTACAGCTTTACCGCTGTAATAATGCCGGTCCGCAAGGACAGCGCGATGTTATGACAGAAGAGAATATGTTTGGTACAGGCGATGAAGCGGCTGACCGTAAAGTAGGACGCGGTTGGGCACAACATCTTTATAAAGATGCAAGGCGCGACCTTATATACTTACTTGATGACTGTTGGGATGTGCCTATTGGCGGTTTGCAAGATATAAGCCCTTGGTATGGCAGCCAAATTCTTATGCCCGATAAATTTCCGAGTTTCTATGAGCCGGGCGAAGCATTTGATGGCGAACGCAATACACGATCCATGAAAAAATTAGCAGAAAAGGTTGAGTCGCTTGGTTGGCGCGGTATAGGTGGTTGGATTTGTGTTGAAAAATCCCCTCTTTCAAGCGTTAAAACCGATAAAGAATATTGGACCGAGCGTTTACAGTGGGCACAAAAAGCCGGTTGGAAATATTGGAAATTAGACTGGGGCCGTGATTGCAACAGTTTTGATATCAGAAAGCTTATAACCGACCTACGCCTTGAACACGCACCCGATTTAATCGCCGAGCAAGCCATTGTACACGATATGATTCCCTATTCTGATATTTTCCGTACATACGATGTTTTCACATTACTTGCAATACCGATAACGTTACAAAAATTAGCATACGACCTTTCATTTGATGCTGCTCCCGGTTATCTGGGTTATATTAACTGTATGGATGAGGTTTACACGGCGGCGGCACTCGGTTGCGGTATTGATGTAACCCGACATAATATGATAGGACCGCTTCCCGATGGCAGACCCGACCCATCCTTCCCCGCACTCCACCGCCAGCTTAAAACAAAAACAGATGAGGTTACTCGTACTGTGCGTTGGCACCGTATTGCTCCTGCTTTCCCTGTTAACGGCAAAGATACCTATATTGACGATAATTGGTTAACCGATAATTGGGATGTTATAGACCAAGCAAGTGAAATTGAAGCTTGGTGGAAATATAAGGATGGCGACCATATCGAACGTAAAGGCCCCGCTCGTATCAGCCGTGGTCTTGCTCCCGCAACAGTTACCCCCGATGCAGAAGGATTGATTCCTTATGTTGTATCAGCCTTGCACCCATGCGGAGTTACTTCGATTGCCACTCTTTCAAGAACCTTAGGTAGACGTTTCTTTACACCCATTTGCGATGTTGAGCAAAATATTAAAATAGCCGATACAATAGGTGTATTTGGTTACTATAAATCACTCACATTAACCGGTTCTGCCATAAGAAACACATCCCGTATTTTAATGCAAGACCTTTTGGATGATAAGGCATATGATGTAACAGAAAGCTGCACCATTGAAAACGGCAAGTTAGTATTACCCGGTGAACTTATTACATCAATCGGTACTTCTTGCAACCACGAGGGCGACACATCCGAGCCGGGACTTATTGTAAAAATTCAAAACAATTAAAAGCAAAAAACCAAGGATAAAAATCCTTGGTTTTTTTATTAGAACAATTTATTATCTATAACCTTTATTATATCAGCAAAAGCACCAGCATCATAGGATGAAGGGCCGGGTGCATCGGACAAAATAACGATTATATAGGGCTTATCGCCCTTCCAAACAATGCCCGCATCGCTGTATGCGAGCCATCCGCCCGAACTGTTATGCCCCTGTTTATGCGAAATATCAACGCCATCAAGTGCCGCTGTGGCATAATTGTTAGGTGTGTTGGTGCAGGTCTTTTTAAGGAAACGAGCATACTCGGTATCGGTTTCGAAATACTTGTAAATCTCGCGCCAAATTATTGCTAATTCTTTAGCCTTCGCGTGCAAGCTCCAAACAGTTGGATGAATTTGTAAGGATGGGCAACCGAGGTCTCTTATCCACTTGTTATAGCCATCCCTACCAAAATAATCCACCATCATAAAGTACCCTACATTATCGCTGATACCCATTGTTTTATCAATGATGGTTTCCATAGTAAACACTGTGCCGAAATCGGAATACTGCATATCCCCTGTTCCAGGTTCATAGTGTTTATTTTCGTACACCATTTCGGTTTTTAGGTTGCCCTTGCCTGCCTCCATTTGCTTGCAAGCATAAAGCGCATAAGCGGCTTTTACAGTGCAAGCGCAAAACAGGTCCTGACTTGTATTATACGCGAGTGCCTTGTTGTTATCAAGCGCATAAGCCACAACCGATACTTTTCTTGAATATTTATCAAGAATGGTTTCAAGCTCACCTAAAGCATCCTTATATTCATCATTTTTAAGGTCGCCAAAGCCATATACTGTAGTGCCAAAATCGGTCATTTCAGCAAGCAAATCATCATAACGGCTTGGTTCCGCCTTTTCTGATGAAGTGTTATTCTCACTTGGTGTTTCGCTCGGTACTGATGGTGTGAGTGTTGGGGTTGGGGGATTTTCCTTGCCGCAACCCACAAGTAAAAATGTAAAGCACAGCAGTACACACAATAATTTAACAAATAAATTCATTGTTTTCATATTAGAAAAGTCCTGTAATCTTTCCGTTTTCATCAACATCGATTTTTTCCGCGGCGGGTACTTTAGGTAGACCCGGCATTGTGAGAATATCGCCTGTGAGCACTACTATAAAGCCTGCACCTGCGGAAACCTTAACATTTTTAACAGTTACTGTAAAGTTTTCGGGTGCGCCGAGTTTGGTTGGGTCATCAGAAAAGCTATACTGTGTTTTCGCAACACAAATCGGCAATTTGCCAAAGCCCAGTGCAGTTAATTGCTCAACCTGTTTTTTGGCATTGGGCATAAGTATTACACCATCGCCGCCGTAAATCTTTTTAACAACGGCATCGATTTTTTCTTCAATGGAAAGCTCGGTATCATAAGAGAAGGTGAAGTCGCCTTTTTCTTCTTCACAAAGGCGCACAACCTCTTTTGCTAACGCTTCGCCGCCCTTACCGCCTTCCGCCCAAACGGTTGAAAGAACGGTATTAACGCCAAGCTCGTTACACTTATTAATTATAAAATCAATTTCGTTATCGGTATCGGTTGGGAAACGGTTAACTGCAACTACGCAAGGCAGTTTGTAAACGTTTTTGATATTTGATACGTGGCGGAGAAGGTTTGGTATACCTTTTTCGAGTGCATCAATATCTTCATTTGCCAATTGAGTTTTAAGAAGTCCCCCGTGCATTTTAAGTGCGCGTACTGTAGCAACAATAACAACCGCATCGGGTGTAAGCCCTGCCATACGGCATTTAATATCAAGGAATTTTTCTGCACCAAGGTCGGCACCAAAGCCTGCTTCGGTAATTGCATAATCGCCCATTTTAAGTGCCAACTTTGTTGCCATAACTGAGTTGCAGCCGTGCGCAATGTTGGCAAAAGGTCCGCCGTGAACAAATGCAGGTGTGCCCTCAAGTGTTTGCACAAGGTTGGGCTTAATTGCATCCTTAAGAAGCGCAGTCATAGCGCCTGCTGCTTTAAGCTCGCCGCAGGTTACGGGTTTATCATCAAAAGTATAACCAACGATTATACGCGATAAACGTTCTTTTAAATCGGTAATTGAATTAGAAAGGCATAGAATTGCCATAATCTCGGATGCAACTGTAATATCAAAACCGTCCTCACGCGGCACGCCGTTTGCCTTACCGCCCATACCGTCTACAACAAAACGAAGCTGACGGTCGTTCATATCAACGCAACGCTTCCAAGTGATTTTACGAACATCAATACCTAAAGCATTGCCCTGTTGGATATGGTTATCGAGCATTGCGGCAAGTAGATTATTTGCAGCACCTATCGCGTGAAAGTCGCCGGTAAAGTGAAGATTTATATCTTCCATAGGTACAACCTGAGCGTAGCCGCCGCCTGCAGCACCGCCTTTAACACCAAATACGGGGCCTAAGGAAGGCTCACGAAGAGCCACTGTTACGTCCTTGCCGATACGGCGAAGGCCATCTGCCAGACCAATGGTTGTTGTTGTTTTACCCTCGCCCGCGGGGGTTGGTGTAATAGCAGTTACTAAAACGAGCTTGCCGTTTGGACGAGTAGTATCATCAAGTAATTTCGGGTCAATCTTTGCTTTATATTTACCGTATTGCTCGATATACTCCTCCGCTACATGAGCGCGTTTTGCAATTTCGGTAATATACTCTAATTTACACTCCTGTGCAATTTCTATATCGGATTTATATCCCATTTAAAACATCCCTTTCGGTATTTTTATTTTATTATATCATTTATTGCTTTTTGGTGCAACTGTATTGATTTTACAATGTAACAATTTCTGCGCCTAATGACTTATAGGCGTTTTCCCACTTGTCAAATTCCTTGCAAAGTGTTGTTTTATTATGCGAATCGCTCGACAAGACAAAATTGCCGCCGTGAGCTGCGATAACCTTTGCTAAATCAAAAGATGGATACGGTGTTGTGCGGTAACCGCGGGAAATTGCTCCGGTATTGATTTCAAAAGGAATATTGTGTTTTACAAGTTTTTCAATAGCCTTTGTTGCCGCAGTAATGTACCGCTCATTATCCGTATCAAACAGTTTTTCCTTTTCTGAAAATTTAGTAATCAAATCAAAGTGGCCTATTATATTAACCTTGAACTTATCGGCAAGTTCCCCTACCATACTGTAATATGCTTCGCAAACAGCATACATATCTCCGCCAAAATACTTATCGGCAGCTTTTTTAAGCACGCTCGGTCTTGTATCAACCGCAACATATTCCTCGCCGCATTTAATATAATGAACCGAACCGATTACATAATCAAAACCATCAAGTTCCATCGGTGAATAATAATCCATTTCTATGCCGCAAAAAATTTGTATCTTTTCTTTATATTTTTCACGAAGGCGAGCAATTTCAGCTTTAAATTTCTCTATATTCTCTATCTTTACACAACAGTCATCAAACTCAACATAAGCATGTACCAGCAAGCCGAGTTTCTTGATGCCCTGCTCTACCGCACTTAAAACCATTTCTTCGGGGGAATTATCTCCATCACAAAAGACGGTATGGGTGTGAAAATCCTCCAAAATCATTTAGTCATTTTCTCCTGTTTTATTTTGGTATCAATTACATGTCGAGATGCTAATTCTTTATGGATATCTTCAAGTGTTATACCCGCTTCAATCATAAGCACCATTATGTGATATGTTAAATCGGCGATTTCGTATATTGTTTCATTTTTATCGTTAGCTTTTGCAGCAATTATAACCTCAGTGCTTTCTTCGCCCACTTTTTTAAGTATCTTATCGAGCCCTTTTTCGAAAAGATAGGTGGTATACGAGCCCTCTTTTTTATCGGTTTTTCTGCCCTCAATAAGCTTCATTAAAGCATCAAGTGAAAAATCTTTTAGAGTATCGCTCTCAAAAACCGGATTTGTAAAGCAACTCTCAGTCCCTAAATGGCAAGCAGGACCGTCAGGCTCTACTACAACGGTTAAAGCATCCTTATCGCAATCGGCGGTAATTGATACTATGTGCTGATAGTTGCCGCTTGTCTCTCCTTTAAGCCATAGTTCTTGTCTGGAACGACTATAAAAGCATGTAAGTCCCTTTTCCATAGAGATTTTTAAGCTTTCCCTATTCATATATGCCACGGTTAATACCTTTTTTGATACCGAATCAACAACAACGGCGGGTATTAAACCTTTTTCATCAAATTTTAATTCATCAATATTAATCACAGCAATTATCTCCTTACCGATATATTATTTTTATGCATTTCAGTCTTAAGGTCTTTAATTGATACCTCACCAAAGTGGAAAATTGAAGCCGCAAGACCCGCATCGACTTTAGGCAAAGTTTTAAAGAGTTTTATA
>SVOM01000009.1 GCA_015066405.1 Oscillospiraceae bacterium
GTAAGCTCGGGGTCAAGCGCACTTGTGGGCTCATCAAAGCAAAGTATTTCAGGGCCCATTGCAAGCGCCCTTGCTATTGCCACTCGTTGTTGCTGTCCACCTGATAGCTGACACGGATAAAAGTGTGCTCGGTCGCTAAGTCCTACACGCTCTATCAATTCTTCCGCACGGCGTTTTATTTCCTCTTCATCGGCAATTTTTAAAAGAGAAGGTGCCAGGGTTATATTTTGATAAACATCATATTGCGGGAAAAGGTTGAAGTTCTGGAAAACAAGACCAAAATGCAAGCGGTTTTGCCTTATTTCTTCCTCGGTAGGCTTTGTGAGGCTTTCACTGTCATACAGCACCTTATCATCCACTATGATTTTGCCCTTATCGGCCGTTTCAAGAAAATTAAGACAACGAAGCAGCGTTGTTTTACCGCTTCCCGATGAGCCTATTATAGCAAGCACCTCGCCCTTTTCGAGCGAAAAACTAATACCCTTTAATATTTCGCTTTTGCCGAAGCTTTTATATATATCCTTTACCTCTAATACTGCCATAACTAACTCCTGAAATAGTCTAATTTTTTCTCAAGCTTGCCAAACAATACTGTGAGCAAGCCATTGAAAACAAGGAAGAAAATGCCTGTATAGAAAAGCGGCCATATAAGTCCCTTGCCTGCAAATCGCTCGGCCGCCATCAAAAGCTCGGAAACGGCTATAACTCGTGCCAATGAGGTGTCTTTAACGAGGGTTATAATTTCGTTGGACATTGGCGGTATGATGCGCTTTATAACCTGAAGCAATACAACCTTGAAAAATATTTGTGTTTTATTTAGGCCGAGCACCTGCCCTGCCTCAAATTGTCCTTTGGATATGCCCTCTATTCCTCCACGATAAATTTCGCTAAAGTAGCAAGCATAGTTTATAACAAACGCAATTAGCGCCGCAACCATACGGTTACGCATCGGAACGCCAAAAACCAAACCCGGTACATATAAAACCACAAAAAGCTGGAGCATCAGGGGTGTGCCCCTGATGACCCAGACAAAGATTTTTGTTATTATTGATAATGGTTTGAATTTTGACATTGAACCAAAGGTTATTATCAGCCCTAAGGGAATTGCCATCAAAAGCGTTAATGCAAATACGCGGCAATTTTCTAAAAAGCCAATCAGTAACTCCTTTGTGATTATTTCAAAACTCATTTAATTTTTCTCCAAATATTATTTGCCTTTAACAACCATAACCTGCTTGTTAGCCATGTAAGGAATGGTAACGCTCATATTAGTAGCGCGTTCCTCGGTAATGGTCATACCGTTCCAGATGCAATCGATATTCTTTGCTGCAAGCTCGGTCTCTTTAGCACTCCAGCTGATTTCCTGGAACTTTATGTTTACGCCAAGAACCTCGCCTACTGCCTTTGCAAATTCAGTCTCAAAGCCAACCAACTCGCCTGCATCATTCTTGTAGTTCATGGGTGCGAAGTATGTGATACCAACGATGAGCTCGCCTTTGCCCTGGATGTAAGCCCAGTCAGAATCGGTTTCGCTCTGCTTGAATGCATCAAATTTATCGGTAGCTGTGATTAATTCTTCTAATTTATATTTCTTTGCGATTTCAGCTAATTTGCCGTTTGCCTTTAAAGCAGCGATTGCTTCGTTAACCTTTGCGGTCGCATCTGAGCCCTTACGGAAAGCGATACCATAGTTTTCGGGGCTGTAGCCATCGCCTGAAACTACGAGGTCCTCGTAGTCGGTGCCGGCGCCGATAGAACCGATTGACATTACATAGTCAACAATAGCTGCGTCAGCAGTGCCAGCAGCAACTTCCATAAGTGCTTTTGCTTGGGTGTCAACTGCGGTGTATGTATAACCTTCGAGTGTTTGAGCAACCGCTTCACCGGCAGACTCTTTCTCGGCAACGATTACCTTTTTGCCGCCGCATCCTGCAAAACAAGACGCTACCATCAATAATACCATAACAAGTGCTAATAATTTTTTCATTTTCTTTTTCTCCTTTTTGGCTCTCGCCGTTTAATGTCATGGTCCTATTATACTTTATCGTGCTAAAGTTGTAAAGTGTTTTTTTGAACTTTTTTTATTTTTGTAAACATTGCATAAAAATGCACCACTTTATCACGCTAAAGTGGTGCATTGTAACCTATTAATAATAGTAATTTTCCATAAAATGCGCTTTTTTGAGCATATCAAAGTATTCTGCTTGCTCGTATTCCGCGATTTTTTCATTAATTAAATTTTGCAGTTTCCCCTTTTTTTCGGGTAAAACTATTGCGTGTGGATTTGTATCATATATTATACCAACGGTAAAGTCTTTATACTTTTCATCGTTCTTTACCAAGGAATCTGCTGTCATATAATCGATAATGCCTACATTTATCCAGTCGTTTTTGAGCATTTCGAGCATTTCGGGTACAGTGCTGTACTCCAAAATCCTTGATAAATCTACATGCTCTGCAACGCTTTGCATATTCTCGCTGTCATCAAGCACGCCTACTCTATAATTTTTAAGGTCGCTGTTTTGCGCTATTTCAATGCCGTAGCCTTTTTTATAGAAAAGTACCTGCGTAGACTCAACATACTTTTTAGAGAATATGAATTTATCGTTTTCCGTTAAATCGGTGCCTGACATATAACAGTCTATTTCGCCTTTTTCGAGCATCTTTTCGCGAGAGGTACACTCGACCTCTACAAATTCAACCTTATACCCAAGGTCGCCAAAAATCTTGTTTGCAAAGTCTACATCGTAGCCTTCCCACTCTCCGCTCTGTGTTTTGTAGGCCATGGGCTTGCCTATCAGCACACCGACCTTAACTGTTTTTTGAGCAGTCAGTGTTATTACCGCTATAACGGCGCCAAGCACAATTGCGGCCGCCAATATAATACTTATTATAATTCTTGTTTTCTTTTTCATTTTAATCTCCTGCTAATTCAAGTATTAAACCGTTTACACCGCGGCGACCCCCAGTTGCACGATGAGAATGAAAATGCTCGCTGTTGCAGTTAGTGCAAATATCGGTAACCTCTATGTTTTCTTTTAATATGCCATAATGCATTAGAATTTGTCGGTTTGCTTCCCAAAGATTTAGCATAAACTTTCCGTTTTGTTTGTCTTTAAAAACTTGCGGCATATTAAGATAATTAAGTTTTGCAAATTCGGTATATACAGGCATATCCACCTCGTAGCAACACGGCCCGATAGATGGAGCCACAGCCGCTATAATATCTTTTGGGTTACAGCCATAATTTTCTACCATGGTCCTAACCGTTTTCCCGCCGATTTCGGTGGCGGTGCCGCGCCAACCTGCGTGAGCCGCTGCAATAACCTGCTTTTTCGGGTCATAAAAAGCCAATATACAGCAATCGGCACTGTGGGTTACAAGGGCAACTCCTTTTTCATTGGTAACCAGCGCATCGACATCTGTATAATCGAAATCCTTAAATACGCCCGTGCCTACATTCTCCGTGCCTACTATTTTTACATTTGATGTGTGAGTTTGGCGGCTCAATACAGTGTTGTGCGGATCTATACCAAGAGCGTTACATATAATTATGTAATTTTGTTGAACTGTTTCGCGGTTATCGCCCGTTGTAAAACTTAAGTTCATTTTACCAAAATAACCCTCACTCACACCGCCATGGCGGGTTGTAAACGCATGACGTATTTCGGGATGTTTATCAAAATTCTTAAAGGTTATAAAACAAAGTGAACCATCACGGTTCACTTTGTGTATATTTGTTTTAATCATTGCACTATTCCTATTTTTCATTTGAGAAGGTGGGAACTATTTCGTGGAGGAGTTCAACGGTAGTCTTTTTATCGTTGCCACGAGCACTCTTACCTATTGCTTCAAGCTTGCTCTCAAAATCGGGTATATTAATTTCTATCTGTTTGCCGATAAATATCTTTTTATTGGCGGTAGATTTAAGGCCCTCTTCTGACATAAGCAGCTCTTCAAACAATTTTTCGCCCGGGCGCAATCCCACAAATTTAATGGGCATCTCGGTATACGGCTCATAGCCGTAAAGGCGGATAAGGTTTTCGGCAAGAGTTGTTATTTTAACCGGCTCACCCATATCGAGTACGAAAATCTCGCCACCTTTAGCTAAATTTCCCGATTCAAGCACCAAGGACACCGCTTCCGGAATAGTCATAAAATAGCGGATTATATCGGGGTGTGTTACAGTAACTGGGCCGCCCGCCTCTATCTGCTTTGAAAAAAGCGGAATAACCGAGCCGTTAGAGCCAAGCACATTGCCAAAACGAACCGCAACATACTCCGTGTTTTCCCTTGTTTGCGACATATACTGCATAATCATCTCACAGCAACGCTTTGAGGCACCCATAACATTGGTGGGGTTAACCGCCTTGTCGGTGGAAATAAGCACCATCTTATCGGCGTCAAATTCCGATGCCAAGCGTGCAACATTATATGTACCAAACACATTATTTTTTATTGCTTCTTCGGGGTTATCCTCCATAAGCGGCACATGCTTGTGTGCGGCTGCATGGAAAACTATCTGTGGACGGTAATTTTCAAATAAGAATTTCATTTTATCATAATCTCTTACCGACGCTATTTCGGTAGAAATTAAATTACCGTAGCCACTTCTTATAAGCTCTTGCTGTATTTCATAGGCATTGTTCTCATAAATATCTATCATTACAAGCTTTTTGGGGCCAAAACGAACTATTTGGCGACAAAGCTCGCTACCGATAGAGCCAACACCCGTAACAAAAACAACCTTGTTGTTAAGGAAATCGGCAAGTCCCGGGTCGCTTATTTTAATAACATCGCGACCGAGCAGGTCCTCTACGTTCATAGATTTTACCTGAGCCATTACCTTGCCTGTTTTATTGAGTTCAAAAAGTGAAGGAACTATTTTTATATTGCATTTTGTTGATGAACAAGCTTTGAGTATCTTTTCCTTCTTTTCCTCAGGACAGGTGGGAATAGCAAAAATAATTTCCTCAACCCTGTATTTCGCACAAAGCTCGGGAATAAGCACAGTGGGGCCATAAACATGCACCGTGTCTATAACGGTTGAAATCTTTTTGGGGTCATCATCCACAAAGCCGACAACGCGGTACTTATGGGTTTTTGAGCGTTTGATTTCGGATAAAACCGTTCTACCCGCATCTCCCGCACCGATAATAAGCGTTGCGGGGTATTTGCGACTTTCAAGAAAATGCAAAAACTTTTTCACGAGCAAATAATAGAACATACGCTCCATTATTATTGCAAACAAGCCGATA
The DNA here is from genome assembly GCA_015066405.1 of Oscillospiraceae bacterium. Taxonomy (GTDB): domain Bacteria; phylum Bacillota; class Clostridia; order Oscillospirales; family Acutalibacteraceae; genus SIG565. The sequence goes on from SVOM01000009.1 coordinate 5,259, forward strand.
AGCAAGGAAATGCTTGTAAACTGCACATAAATTCCTTTATCGCCAATAATGCACACAAGCAAGAGGGATAGCTCACCTATTAAAAAGCCCGTAATGCAACGCACAAAATCGGAAATATAGCCAACCATATAAAAGGTGCGGTAACTGCCCGTTATCCACATACCGATAACGCCGCAGCCGATAAATCCAAAAAGATATAGCGGCAATTCGGGCCGCATTATATCCTGCTTTCCCGTTAAAAACACCCATAAAAAATAAGATAAGACAACTGTTATAAATAAAACTATTGCATCGGCAAGTATTGGTAATAAGCGCTTATAATCAAAGGCCCTTTGGTTATTCTTCATAACTTATATTCCCCTATTTTATTTGTTTATATGTGTACTGTTTGCGGAATTGCGGTATTTATAACGATACTTATACTTATACTTATATTTATATTTTTCGCCGCGTTTAATATCAAGTGCGTTTAAAACCACGCCTAACACCTTAACATCGGCAAACTCAACGCTTGAAACGGCATCCTGAAATTCCTCGTGATATGTTGTGCGGTCTCGTGCAACCAAAACGATACCATCGGTACGCGTAGCAGCCACCAGGGCATCTGATACTACGTTTATCGGTGGAGTGTCGATAATTACATAATCATATTCCTCTTTAAGAGCTAACATTAGCTCATCAAAAGCACCACTCGCAAGCAGTTCGCCGGGGTTTGGCGGTGTGGGGCCCGCAGGCAAAAGATGTAAAAAGGGGTTTACCTCTTGTATTGCTTCGCTTTTATCACAAAATCCAACCAACACGCTGGATAAACCCTTTGCGTTCTGCACGTGTGCCTTTTTGTGCAAAATCGGTTTTCTCATGTCGGCATCTATAAGTAAAATCTTGCTGCCGAGCTGCGAAAAAGAGCTTGCAACGTTAAGTGCCGTTGTGGATTTTCCTTCGCCGGGGTTTGCGCTCGAAACAGTAAAAGATTTTCCCTTGCGCTGCGACAACACAAACAAAAGGTTTGTACGAATTGTGTTATATGCTTCAACTACCGCAAAAGGAGTATGTCCGTTGTTTTGTTCCGCTTTTTTATTTGTTCTCGGCATATGAATAACCTCCTTGCAACTCGGTAAGTTCAAAATTAGGTACAGCACCTAAAAGAGAAATGTTATAATTGTCGGTAAAGTCAGCTACGCCCTTTATTGTTTTGTCGTTTAAATCAACAATGAGCGCAATAAGATAAACCGCCGCTGCGCCGATTACAAAGAACAATGCTGTAGTCATAGCCGTACGCGGTGCCACCTTGCTCGCATTATCTGCCGTTGCGGTTATCATAATCTTGGCTGACGGCATAAAATCCTTCAAATAATCAGGGGCCATAGCAACCATTGTGTTGGCGATTTTCTTTGCTTCTTCGGGAGAAGTATTATTAACAGATATGTTTATGAACAAATCCTCTTCCCTATTAAGCGAAACCGAAATAAATCCATCAAGGCGTGAATACGAATATTTGTTTTCAAGCTTTTCCGATAATTTTTTGTAAAAATCCTGTGTTTGCAAAAGACCTACGCAAACATCGGCAAGATAAATTGAAGACTGAATATCGCTTCCGCTGATTTTAGAATCGTCTATTCCCATTTCATTTTCTATGATTACCGCACCGTTACTTACAACTATCTGGGCAGTTGATTTATAAACAGGGTCAACAAGCAAACGGCAATAGCCAAATGCCGCCGCTGCAAATACGGCCGCCGCCAATAACATCAAAAGCAAACGGCGCACAAGCAATGTAACTAAATACTCTATGGTGATTTCTTTCATGCGTATCCTCTTTCCTTTAAAGATAATCGTACATAATAATTATACTACCAACTATTACTTTTGGCAAGTGTAAAAAATCGACATATTTTTATGCTTTATTTTTTATAAAATAAGTCTTATAGGCGGTATAGGTAACCATGCCCGTTTTGCCACCCGGCATTTTTTTAACGTTTTTGATTAATGTGTAATCAACCGGTGCCGTGGTAAGTGCAGCGCCCTTTGAATTTTTTGCCGCCACAGCCGCGGCAAAATCCATATCGGCGGCGGTAAGCTCCTTGCCGCCGCACAAAACAACAACATGCGCGCCCGGCATATTTTTAATATGAAACCACATATCGTTTTTCGCGGCAACTTTTAGTGTTAGTTCCTCGTTCATGCGGTTGTTTTTGCCATATAGTACGCGGTAGCCCGAAGGACTTATCGCCTCGCCGAAATTTTGTTTTGGTGGCGACTTTTTAATGTTTGTAGGCCGCTTAATATACCCCTCGTTTGCAAGCTCCTCGCGTATTGCCGCCATTTCAGACAGCGTTTCGGCACGAGAAAGCGCATCAAGCACCGAGTCCAAATACTCTATTTCTTGTTTGTCGGCCTCTATTAGTTTTTTGAGTGTTTGCTCGGCGGTGTAGCTTTTTTTATAGTCCTTAAAATACTTTGCCGCGTTTTGCGATGGGGTTAGCGCAGGATTCATAGGTATTCGTATTACGCCCAAATTTTCATCATAATAATTTTGCACCTCGGCAAAACGTTGCCCGTTTTCCAGCGCAAAAAGATTTGCCTTTATAAGCTCGCCAAAAACACGCAGCTGCTCCCTGTTCTCGCATTTTTTAAGGTCGATAAGCCGCATATTCATACGCTTTTCGGCACGTGCCGACATAATAGTAAGTAATTTAAGTATATCATGCGACTGCTTAGCCACGCGCTGAAAAGTGGCACGGGATGTATAAAATTCTTCTAAAAGAGCGCTATAGCTTTCAAGCGTTTCATTTGTTACATCCTTGCCGTACTGTTCTATATTTGTAAACGAAAAATCAAACGCGGTACCATCACTTTTTTTAAGCAATGTCGGTGCTCCGCCTGATAAAATTTCGTTTTCTATTTTTTTAAGTTTTTCAAGCAGCATATTTTTATGGTATGCCGTAAGCTCAGATACAGTTATATCGGCACCCGCTATCTCGCGGCATAAAAGGGGTGAAAACCCCTCGGCTGATAACAGCAGTGCCTTATCAAGCTTTTCGTTTACATTTTCAAGCACTCGGTTGTATAGCACCTTTGCGCCACACTCTAAAATATTTAGTTTGTTGGGACGCGGAGGATAACAATACACGGCACCTGCGTGAATAATGCGCGTGCTGTTTTCAATGTTGCTTCTGTGCAGTGCATCTATAATTTTGCCGTTTAAAACCAACACAATATTTGACGATGCACCTATAAGCTCGATTATAAGCTCGGGATAAACGGTATCGCCCATTTCGTTGGTGGCTACCGTTTTTATTGTCAGCACCCTCTCAAGCCCCGTTTGCTCTACCGATAAAATTCTGGCGGAGGACAAATGCTTGCGAAGCAGCATACAAAAAAGCGGCGGCTCGGCGGGATTTTCGGGGCGCGACTCGGTAAAATGCACACGCGCTGTGGCAGGGTTTGCCGAAACTAACAGGCGAACGGTTTTTCCCGGGCGGCGCAGCAACAAAACCAACTCATCGTTTGATGGTTGGTGGATTTTATCTATATGCATACCTTCGACGGTTTTTATTTCTTTGGTTAGTTTGTGTAAAAATACACCGTCCAGCGCCATTTATTTTTCTCCTAAAATTTTTTCTAATTGTTCTACAAGCGTTTTGTAGTAATTATATTTTTCCTCTTTGCCGCTCACGTCTTTAAGTGAATTGCGGCACTCGGTGGCTATTTTTAGTTGCTTTTTTATGTAGATAGCATCGGTGGCTTTTTGGCGGTTTAGTTTACCCGTGTAATAAAACGCCTCCGACTTTTCGGCCCTCTCTCCATTGTAGCAGGCCGTTATTATGCTGTAAATTTTGCCTGCGTCCTTAACCGCCGCTTCATCTGCTATTTCATACCCGTTATTGTTTAAAAAGCGGCGCAACTCGGCCGCGGCGGTCATGGGCTGCAAAAGTAAAGTATATTTACTGCTTTTTAACCAAGGCGCGCGGTCTATTATTCCCGAAATCACTTCGCCGCCCATACCCGCAATAATTACAGTATCGACCTCGTCTTTCTCTATATTTTCAAGTCCGTCAGACAAGCGGGTTTCAATTTTTGTGCAGCCCGTTTTTTTAATATTATTTTGTGCCGACAAAAGCGGTTTCTCATTTATATCGCAGGCAATGATTTTTTTAGGCAACTTGTTTTTTTCTATAAAAATAGACAAATAGCCGTGGTCGGCACCTATGTCCGCAACTGCGGCGGACTCGGGCACCAACCCGGCAATTTTTTCAAGCCGTGGGCTTAATTTGTACATATTAATCACCGAAATATTCGTTGAGTTTTGCAACCAACTCATCACAATCGGTGCCGTGAACCTCGCACGCCTGAGCTATAGTCTCGCCACGAGATGCAGGACATCCAAGGCAGTGCATACCTATTTCAAAAAAGTATTTTGCACAACCTGTATCCATATCAAGTACATCGCCTATGCACATATCTTTTGTAATTTTCATTTTAATTTCTCCTTTTTATTTATTTTTAGAATAACTTTGGTCCGTTATTCATATCATTTCTTCCGTGATTGTAAAGCTTGCGGTTGTCCATCATCCACAGCTTTCCGGTAAAGTCATTTGGTGCTATGTTTTCGTATGCATCGCGCATTTCGAAAAGCTCGGCATCAATTAAGTCTAAATGGCTGAGCAATTCCGCTTCTATAAACATAGGTCTTACCGCCGCGCCAAACTCGGGCTCGCCGTGATGTGATAGCACCATATGCTCAAGCAGCATTGATTTTTCAAACGGTATGCCGAGCTCTTCGCTTTTTTTGCGTATCAGCATTGCGCCTTCGGCTAAATGGCCAAGCAGGTTGCCGCGCACCGAATAGCCCGATGCTATACCCGTATCGGCCACATCATACTCGGTGGTTTTTGAAATATCGTGCAAAACAGCACCCGATAAAAGCAACTCCCTATCAACAAACGGATAGATTTTGCAAACCGCCTCGGCAAGCCGAACAATAGATAATGTGTGCAAAAGCAATCCGCCGCGAAAAGCGTGATGCAGTTTAAATGCCGCAGGCCAGTAAAGCAACGCCGCGCGGTTTTCTTCGAGAATGTGCGTTACCAAGCGCGATAAATCTTTATCCTCAAATTTTTCGGCAATGCTAAACAGTTCGTTATACATTTGCTCGCTGTCATATTCCGCCGTTTTGACAAAATCTTCCAGCTTTACACCATCGGCTTCAATAACGGGACGTATACGGTCAATACGTAACTGGTCGCTACCCGCATATACACTTATAACGCCGCGAACCTTGATAAGTGAGTTCGCATCGTACTCGCCGTGCTGTTGGGGGTCATAACCCCAAAGCTTTGCATTTATCTCGCCCGACGCATCAGACAGGGTCATATTAAGATAGTTGTCCCCTTTTGAAGATGTGCGTACCTCGATAGCTTTTACAAGGCAAAAACCCTCAACCGTACCTTTATTGTCAAGTGCATTAAAATTCATGTCGGCACCCCTTGTTCTAATTATACACTAATTATACTATAATAAATAATTTTTGGCAACAAGCAAATATTTTCAAAAATTACTTGACAATAATTTTGCTTTATGTTATATTATTTAGGCACAATTTTAACTTTGTGCTGGTGTAGCTCAGTTGGTAGAGCAGCTGATTTGTAATCAGCAGGTCGGGGGTTCGAGTCCGTCCACCAGCTCCAATAAAAAAGCACTCACTGTTAAGTGGGTGCTTTTTTATTTGTATATTGGCGGGCTCGAACACTGAGAGGGTGAGGCGCGTAAAGAAAACAATTGATAATTGTTTTTAGCGCAAGGCTTTGCCTTGCTCTTTTTGTGTTATAGTGCTATAATAACTTACAGTATTTTTACAAGGAGAACTGTATGAACATCTCAATAATATGTAACGATGCGGCTTGCTATTCTACAATTAAAAGCTCGGGGTTTTGTGGTATTGATTTTTCTTTCCCGAACGCGCCCGATTGCAAGAATGTGTTGACACAAGAATATTATGATAGCGTTTTGGAAAAGCATCAACTTTTAAAAGAGAACGGTTTATATGTTGCTCAAACACATTTAAGTATAATGCCCGCACATATAGAACCGCTTGGCGATGGCACATACCAGCCGTTTGAAGAATATATGTTACCAATTCTTTTAAAGGAAATTGAGCTTACTGCAAAAATGAATTGTCGGACAGCGGTTATACATTTGTATTTTGAAAATGATAAAGAAAAAAGCCGCGCGGGTAATATACAACTAATCTCAAAGCTGTTGCCAACGCTTGAAAAACACAACGTTATTTTATCTATAGAAAATATTTTCGGACCGCGGCTTAGTGATGCACATCTGAGCTCCGCCGAAGATTTGCTTTACTACATAGATTATTTTAAAAGCGAAAATCTCGGAATTTGCCTTGATACCGGCCACGCTGTCGTTTTAAAACAAAACCCGACCGAAATGCTCAAAAAAATCGGTGCGAATCTTACAGCGCTTCACATTCACACCACCGTTTTGCCCGATGATATGCATCTAATACCAAATACTGTACATTGGGAAGAAAAAATTGATTGGGATGAGTTTTCCCAAGAGTTGCTTCGCACCCAATACGGCGGCACCTTTAATCTCGAAGTAAAACTACCAAAAAAATTAAAAGGCGATGCCGTAACCGCTTTTTATCAGCTTGCATACGCCGTTGCAAAAGAAATTATTTGCAATTAAAAACCAACACGCCCGAACTGTATGTTCGGGCGTGTGTTCTAATCCCTAAATCCTATATCCTAAATCCTAAAAATTGTCTTTTATCCATTTTGCCGATAACTCAAGCCATTGGCAAGCACCCTTGACCTCTAAGGCAGGGCCTAAACCATGGCGGCCTTTCGGGAAAATGTGGGTTTCAACGGGGATTCCGTTTTCGGCAAGGCGAGCCGTAAACAATAATGTGTTTTTTACGTTAACCGCATCATCCTCGGCCGTGTGCCACAAAAAGCAAGGACAGGTGTTTTGGTCCACGTTTTTGTCGTTAGAGAAAAGGTCTTTTTTGTCCATATTCTCTTTACCGAGGAGACTTTCAAAAGAGCCTAAATGCCCGATTTCTTCATTCGAAGAACAAACGGCATAGCAAAGTATTGCGCCGTTCGGCTTTGCGCTCATTTTGTCCACATCATCGCCTACAACTGTGCAAATATCGGGCAAGGTTGCCGTCATACCGCATAAATGTCCGCCCGCCGAAAAACCGAGAGTAAACACGCGGTTTGTATCAACATTCCACTCATCTGCATTATAGCGCACTATTTTTATGGCGCGCTGTGCATCGAGCAGCTGTGCGGGGTGGCGATACGGTTTTACACGGTAGCTTACAACCGCCGCATTATAGCCACATAAGTTATAATATTTTGCGATTTGGTCTCCCTCGTGGTCCTCGGCTCTTATACAATACCCTCCGCCGGGGTAAATTACAACGGTTGGTGCCTTTTCGCTAACATTCGCAGGGTAAAACACTATTTTATTAGTGCCCTTGTTATCCTCGTTGGTTATATTTTCATCATATAAAGGATATTCCTTATCCCAAAGCTTTGCTGTAATCATATTTTTACCTCCAAAAAACCGCTCGGCTTGAGCGGTTTTTTAAAAACTCTTATCATACTTTTTGCCCAAAAACTTCGCCTTTAAAAATCCCGTTATTTTTCGGTACCAGTCAATTTTCTCGGTGTATATGAGCGGTGTTTCGGCGTACTGTAATTTATTTGTGTTTATATAAACATCCAAAAGCAGCTCACTCACTCTGCCGTAGAATCTTGCGTGGAATGCATCATAATCGGCATCACCGAATTTTTCTTCCAAAGCGAAAAGAATATCAAAAAGCCACTCGCAATATTTATCGGATATTTCCTTTTTCATAATATACATATTGAACATATGCGCGCTTGTGCGCTTTTTTAACCTATCAAATTCGGGTATATACTCGGGATACTTTTCAGCCAAAATCTCCCGTACCTCTATTAGTGGCTCAATATGCATTGTGTGCTCATAATGCGAGTAAAGATTTTCTATATAATATTTTCGCTTTGTGGGCAAAATTATATCGTTTTTTTGGAGCAGTTTTTCTACCGTTTTATCACTTAATACTGCTTCTATTCCTTTTTTGGCGGTTTTAGGCTCTTTAAAATGGCGGCGATAGTGTGCAAGCCCCAAATAGTCGCACTCTAAATTTTTCCAGCCCCAGTAAAGACCTGTAAGCTCACAAAAATTAGGGTTTTTATGCGATATATTATCTCCCGTGTCATCGGGTGTGTAGCCAATATCAGCCTTACCCTTAGCGCCAACCTGAACCGGAATATAGCTCTTATACCCCGGCATATTATAATTTTTGTGCGCCGCTACGATAATTTTTACGTTCATTATTCGGCTCCGTCTTTTTTAATAACCTGGTAAAAGGTTTTAAAGAAAATTTTGAAATCCATAAGCAGACTTCTGTTTTGGCAATAATAAACTTCCATTTCGAGTCGCTCTTTAAAATCGGTGTTGCTGCGGCCGTTAACCTGCCAATATCCCGTAATACCCGGTTTACAGGTTATAATCTTATCGAATGCTTCTCCCATATCTTTCTTTTCACGCCAAAGGTACGGGCGTGGGCCGATAAGCGACATATTGCCGATAAGCACATTTATAAACTGCGGAATTTCATCAACCGAATATGCACGTATGAATTTGCCGACAGGGGTAATGCGCGGGTCGTTTTTAAGCTTTTTGTACTGCTCATATTCTTTTCTTGCTTCTTCATTTTCGGCAAGATATTCTTCGAGCACTTTATCGGCATCCTTTATCATTGAGCGGAACTTGAAAATCTTAATTTTCTTGCCGTGATAGCCTATGCGCTCTTGTGTAAACATAACGGTATCGGCATCGCCCGAAGCTAAAAAGGCAAGCTTTACAAACAAATAAATAACCAAAAACATTGCTGTGCCAATAATGCCTAAAACTATATCTATCAAACGTTTACAAATGCTGTAAAGCACCTGTCCTGTTTTTTTCATATTCCAATCCCCTTATTACCATAAGTAAAAACGGTTTTCTTTTAGTATTTGTACAACCATTATATATAATTCGCGGCTATTTGTCAATTTTAACCTTGCTTTTTATATATTCTACATATATAATTTGAGTAGTTTATGACAAGGAGAAGTGTTTTTTTATGGATTTAACTATGATTTATTCGGCACCTGAGAACGAAAAACCGCTTGACCGCCTTGTAACAGATGGTGGCTTCTGCGGAATTTTCCGCACCATTGCCTGCATTGGCGACAGTTTATCTTCGGGCGAGTTTGAATCGCTAAACAGCGAAGGCAAAGTTGGTTGGCACGATTATTTTGATTATTCTTGGGGTCAATATCTTGCCCGTATGTCAGGGCTTACCGTATATAATTTTTCACGTGGTGGACTTGCGGCACCCGATTATTTCGCCTTTGCCGAACAAAAGGGTTACTTTGATGCCGATAAGGCGGCACAGGGCTACATTATTGCGCTTGGCGTTAATGATTTGTCCCGTGTGGGAAAAGGTGAGCTTGAATTTGGCGATATATCTGACATTGATTTAAACGATTATAAAAACAATAAAAAGACTTTTGTTGGTTGTTATGCCGCTATTATACAAAAGTATAAGGAAATTCAGCCAAAGGCAAAATTCTTTTTAATGACCATTCCCAACAACGGCACTGAAAATCCAAATGCCGAAAAACATCGCGATATCCTGTATAAATTAGCCGAGATGTTTGAAAACACATATATTTTAGATTTCAGAAAATATGCCCCCGTTTATGATGAAGAGTTCAGAAATCTTTTCTTTTTGGCAGGACATATGAATGCGGCAGGTTATCTTGTAACGGCACAAATGGTAGCATCTTATATCGATTATATTATCCGACACAATATGGATGATTTTCGCCAAATCGGTTTTGTTGGCACCGATTTCCATAATGTAAATTATAAGTGGTAAAAAATATGTTTAATTTTTTTGTTGTTAAAGAAAATCGCCTTGATAACCGATTTTATATCGGCGGCGGAGACTATAACCACATTAAAAATGTTTTACGTATGCAAATGGGCGATACCTTTTTAGTAAGCTCAGACGGTGTAAGTAATTTGTGCCGCCTTGTCGGTTTTGAAAACGAGTGTGCCGTTGCCGAAATTATCGAAAAAAATTATAACGCCACCGAATTGCCGATAAAAATTTATCTTTTCGAGGGGCTACCCAAAAGCGATAAGATGGAATTTATTATAGAAAAAGCGGTGGAGCTTGGCGCTACAGCCATTGTGCCTACCGAGATGGAGCACTGCGTTGTAAAGCTCGATAACAAGAAAAAAGAGCAAAAGGTTTCCCGCTGGCAAAAAATTGCCGAGGCCGCAGCGAAGCAGAGCAAACGCAATATAATACCCGAGGTTTTAGATTGTATGAGCTTTAAAACCGCACTTGAGTTTGCAAAAGAACTTGATTTACTGCTCGTGCCTTATGAGTGCGCGGGCGGTATGGCGGCCACAAAAAAGGCTTTGGCAAAAATTAAAAAAGGTATGTCGGTTGGCATTATCATAGGCCCCGAGGGCGGATTTAGTGAAAAAGAAATTGCGGCGGCAAAGACCGCGGGCGGCGAAATAATATCGCTCGGCAGCCGCATATTGCGTACCGAAACCGCCGCAGTTACGGCTGTATCTATGTGTATGCTTTACGCGGAAACGGAACTTGATTAAATGAAAAATTTACCCAATGCGTTTGTAACGCGGATGAAAAAACTACTCGGCAAAGAATATGCGGATTTTGAAAAAGCCCTGAACGGTACGCCTGTTCGGGCTTTTCGTGTTAACACAGACAAGCTTTCGGTAGAGGAATTTGAAAAAATCAATTCTTTTTCCACCGAAAAAATACCCTTTGTTAAAAACGGCTATTATTTTGAGTATGATAAAATAGGGTTGCACCCCTATCATCACGCAGGGATGATTTATGTGCAGGAGCCTGCCGCTATGGCACCTGCCGAATGCGTTGATATAAAACCCGACTGGCATATTGTAGATATGTGCGCCGCGCCCGGCGGCAAAAGCACACAGCTTAAAAACAAAATACCGAACGGCGTGCTTGTATCTAACGAGATTATACCCTCGCGCTGTAAAATACTCACGGGAAATATTGAACGCTTAGGCCTTAAAAACACCGTTACCACCTGTATGGACACGGGCCTGCTTGCTAATATTTTTGAAGGAAAATTCGATTTGGTTATGTGCGATGCGCCGTGCTCGGGAGAAGGTATGTTCAGAAAGGATGATACCGCTATAAACGAGTGGAGCGAGGAAAACGTTAAAATGTGCGCCGAAAGGCAGGCCGAGATATTAGATAATGCGGCGCGTCTAACTAAAGGCGGCGGGTATATAGTATATGCCACCTGCACCTTTTCGCTCGAAGAAAACGAAATGACGGTCGATGCATTTTTATCCCGCCACAAAAATTTTGAGTTGTGTCCCGTGGCACCGATAATAGCCGAAAACACCGAAAACGGCATTTGTTTTGATGGCTGTAAAACCGAAAATATACACTATTGCCGCCGTTTTTATCCGCATAAAAACAAGGGCGAAGGGCAGTTTATGGCGGTGCTTAAAAACACCGATGAGCCGAGCACTGACTATACCTCACCCCAAAAGCCCAAAAAGATAGACAAAACGGTTATAGAATTTTTAAATGATACTTTAAACAGTTACGATTTATCAAATGTTACCTTGAACGGCGATACGCCCGTGTATTTTACACCCGAATTTGACACAAAAAATGCAAAGGTTTTTTCAAAGGGCGTAACAATAGGCGAAATTCGCAAAAACTATATACTCCCCCACCACCAGTTTTTTATGGCGATGGGAAATAATTTTAAGCGAAAAATTGAGCTTGCCGCCGACAGTGATAACCTTAAAAAATATTTACAGGGCGAAGAAATCGCCGTGCAAGCGGAGAACGGCTGGGCGGCGGTTTTAGTTGACGGCTGTACTCTCGGCGGCGCAAAAATAGTAAACGGCACCGCCAAAAACCACTACCCAAAAGGACTGCGATTAGGATTTAGGGGTTAGGATTTAGAAAAAGCAACCGAAAATTCGGTTGCTTTTTGTTATAGTTTTAAATCATCTGTTGCGGGGTTGTTGAGAATCTTGCCATTTTTATCAAATCTTGAGCCGTGGCAAGAGCAGTCCCAACTGTGTTCTTCTCTATTCCATTTTAGCGCGCACCCAAGGTGCGGACAGCGCGGTGCGGTTGGGGTTATGAGATTAAGCGTTGTTTCAAAGGTGTTTACAGCCAGCTGCGGATGTAAAATACTTCTATTCGGAGAAAAAAGCTCTTGAGCCTCGTTTTGTTCGCCCGTTATCATATCACACAAAACGTTTGCCGCCACAAGTGCCGTTGTCATACCCCACTTATTAAAACCCGTGGCGACAAATATATCGGGTGTGTTTTTGGAATACCGACCTATATACGCTATGTTATCAAGCGTCATACAGTCCTGAGTTGCCCACTCGGCAATTATTTTTACAGGGCCTAAATGCCGTTTTGCAAAATCACGCAGTTCGCCAAAGCCGCCGCCCTTTTTGCCCGTTCTGTGCGAGCCACCGCCAAGCAATAGTATATCTCCGTAATTTCTAAAAGATAAACCCTGTAAACATTCATCAACATACATCCCGTTTATTTCCCTTGCACCCTCTAACGCCAACACGTAAGAACGGTGCTGATACATTTTTAAGGGGTACAGCCCATGCCTGTTGAAAATCGGAAAATGTGTGGCAACGATAGTGCTTTTTGCCGTAATGCTGCCGCCATCAAATAAAAATTTGTTGCCGTCATACTCCGTGATTTTTGTATCTTCATAAATTTTAAGCCCGCGCGATATATTTGCTATAAATTTTAAAGGGTTAAACTGTGCTTGGTCTTTTATTTTTATCGCGCCCGCTATTTTTAATGGTAGCTCTATATCGGGTAAAAGATAGGCGTCTACGCCTATTTTGTTAAGTGCGGTAAGCTCTCTTGCTGTTTTTTTGTTGTCGGCCGAGAAAACATAAGAATCGCAAACTTTAAAATCACAGTCGATATTTTTGCATATTTCTTTATACCGCTGTAACGCTTGGTTATTTGCCTTAAAATACTGCCGCGCCGCTTTTTCGCCGTATCTTTTTAAAATATCACTGTAAATATACCCGTGTTGTACGGTGATTTTAGCGGTGGTGTTTTTTGTAACACCCGATGCTATTTTATTTTGCTCTACAAGTATATAATCTACGCCTTTTTGCTCTAAATTATAGGCGCACATCAAACCCGCCATACCACCGCCGATTATTAACACATCGGTTTTTATTTGCCCTTTAAGTTTCGGGAACTCGGGCATTTTTACATTGTGTTCCCATAAAAAATTTCGCATAACAATTCACCAAGAATATTATGCGAATATTTTTACCGTTTATTTAAAAGGGCTTGTTCACCCCAAAAACAATTTTTCATATATTGTTTTAGGAGGTGAATTTTATGTGTAATTGTGAAAATCGTTTTAGTTGTTTAACTCTTGGCTTTATCGCTTCCCTTGTTATCGGTGTTGTTACTGCATTTTTGCAAATCACTGCAGTTATCGCCGTAACACCCGCGTTCCTTTGGGTAACGCTCGGTGTTGCGGTTGTTTACCTTGCCGCTAACCTCTTTACCGCACGCGGTGGTTGTTGTGCCGCGGTGTCTACTGTATTAGCGGGTATTTTAGGCACCATTTTGTTCTCGGTTGTGCTCCTCGGTATTACCTTTGCGGCTACAAGCGTTATCGGTGCTATAATTGTCGGTCTTTTGCTTTTTTTCTTCTCTTTAACTATAACCGCCACCGCTTGCCTTGTTAAATGCAAAGCAAATTGCGACTAATTTCTAAGTCCTAAAATAAAAAAGACGGCTTACGCCGTCTTTTTTATTTTACTATTTCCCCAACGCCTGAAAGCACATATTTCGGACGGTACGGGAATTTATCTATATCTTCTCTGCTTGTAACGCCGCTGAGCACAAGCACCGTATCAACGTTTGTTTCAATGCCCGCTATTATATCGGTGTCCATGCGGTCGCCAATAAAGGCGATTTCTTCACTGTGGCAATCTAACTTTTTAAGGCCGTGGCGGAGCATAAACGGGTTAGGCTTGCCGATGAAATACGCTTTCTTGCCTGTTGCTATTTCAATGGGGGCTATCAGCGCACCCGTTGCGGGCATAACGCCGCGCTCGGTAGGGCCTGTAATATCGGGGTTTGTGCCGATTAGCTTGGCACCCTTATTAACAAGCTCTATTGCCTTTTCGATTTTCTCGAAACTATAGGTTCTGGTCTCCCCCACAACTACATAATCGGGGTTAACATCATTCATATAAATGCCTTGGTCATAAAGCGCCTTGGAGAGTGCCGCTTCGCCTATAACGTATGCGGTGCAGTCCTTATTCTGACTATGCAAGAATGCCGCCGTTGCCATAGCACTTGTATAGAAGTGGTCGGCTGAAACGTCCAGTCCCATACGCTTTAATTTCATACTCAGCTCGTGCGGAGTTTTTTCGGGGCTGTTTGTTAAAAACACGAACTTTTTGCCGCTGTCTATCATCCAGTTGACAAACTCGGGAACGCCGTCAAGCACTTTGTTGCCGTGATAGATAACGCCGTCCATATCACATATAAAGCCCACTTTTTCTTTTATATTATGCATTGTATATACCAACCTTTAGTTTAAATATCACTTTCGCCGCCATTAAGTATTGCTTCTGCCGGAGCGTCCTCGGTTATGTCCCCGTTATTTTCCGCTGACTGCTCTGCCTTTATTCTTTTAAGTGCCTTTGTAACACTACTTATAACACCAAGTGCACAGAAGAAAAGTCCCATAGCAAGATCGCCGAAATAACCGCCTGCAACATCGGGGTCCTCTAAAAATACGTATGCGCCGCGCACCGATTCAAAAAATGTGGGTGCATAGTCTACCGCGCCTTCAGCAAACCACCCTTTATATGCCAAATATACATCGTTCGCAAGGGCGAGATACCACGCGATTACCATTACTAATACTGTTGCAATTATGGAAATAACTATTCCCTTTTTGCTCTCTTTTTTTGCAAATACGGAATAACCCTTCATCGCGCAAATTATACCGACAAAGCCGCTTATGGATGCAATATAACCTATCTGATAAAGCACGTACCAAAGCACACCGCCCACAAGCGCAAACAACAGCGCGCCAACGGCACCGGCCACAACATTTTCCTCGTGATGATTGCCATTTAAACTTTCTCTATAATTATCCATTATAAAATCCCCCTTTTGATTTTATTATATAAACTCATTCTTTTTGTGTCAATGCTTTAATGCCTCGAAAACCTCTATCGCCTCGGCTAAATTTCCAAGCTCGGCAAAAAGATGCGACTTTGTTTCACGTGAAAACGGCACGACATCGGGAATACCAATGCACCTCATCCCCGCATTATATGCCGCCAATGCTCCGTTATCGGAATCTTCAAAAACAAAGCATTCTTTAGGGTCTACACCCATTTTTTCGGCCGCCAACAAAAACGTGTCGGGCGCGGGCTTGCTGTTTTTTATTTCCTCGCCGCCAGCCACTGTATCAAACAAATCGCTTGCACCGAGCACCTGTAAATAAGTTCTTATAAGTTCAGTTGCCGCTCCCGAGCCGATAGCATACTTAATGCCGTTTTTTCTAAGATATGCAATCAGCTCTTCTGCGCCCTCTTTAAATCTTATAACAATATTTTTCTTAATATAATCGGCGGCATCCGCTTTAAAGCGAGCCACGTCCACACCCTTAAAATTATCTACAAGATACTGTGTCCACGCTTCTTCGTTGGTTCCAAGCACGTTTTTAATGTGGTCGCCGCATTTTTTAAAGCCCTGATTTTCCCCTGCGTAGTCCCACGCAGGAATATATATGCGCTGTGTATCAAGCAGCGTGCCGTCCATATCAAATATTACGCTATACATCCCTATCTCCTTAGCAACCAAAATTTCATAACACCTAAGCACTCTCTGAGTGTTCCCGCCACCAGTGAATGCCAACGTGTACCGCTATGAATATGACTTGCATTGTTAATGCCCGCCGTTTTTGCGATACAACCGGCTCTATACACATGATACTCGTTTGTGATATACACCGCGGTGTAATCTTCTCCAAAAAGCTCCTCTAAAATTTCTTTTGAATAAACAAAATTTTCGTATGTGTTGGTGGCCTTTTCTTCCTTTATAATTTTTTCCTTTGGCACACCCTTGCCTATTAAATATTTTTCCATCGCCGCGGCTTCGGTTACATTTTCCTGCATACCCTTGCCGCCCGTTACCACTATTACGGCATTTTTATTTTGCTCGTAATATTCTACCGCCGTATCAAGTCGGTCGGCAAGCACGGCACTGGGCTTATCGCCGTGCACTGCGGCGCCAAGCACTATAACGGCATTTTCCTTGTGAGTTGCATTATCGGATGATCCGAATATAAGCAAAAATCCGACAAACGCGATAACCACCGCTAAGCCAACACCAAGAACCCAAAATACAAATGTCGGTATTTTATGTAACACAGAGTTTGGCAAAACACCTATGGTTAAGAGCAAAAAGCCGAGCAAAAAAGTCAGCACAATGCCTGCGTTAAAGTTTGAAACTAACGATATACCTATGCCGTTTACCGTAATAGCAGCACCAATAACTAAAATAATTATTCTTATAACTATATTCACAAAATCACCAAATAGATAATAGCATATTTTCTATATCTTTTCAATATTAAAACCGCGAGAGATACTCTCTCGCGGTTTGATTTTTATGCTTCTAAAGCCTTTTTCTTTTTGGTAAGTATCTGCACTACTGCAACTATTGCCACAAGTCCTAAACCTATAGCATCGGTTACAATACCGGGGTAAATAAGCAACAATCCACCCGCTACGCTTACTATTCTCTCGTACCAACGCATACGCTGTAAGAAATAGCCTTCAAGTGCGGCCGATACGGCAAAGATACCAACAAAGGATGTAATGCAAATAAGTATTACCTCCCACGCTGATGTATCAATAAACAGCATTGCGGGGTTAAGAGCGAATACATACGGCACTATAAATGCTCCTATTGCAAGTTTTGTTGCCGTAAATGCCGTTTTCATCGGATTTGCACCCGCAATAGCAGCACCTGCATAAGCCGCCAATGCTACAGGCGGTGTTAAGTCGGCAACGATACCGAAATAGAACACAAAGAAGTGTGCGGCTATCATCGGAACGCCCATTTGCACCAATATCGGTGCGCAGGTTGCCGCCATAATGCAATAGTTGGCAGTTGTGGGAACACCCATACCGAGCACTATACAGCAAAGCATTGTTAAAAACAGTGCAATAATAACCTGGTTGCCCGCCAGTGTTACAATGCCGTTAAAGAGCATATAGGCAAGGCCCGTAACACCGATTACACCCGCAACTATACCCGCAACACCGCAAGCAGCCGCAACGGTAATCATACCCTGTCCGCCCGCCGCTAATGCTTCAAGCAGCTTCATAGGTGTCATACGGGTCTCTTTTTTGAACATACTTACAATTATCGCAACAACAATAGCGATAGCCGCCGCATAAGCGATAGAGCGTGTGCTTGTACCTACAAGGTAGATAAGAAGAATCAGCGGCAACAATAAATATGTTTCTTTAAGCAGGGGCTTTAAGCGGGGCAATTCTTCACGGGTAAGACCGCGCAGTCCCTCTTTTTTTGCCTCTAAATGAACTGTAATAAATACGCCCGCAAAATAAAGAACAGCGGGTAAAATCGCCTTTACTACTATGTTTGAATAAGGTACGCCTACCGTTTCAGCCATAAGGAAAGCGGCGGCACCCATAATAGGCGGCATAATTTGTCCGCCGGTTGAAGCTGATGCCTCTGCCGCGGCGGCAAACTCGGGCTTATAGCCCGTTCTTTTCATAAGCGGAATGGTAACCGCGCCCGAACCTACGGTGTTTGCAACCGATGAGCCCGATACCATACCCTCAAGCGCACTTGCTACAACCGCAACCTTTGCGGGACCGCCCGAAAAGCGACCTACAAGCGCATTTGCGATTTTGATAAAGAAATCGGCAATTCCCGTACGCTCCAAAAACGCTCCGAAAATAATAAACATAACTATGTATTTTGAGCAAACGTTAACGGGGGTTGAGAGAATACCCTCTTTTGAGTAGAACAACACGCGCACATTCTCTGTAATACGCGCCATCATACTGGGGTTTGTTGAGCCCCATATAAGCGCATACGCAAGCAACGCGCCTGCCACACACAAAATCGGTAAGCCAACACTTCTCCTGCAAAGCTCGGCAAGGCACAAAATGCCTATAACGCCGATTATAACTTCTACTGTTGTGATTTTGTAACGGGACACAATTTCCACCGCATTAAAGGTGTAATAGAGGAATGAGCCCGTACCCGCTATCATAAGCAGTACATCATACCACGGCATAAAGTTAACCTTTTGCGTACCTTTTTTGGCGGGGAACACCAAAAAGCCGATAAACATAATAAACGCCATAAAGGACGTAAGGCGTATTTCATCAAGCCAGGTTGCAACAAGGGTTACATAAATGCAGAACAGCGAGAAGGTTGCCAAAATACAATTAACTATAATTTTGGGGGTGCCTTCCCACACGCGAGTGTTGGATTCTCGGTCAAATTTTTTCATAACCGAATCTAAGTCCATCGGGGCTTCTTCGGTTTTGTTCTTTTTCTTAAAAAAAGCCATAGAATCCTCCTTGCTAAAAATATGAAAATTGGCTGCAGATTTTTTCACTGCAGCCAATAAGATAAACTTACTTTAATTTATTTGGCCTCTACTGTGATACCTTTTTCGGCAAAGTATTTAGCCGCACCCTTATGGAAAGGAACGGTCATACCGTCAGTAGCATTTTCGAGTGATAATTCAGCACCCTTAGCATGTGCCTTTGTGATAGCTTCTTTGTTATCGAAAATAGCTTTTGTGATGTTGTAAACATCCTCTTCGCTCGCATTTGCGCTTACGATAAGGGTTGCTTTGATGGTAACGGTTGTTACATCAGCTGTTTGGCCCTCATAAGTGCCTGCGGGGATTTTGTATGTTGCATAGAAGGGAGAAGCTTCCATAACCTTCTTTGCGATATCGCCGTCAATCGGAACTAAGTATGCCTTTGATGTTGTGCAAAGCTCTTGGATAGCGGGTGTGGGAGCACCTGCTACGATAAACGCCGCATCTATTTTGCCATCCTTTAAAGCATCGGCCGAATCAGCAAATGACTGATACTGGGGCACAATGTCCTTTTCGGTTAATCCTGCAGCGGTAAGAACGTCAACAGCGTTGAAATAAACGCCCGAGCCTGCAGCACCGATAGAAACCTTTTTTCCGCGAAGGTCAGCAACGCTCTTAATGTTGGGGTCCATAGTTACAAGCTGAACTGCCTCTGCATAAAGACCGCCGATAACACGGAAAGAATCGATTTTGCCCTCTTTTTCAAATGTGCGAAGACCGTTCCAGCCGTAATCCATAACATCAGACTGAACAGTACCTAACTGGTAGTTGCCTGCATCAATACCGAGGATGTTAGCCTTTGAACCATCGGTAGAAACAACGTTTACTGTGATGCCGGTTGAGGTTTTAACCTGTGTGCCGAGGATACCGCCGTAACCGTAGTATGTACCTGCAGTACCGCCTGTACCCATTGTCATAGTCGTGCTACCTGCGCCACCGCAAGCTACGAGTGTGAATGCAAGCACCAAAGCAAGCACTAAAGCAATAATTCTTTTCATAATTTTACTCCTTAAAAATAATATGCACGAACATTATACCATTTTTTGTGCACTTTTGCAAGATTTTTTTATATTGCACGTATAGATTCCACAGGTTTTTTGCGAGCGGCATTCCAAACGGGCAAGAATGTAGCAATTATTGCGGTTAACGCCGCAATGCCAACAAGCACCAAAAACGACATAACACCGAACACAAACAGCGATGCACCTATAACGCCTGTAAGCGATGAGTTGAGCAAATTACATCCGATAACACTTCCGATAGAGGCCAGCACAACGCAAATAATAGCGATAAATGCCGACTCCGAGAAGAATATCTTAAATACATCGGCGCTTCTGGCACCCACTGCACGCAAAATGCCGATTTCCCTCTTCTTCTGACTGATGGAAACCGATATAAAGTTAGAGAATAATAATGCGGCAAAAAGAGCCAACACAAGTCCTACATAAAGGAATATTTTTGAGGAGTCCTCAACCAAGTCATCAACCATTTGCAGTTGGTATATAAAGTTGCTTGCAAGATATGTTTTCGAGCCGTCCTCGTTATAGGCTTCGCTTTTATAAACCTCCCAAAAGCCCTGTATGCTTTCGGGTGTTTTGTCCAAGGGCAGATATGCCGCACCAAAAATGGCATCCGCGGGGGCTACGTATGTTGTAAAATGCTCCTCATAATACTGAAGCGTTTGCTTTTGCTCATTCCACATTGCACTGGCTGTGCTATCTGCCAATGCAACTTTATACTCGCCGCCTCTGTTTCCTGCCGCTGCATCATAGAAGCCTGCTACCTTTAACTCTTTTATCTCGCCCACAACCGAGTTTGTATCGCGGTCAAAGGCTTTAAGACCAAGCGTTATGTTAATTTTGTCATCACGAAGCATTTTGAGAAGCTTATTGATTTTTTGCGTTTTTTGTGCGGCCGTGTAGGGCACCAGCTCGCCCTTGCCGTCATCGGTATGCTTCCACTCGCCGCCCTCCATAATGGCGTATGCAAGGCTTATGGCTTCGTTGTATTTGTTATATTGATAATCCGAGGTGGTCGTTTCAAACTTTTCGTTATATTTATTGGCAACATACTCGCAGAAAAGTCCCACAGGTAAAAGTGTTTCATTTTCGGCTATATCGGTTTTGTTTGCCGAAATAAAATATTTTGGCGCCGTGGGAGATACTTCCTTTATTTCCATATAGCTTACGTTGCTGTATTCGGGGAATTCATATTTGCCGTCCTTGTTTTTATAGGTGGCAACCGCCGTTTTATAGCTATAATCAAACGGAGAATAGCCCTGATTTTCTTTTGCTATAAGCTCAATTCTGTCGCGGCTTACAAAGGTTACAAAATGCAGGCCGTCAGACAGTTCTTGCTGAAGGTCGAAAACCAAGCTTTCGTTGGTAGTTTCGCCCGTTTTTAAGCTCTCGTATTTTTCGGAAATGACGCCGCTATCAAAAATACCCACAACCTTATAGTTTACACCCGAGATGTTTATCTTTTTACCGATAATTTCATCGGGCGAGGAAATATCAATGGTGTTGCCCTCGGCATCGTATGCGCCGCTGTTAACTATAACATCTGCCGAATAAGAAGAAATGCATATTTCATTTTTGTTTTTAGGGTAAGCGCCGTTTATTTTTTCGCGCAAAGGATGACCCTCTTTAAGATAGGCCATTGACTGAATTTCGTTCATCCAATATTTTGATGGGGTTGAACGTACACCAAAATTTGTATACACGTTTATACTACCAAACACAGATGGTCCGTAGGTTTGTTTGAGTGCCTCAATCTCGGCCTCGGTAAAGGGTGTGTCAACGCCCTGCGTATATGTATTTTCAGCCTCTCCATCTGAATACCATGTAGTTTCAACGCTATATAGCTTTTGTAGGCGCAGTGTGCCGATGGCCGTATCTGTGAGCGACTGCTTGAAGGTTGCCTCACTATCATAAAAGCTCATCGTTGATAAAAGTCCAAACATTATAAACGCAACGGTGCATAAAATAACCGTAAAGAACAAACGCACGGGTTTGTTTTTAAGCGAAGACAAACCGATTTTTATCGCGTGTTTTAGCGGTAATTTTGAGCGAATGAAACGGCTTTGCTCCTTTGTGTAGCTCTTTTTCTCGGGCTCGGTAGTGTCCTTAAACACTTCCCTGCCGTTTTCACTTATGCGGCTGGTCTTTTTAAAGCTTTCTATCTCCTTCTCGCCACCCGCGATTATAACATCGCCCTGCGTTTTCTTTAAAAACGCCTTGATTTGCTCGAAATCTTTATCGTTTAATTTATCGGCATCATTTACACAAAGCACCGAGCCGATGGCGCGCACGTTTTCCGAAACTGCAGTGCTCGCTTCCTCGGTTTTGCTTACATCCGACAGCACCTTGCCGTCCTTCATTTCAATAATGCGGTCGCCGTATTGCTCGGCAAAGTCGCGGTCGTGCGATACAACTATTACAAGCTTATCGCGAGATAGCTTTTTAAGTGTTTCAAGCACCTGTCGACCCGTATTTGAATCAAGTGCGCCTGTCGGCTCATCCGCCATAATGATTTCGGGATTTTTAACAAGCGCGCGGGCTATGGCAATGCGCTGCTTTTGTCCACCCGATAATGTGTTGGGCTTTCTTTTGCCGAATCCCGTTAAATCCACCTGCTCAAGCAGCTCGGCAATTACCTTTTTATCCTTTGGCTTGCCCTGAAGCTCGAGTGCTAAAGCAATGTTGTCCTCAACCGAAAATTCGTTAAGGATGTTATATTCTTGGAAAATAAATCCGACAAAGGTGTTGCGGTAGCTGTCAAAATCGCTTTGCGAAAAGTCTTTACTGCTGCGGCCCTTAACCACTATTTCGCCCGATGTTGGCGAATCAAGTCCGCCGCAAACGTTAAGCAGTGTCGATTTACCGCTACCCGATTTACCGAGCAAAAAAACCATTCCCTTTTCGGCAAAGGATATTGTTACGCCGTCAAGCGCTTTAACCGTTGTGCCGTTTTTCGGATTATAAATCTTTGATACATTTATTGCCTGTAGCATATTTAAAACCCCTTTTTTGAAAGTTCTTAAGTGTATTTTAGCATACTTTTCTATTTCAATCAATACTGTTTTATCGCTTGACATAAGTATCTATTTATCTTATAATTTATGTGTATAATATTATTTTTGCGGGGGTTATTATGAGTACGATAAATCCTTATAAAGGCTCGGACAAATTTATATTCATAAGTTATGCTCACAAGGATGCGGATATGGTTTTCCCTATTCTCTCACGCCTTCAAGCCGACGGTTACCGCTTTTGGTTTGATAGCGGTATCGACCCCGGTACCGAGTGGGATGAATTTATTGCCAAAACCATCAATAACAGCGATTATTTTATCGCATTTATTTCTAAAAACTATTTGGCATCGGACAACTGCAAGGATGAACTCAATTTTGCGCGCGACCTTGATAAAAAACGCCTTTTGGTATATCTTGAAGAGGTTAAATTACCGCTTGGTATGGCAATGCGTATGAACCGAATTCAGTCGGTTTTCAAATATACATATAAAGTTGAAAACGAGTTCTATCAGGTGCTCTATTCTTCTGACGGTATCAGCGGCTTTAAGGGTAGTGTTACCACAACATATACAAACACAGTTAAAAAGCCCGAGGTTAAAAAGGCTCCGACAGCGGCGGTTAAGCCTCCCGTTGCCACCAAAAAGGCGCCCAAACTGGTTGTGCCTACCTCACGCATTGGCTTTGTTACTAAAAACTTCTCAAATGGCGATAAATATGAAGGTCAGATAAGAGACGGCAAACTCCACGGCTACGGTGAATACACTTGGGCAGGTGGCGACTGGTATCACGGCGGATTTGTTGATGACAAACGCTCGGGCGTTGGTATCTATCACTGGGCAAACGGCAACCAGTATGAAGGCGAGCTTTTAGAGGCAAAATTTCACGGCTTAGGCTTCTTCCGTTGGGCTGATGGCGGCACCTATGAGGGCGATTTTGTAGAGGGCTCTCGTACAGGCTTCGGTGTGCATAAGTGGGCAAACGGAGATAGTTATCAGGGAGAATTTCTAAACAGCAACTGCCACGGAAAAGGTTTTTATACTTGGGCCGATGGCGGTACATATAACGGCGATTTCTTAAACAACAAGCGTACAGGTAACGGCTTCCGTACCTGGCCTAATGGCGACACATACGAAGGTGGCTTTTTAGAAGGCCGCTGCCACGGCTACGGCGTTTATTTATGGGCTGATGGCAGTAAATACGAAGGCGATTTTGTTGACAACAAGCGTACAGGTAAAGGTAAACACACTTGGTCTGACGGCGGCACCTATGAGGGCGACTTTGTAGACGGCTCCCGTACAGGCAAAGGTAAACACTGCTGGGCTAACGGCGACACCTATGAGGGCGATTATGAAAAAGGCGAGCCCAACGGCTACGGCATTTACACCTGGTCTAACGGCGACCGTTATGAAGGCGACTGGGCTAACAACAAACGCACAGGTAAGGGTAAGCTTTTCTGGAAATCGGGCAACACCTATGAGGGTGATTTTGTAGAGGGCAAGCGCACAGGTTACGGCACCTTTAAAACAACATCGGGCGAAACATATATCGGCGGATTTGAGGATGACAATTTACATGGACCTGTAACTGTTTATCTTGCCGATGGTACAAGCGAGGACCGTGTATACGAAAAGGGTGTAATTACATCGAGCAGTGCTGCGACCACTACTACAACCAACACAACTAATACGGCGGCAGCTACTACAACCACAACAACCGTACCTACGGCTACTCCCGGTGGTCCTAAATTCAGCACAGTGCCTTTCAGTTATGCAAAGGCACCACGTTTGCAAAGACCTAATGACCGTAGCGGCTTTTTAAGACGCTCTTACAATAACGGCGACTCTTACGAGGGTGAAATGCTTGGAAACGAGCTTCACGGTTTTGGAAAATACTGTTGGGCTGACGGCTCCTCATACGAAGGAAATTACACAAACGGCAAGCGTAACGGCGTAGGTATATATACTTGGCCTAACGGCAACACCTACGAAGGCGATTTTGTTAATAACTCAAGAACGGGCGCCGGTATCTTCACTTGGAAGGACGGCACCGTCTACGAAGGCAGTTGGGTTGATGGCGACCGCCACGGCAACGGCGTTATCCGTTGGAACGATGGCTCCTATTACGAAGGCGGCTGGGTAAAAGACAAGCGTGAGGGTAAAGGTCTTTACGTTTGGGAAGACGGCGGTAAATACGAAGGCGATTTTGCTGATAGCAAGCGTACAGGTTACGGCGTGCATCTTTACGCAAACGGAAATTATTATGAAGGCCAGTGGAACGATAGCGCCCGCGAAGGCAAAGGTAAATTTGTTTGGGCGGACGGCACCGTTTATGAAGGCGACTGGGTTGATAACAACCGTGTGGGCAACGGCGTTATTTGTTGGAACGATGGCTCCTACTATGATGGCGGTTGGGTAAACGACAAGCGCACGGGCTACGGCAAATATGTATGGAAAAGCGGCACTGTTTTTGAAGGTAACTGGCTCGATAACAACCGTGTAGGTAAAGGTATTATCCGTTGGGCTGACGGCTCTTACTATGATGGCGATTGGGACAACGATAAGCGCACAGGCTTTGGTAAATATTTCTGGGCCGATGGCACTGTTTACGAGGGCAACTGGCTTGATAACAACCGTGTAGGCAAAGGTATCATCCGTTGGAAAGACAACGCTTATTACGATGGCGAATGGGCGGAAGATAAACGTACAGGTAAAGGTAAATACGTTTGGAGCGATGGCACCATTTATGAGGGCGACTGGTTGTCCGGCGACCGCGTGGGCAAGGGTATCATCCGTTGGGATGACGGCTCGTACTACGATGGCGATTGGGCTAATGACAAACGCACAGGAAAAGGTAAGTATGTTTGGGCAAACGGCAACCAGTATGAAGGCGACTTTATAGAAGGCATCCGCACAGGAAAGGGTAAATTTGTTTGGAAAAACGGCAACTCCTACGAGGGCGATTTTGTAGAGGGCTCAACTACCGGTAAGGGCGTTTACATTTGGGCAAACGGCGATTCTTACGAAGGCGAATTTGCCGATGACTGTTGCTCGGGTAACGGCACCTTTAAATCGGCAAACGGCGATGTTTACATCGGCGCATGGCTTTATGGCGAGCGCAATGGCCCCGGCACACTCTACCGTGCTGACGGCACAGTAGAAGACCAGGTTTACGAAAACGGCAAGCTGGTTTCATCAAACTAACATAAAGGGAACTTACAATAAGTAGGTTCCCTTTTTTGTGTAAATGTTTCCTTTTGTTGTTTTTTGTGGTGGATTTTGTTATAATGCTTGTAGTAAATATCGAAAAATTCAAAGGAGCATATAAATGAAAAGTTTATTGAGGCGGTTTGTTTGCGTGGCCGTGGTGCTATCGGTTGTTTTACTTTGCGGTTGCCAAGGCAAACCTGCTGGTTCTACCGATTCTAATATATCAAGCGGTTCCCAAAGCTCTGAAACAAACACCTCATCCGGCACCACTAATACCGAATCGGATGTATCAAGCACCGTTTCAAGCCAAGATAATTCGAGCACCCAGGGCAGCTCATCAGGTTCTGAATCCTCTTCGCAAGCGCAAAGCTCATCTAATTGTTCCTCGGGCGATGAGCAGGTACATAAACATACTTACACAACAAAAACTGTTCCCGCCACCTGTTTAGCAGGCGGTTACACGCTTAAAGCCTGCAACTGCGGGCATAGTGAAAAAACCAATAAAACAGCAGCCCTTGGGCATAGCTTCGGCGCGTGGAAAACCGTAACCGCGGCGACAACCACATCCACAGGCTCCGAGCAACGCACTTGCTCAAGATGCCAAAAGAGCGAGAGCCGAACCACCGCAAAGCTGCCGATGTCGGTAAATGAACAGCAACAAGAAATTTTACGCCTTGTAAATATTGAGCGGCAAAAGCAAGGGCTCGCACCCCTACAGTATTATGCGGCCGGTCAAGCCGCGGCAAATGTGAGAGCCACCGAAATCGCCGAGTCCTTTTCACACACAAGGCCAAACGGCACCGACTGCTTCACGGCGTTTGATGAACTTGATTTGCACTACTGGGCGGCGGGCGAAAACATCGCATACGGCCAACCCGACTGTGCATCGGTTATGACGGCTTGGATGAATTCCGATGGACACCGCGCCAACATTTTAAACAATAACTTTACGCATCTTGTTGTGGGTGTTTATGAAATACAAATGAGCGGTTATACCAGAATACACTGGGTGCAATTATTTATTTCTCCTATGTAAAACGGTAATTACAGAAAACGGCATAAGTGGAAAAACCACTTATGCCGTTTAAATTTAATTATTTAATTTTCGTAAAGTCGAGCGCAAAACCGCGCGAAATGTTTAGTAACATATCTCCTCAAGTTTCGTACCGTCGGTTTTTACCCTATACATATAGTGATTATCATCCGAGTGTTTGAAATACAACCAATCGCCCACAACGTTAATAAAGTAGTTCGCGGGATTTTTAAAATCTATATCCAGAATTTTTGTTTTTTCGCTTGTGTCATATCTCATTTTGTAAAATGCCGACTTTGGCTGAGACGAACTCATATCATGTTCAAGAATATATAGCCAACCGTTATTTGCGTTGATGTACGAAACTTGTTTGTCTTTTTGATAATAGCTCTTGTACCCGCTTCCGTCTACATTGATTCTTTTCACAAAATCAATATCCACAGTAAGCGCTGTGTTCCCATCTACCGCCAAGTAATATCCTGAAAATCCTCCAAAAAGTTTTTCTCGGCCCGTACCGTCGGTGCGCACTCTGTAAACCTTGTGCTTATCATTCATATTTATATAATAAATCCAATCGCCTGAGACGTTTATGGACGTACAAGAATCATTGCATATTTTGGTTTTTCCTGTGCCGTCGGTTTTCATCTTGTATATATTTCCGTAATTGCTTGAGTAATATATCCATCCGTTTGCAACGTGCACAAAGTAATTAATGCTCGAATCTAATTTGGTTTTCTGTGAACCATCAAGTCTTATTTTAAATAAGCCGCCGTTACCGCTTGATTTTTCTGCGGTATAATATATCCATTCACCAACAACGTTTATTGCAATTACGGGATCCTTGACTATAACTTGCTTTTCGCTTCCGTCTTGCCGCATTTTATAAAGATAATAATCAATACCTTCGTTGGAAAAATAAACCCAGTCTCCCTGCGACGCAACACGCCCCCACTGGCTGCTGTTGGAAGGAGTGTTTCCAACTGTGTTGGCTACTCCCGCGCTTACAAGCACCTTAACGGCGGAATTCCGTTTTATCATTGTTCCCGCTGTTACGTCTTGCGAGATAATTATTCCTTCTTTGACAGTTTTGCTACACTTTATGTCAGGTTCTACTGTTAGCCCTGCCGCTTCAAGAGCATCGGTAGCCGCTTCAAGAGTCTTCCCTTTTAGGTTCGGCACCGCCACTATATCGGGGCCCTTGCTCACCACTATTGTAATCCGCGAACCCTTTGGCGCTTTCTCCCCAGGTGCTACGCTTTGCGCTATCACGTTGCCCTTTTTAAAATAATCGTTGTATTCGTACGATATTTTGACTTTAAAATTCAGATTCTTGAGTGTTTTTTCTGCCGTTTCTAAAGATACGTCTTGCACTTTCGGAACCGTTATCGGTTCAACACCATTACTCACCGTTACGGTTATCGCGCTACCGCGCTTCAATTTTGTTCCAACGTCAGTTTCCTGCGAAATAATTTTATTTTTTGGGACAGTATCGCTATATTCCCATTGTGCTTCAATTTCAAGCGCTTTGTTTTCTAATATTTCGGTTGCGTCGGTTAGTGTTTTGCCTATCAAATCAGGCACGGCCACTTTAGCAGTTAATACCAATACTAATACCGTTGATATTATTGCGACACCTAAAATAGCAGACGCAATAATTATCCAATTTTTCCGTGATAATTTTTTCATTTCTCCTCCTGAAAGACCGTTTCTCGTTTCCGTTTGCACTTTTATGGTTTAAAATACGGGTAAACTATTTTTTTCATAATAAAAACAAGCGCGGGTTTTGATATATGGGCGCACAAACGTGTCCGCCACCTTTATTATATGCTATAGGTGTGTGCCGTAGCGATTCAAGCCCGTGCTTACTCGATGCTTACCTTTTTTATTATAGCATAAAAAACACCTGTTTGCAATAAAGCGGTGCAATCTTTTTGACTGCACCGCTGCTTGTTTATACTCCAAACAACAACCATATATAAATGTATGCGGGAATAATCGCCGCCAAGGTAAAGGGTATGCCTATGCGGAAGAAGTCGCTGTTTTTAACCTCATACCCGGCTCTACGCAGTATTCCTATGCCCGTAATGTTTGCCGAGGCACCAATAGGTGTGCAGTTGCCGCCTAATGTAGCTCCCGAAAGAAGTCCAAAGTATAACGGGGTTGCCACAAGCGTTGCCGCAATACCCATTTGCGTGCTTAACTGAATGCTCAAGGACGCAATAACGGGTATCATGGTTGCAACATAGGGTATGTTGTCTATAAATGCAGATATCAGCACCGAGGCCCACACGATAACTGTATAGAGTAAAAACACATTTCCACCGCCGAGCTGCGCCAAAAGGTCGGCAAGCGCATCAATAACCCCCTCGTGCTTGATGCCGCCTATCATAAGGAAAAGACCAACAAGCAGTCCTAACGTTTCAAAATCAATTTCCTTAAGCGGAGAAATTATTGCATCAGCAGTTCTCTTTTTAATAAAGTTGTAAACCAAGCCGATAACGAGCAAGGCACAACAAATAATACCGTTTATTTCGCTCGGTAGATTCCAGCTCTCAGGCGCAAAGGAAGCGCAAATAAGCAGTAGTATCGCACCAAGCAAAAGTACTGTTGGTACATAATCGGTAACCTTGGTGCGTACAATATTTTTCTCAATAGGCGCTTTTTCTTTTCGGAAAATTACCGCGAGTATAAGCGCAGCCGCCAAGGCACCAAGCTCAACCGCAAAGAAAATTGAGGGTTTGCCCTGATACCAAATAAAATCTAAAAAGCTCATATCAAGCGCCGAGCCCAACATAATAGCCGTGGTATCTCCTACGAGCGTTGCGGCACCCTGTAGGTTGGAGGAAACCGCAATGCCTATTATAAACGGAACGGGGTTTGTTTTGAGTTTTTTGCAAATTTCGAGTGCTACCGGCGCCACCATAAGCACCGTTGCCACGTTATCAACAAAGGCCGAAATGATACCCGCAAATAGCGAGAGCGCCACCGCCGCCATTTGTACATTTGGCACCTTTTCCATAACAATATCGGCAAGCAGTTCAGGCATTTTGCTTTCTATAAAGAGGGCTACAAGTCCCATTGTTCCCGCTATCATCAACAAAACATTAAAATCGAGCTCGCCAAGTATATTGCCTATCGGCAGCATACCTGTGGCTATAAAAATCGCGCCCGATATAAGCGCTATGTACGGACGGTATTTGCTAAAGGACAGCATAAGCACGTATGTAGCTGCAAAAAGAATAATTGCCGGTAACATAAAATTCCTCCTAAAATATCGTTATGTATATTATCTGTTATGTATGCAAAATTGTCAAGCGGAGAGTTGTACCTTTCAATCGATAACCATCCTCCCACGCAAAACGAAAAACCACCCTATTGGGTGGTTTCTGTTTTGGCTGTTACGAACTATTAAGATGGCAAGTTAAGGTTGGTTTTTTTGCAAAGTCGATATGAAATAACATTGCCACTATTTGAAATTTATCGGTTCCTGTATGCTCTTACTATACCTATTACAATAAAAATCGCATTTAATCCTATCGTATACCAAATTGTTTCATCAAAATATTCCCCATTAGTAATTGCAAGAAACAGTTGTAATAAAAGAATGCCGACCGCACTCCAAAGAGAAACTCTATGCACAATAACACCCCCTTTTTAATTATACTCAACGTTTTGAG
The DNA here is from genome assembly GCA_015066405.1 of Oscillospiraceae bacterium. Taxonomy (GTDB): domain Bacteria; phylum Bacillota; class Clostridia; order Oscillospirales; family Acutalibacteraceae; genus SIG565. Next base: position 36,023 of record SVOM01000009.1, read on the forward strand.
TATAGTCAAGAGGTTAAGTATGATAATATTAAAATGGTGATTAAAAATGATTAGTTACGCGCCTTTTTATGAAACGCTATTAAAAAAAGGAATTACTGAATATAATCTCATTTTTAAGCAAGGTTTTTCAGCAAACACCTTGCATAGAATTAAAAAGGGTGAAGCTATAAACACCAAAACCCTTGATGCACTTTGCTATGCTCTTGACTGTGAAGTAAGCGATATAATTAAATTTGAAAAAGAATAGCACCTGAATCCGTTTGGAATCGGGTGCTGTTTATTTCGGGTGGATACTCTGCGCCTCTTGATTTTTCGACCGCTCCGAGCGGTTGCGAAAAATCGGCGTTGCTCGAGACTTTGGCGGTCAACAACGCCTATCGCGGCGCTGTTGCCGCGTCGCCGAACATTTTTGCTAAAGCAAAAATTGTTCTCATCTGAATGCCTTCTCCCACACAAAACAAAAAACCACCCTATTGGGTGGTTTCTGTTTTGGTGGGAGAAGGTGGATTCGAACCACCGAAGCTGAAAGCAACAGATTTACAGTCTGCCCCCTTTGGCCGCTCGGGAATTCTCCCATATTCACTTTTTCAAGCAGGAATTATTATATCATAGTTAAATGGCGGTGTCAAGCACATTTTCGCTATTTTTTATAATTGGTTTTTAATAAGCTATAGAAATTCTTTTCTTCGGTACGGTAGGCGTATATAAATACTTCGAGTACCGAAAAAAGAAAACCAAAAGATATCTTTTGGTTTTCTTTTGTTCTATAGCTTATTTAAACATTGTGTGCACGCCGTCAACAAACTCGCCGACTGCCTTTATCGCTTTGCTTGAGCCCTTTGACATATTGCGGTTGTTGTCCATCAGCATTTTGCCGACACCGAGAAGCGCCGCACCTGCCAGCATACCCGTAAGTGTGCCCTTTGCAAAGCTTGAAACCGTATTTTTATCCATAAAAATTCCCTCCTTGGAATTAGTGTTTCCAAGAAGGGAGTTATTATTTAATTACCAAAATATTCTCTATACCACACAAGGAAGGTATAAACCGTCCATATTTTACGGCTTACGTCCTCTTTGCCGCTTCTATGTCTATCAAGAAGCGCCACTAATTTTTGTGTATCAAAATATTTTTTAGCATTTTCGCTTGTAAATTCATTTTTTACGATATTGTAATACTGTTCTTCCTTAAGCCACACGCGTATCGGCACGGGGAAACCGAGCTTGTCCTTTTCGGCGGTCAGCTTCGGCAGTGTTTTTTCGGCCGCTTTGCGAAGCGCGAGTTTTGTGGTAACGGTGTTTACGCGGCATTTAACGGGTATTTTTTCGGCAAGCTCCATAATCTTTTTATCAAGGAACGGAACGCGAAGCTCGAGCGAGTTTGCCATACTCGTTTTATCGGCCTTTAGCAAAATATCACCCATCAGCCACATATTGATATCAAGATACTGCATTTTTGTTACGGTATCTTTATCTTTTACCTCATCATAAAACTTTTTGCAAAGCATTGCGGGTGTTTCGGCGCCGGCATTGCGTAGCAATATTTTGTTGCGTTCGCGAACGCTGAAAATATTTGCGTTGCCGATAAATCTCTCCTCAATAGTTTTGCCGCGGCGAATAAGATAATTCACGCCGTGAACATTTGGAACACGCAAAAATTCAAGCGTTTTGCTGATAATCCTACGGATACAAAACGGCAGGCGGTCATAATAGGTTAAGGTTATGGGCTCCTGATAAATACGGTAACCGCCGAAAAGCTCATCGGCGCCCTCGCCCGACATTACAACCTTTACGTGCTCGCTGGCGAGCTTTGATACAAAGTAAAGTGCTATTGCCGCGGGGTCGGCAAGCGGCTCGTCCATTTGATACTGAATGTAGGCAAATTTGCCCCAATATTCCTCGGGCGTTATGATTTTACTGATGTTTTTTACCCCTATTGTATCGGCGAAGCGTTTTGCGTACTCAATTTCATTATATCGATTGCCATCAGGACTCTCAAAGCCGACAGTAAAGGTTTTATCAACCTGTGCGGCGGCCGAAATATAGCTTGAATCAATGCCGCTTGATAAATACGAGCCAACCTCAACATCGGCAATTTTGTGCGCCGCTACGCTCTCTCTCACTGCCGCATCGGTTAAATCTGCAAAGTAATCGAGTGAGCCGTCCTCCTCTTTAAACTCGGGGCGGAAATAACGGGTTGTTTTTATTTCTCCATCGCAGTACTCAAAATAATGTGCGGGCGGCAGTTTATAAACGCCGCTGAAGAAGGTTTCCTCGGTTGGAGAATACTGGAATGATAAATAATGCGCGAGTGCTTTTTCGTTTAACTCTTTTTTAAATTCGGGGTGCAGTAAAAACGACTTTATTTCACTACCGAAAATAAAGGAATTATCTTGGAAGGTATAGTAAAACGGCTTGATGCCAAACATATCACGCGCACCGAAAAGTGAGCCATCCGCCTTATTATAAATTACAAAAGCAAACATACCGCGAAGCATTTTTACAAATTCGCTGCCGTATTCTTCATAGCCGTGCAATAATACCTCGCTATCCGAGTGGCTTGTTTTAAAGGTATGTCCCTTTTCTATCAAATCGCGGCGCAAATCAGCGTGGTTATATATTTCTCCATTAAAGGTAAGCACCAGCGAGCCATCCTCGTTAAACATTGGTTGGTCGCCATCGGCTATATCTATAATGCTAAGGCGCCTAAAGCCGAGCGCTATATTGCCATCCACATATTTTCCGCTTGAATCGGGACCGCGATGGATGATTTTGTCCATCATTTTTTCAAGCACGGTACCGTCATCTTTAATATAATTTGTGAATCCTACAAATCCGCACATATTATATCTCCTTTTTAAAAACTTCTTTTATGTTTTTATTCTTTATAATAAATGTTGCCGCAAACCCCGTAAGCGCGCCGCACACAGCGCCCGCAATTACGAGATATGGCAGATAACCAAACACCGCCGCACTGTGAAACACGGCAAATGCCGCCAACAGCTGCCCTATGTTGTGGAAAATTCCGCCAAGGAAACTCACACCAAAAGGCGAGAATTTGAAAAACCTATGCGCTATACACATAGCCGACAGTGATAACGCCGCCCCCGCCACCGAAAAGGCAAGGCTCATAGCGTTGCCGAAGATTAGACAGGTTAACATAATTCTTATTATGTTAACCAAACACGCCTCTTTGTATCTCGAGAATGCAACGAAAATAAGCGCAACGCTGTTTGCAAGGCCTAATTTTATGCCGGGAACGGCAAAATCAAAGCCAACCGCCGCCTCTACAAACGAAAGCAGCATTGACACCGCCACCAGCAAAGACAAAACGGTTAATTTTTTAGTTTTCATTTTTTACTACCTCAACCGTTACTTTGTTTGGCAGACAAATAATTTGTCCTCCCGAAGAATCGGCCGCCGCGGTGTTAACGCAAATCTGATTTTTGCAGTCCGCCCATATAACACGCACCTTGCCATCCTTTATAGACACGGTGTTGTGTTCTAATTTTATTTCTGTGTTTTTATAAAGCGGCAGGTTGTAAAGCGTTTCGCCGTTCACTGCGATTACCACCCTATTAGCACCAATATTTACGGTGCTTAGTATCACTGCCGCCGCAACAGCTAAAACTATTATGGATAGAAAGATAATAATTTCTTTTTTCTTTAACATACATTCCACCAACTATAATATTAACACAAATTTATCCGCTTTACAAGGTAGTAAAACAATGTTATAATTATTTTGTAGTGAAACAGGATTGTTTCGCCTAACTTAACCATTATAATTTTAATATGCGTAAATTATTTTTATTTCCGGTGCTTTTATCGCTCGTTTTGTCGGGCTGTGCACCAAAAAACAATTCCGCTACCGAGTTTTTGCTTAACACGGTAGTTAATATCAAAGCCAATGCCTCGTCTGATACACTAAACGGGGCCTTTTCGCTTGCGCGCGAGTATGAGAATCTATTTTCAAGAACTATTGAAAGCAGCGAGATTTCTCAGCTCAATAGCATTGGCGAGCTTACCGTTTCGGATGATACGGCTTTTCTTTTATCTATGGCACTCGAATATAGCCAAAAGACAAACGGAAAGTTTGATATAACTATAGGCGCTGTCTCTCCCCTTTGGGATTTTAACGAACAAATTATACCCAAAAAAAGCGATGTGGAAAAGGCGCTTCGGTCGGTCGGCTATGAAAAAGTTAAAATAGACGGCAACCACATAAAAACAAATGGCGCAAAGCTTGATTTGGGAGCTGTGGCGAAGGGGTATATCGCTGATAAGGTGCGCGATTATCTAAATGAGCAAAATGTAAACAGTGCAGTTATAAATTTTGGCGGAAATGTTGTAGTTATGGGGGACGACTACTCGGTAGTCGGCATAAAAAACCCGTTTGAAGAGGGCGTTTTGGCAAAGCTTAAGGTTAAAAACACATCGGTTGTAACCTCGGGCACCTATGAGCGCACATTTACAAAGGTCGGTAAAACCTATCATCATATATTAGACACCAAAACCGGCTACCCTGCCGATACCGATTTAGTGTCCGCCACCATTATTTGTAAGGACGGCACCAAGGCAGATATACTTTCGACCTGTTGCCTGTGTTTAGGTCTCGGCGACGCTCGTGAATTAATAGAAAAAGAGCAGGATGCCGAAGCGATTTTTGTAACCCGCGATGGCGAGATTTTTGTCTCAAGCGGAATTTATTCCGAAAACGGTTACTACCTACTTTAAACGACTTTATTTTCACATAAAAATATGGTATAATTACAATATTAAATTAAATGAGGTATATTAAATGGGTTTATTCAGTAAACTTTTTGGAAATTACAGTGGAAAAGAATTAAAGAAAATTATGCCGCTAAAAGATAAGGTTTTGGAGCTCGAAACCGAGATAGCGGCTTTAAGTGATGAAAAGCTTCGCGCCAAAACCGATGAATTTAAAGAGCGTCTTAAAAACGGCGAAACACTTGATGGCATTTTGCCCGAAGCGTTTGCCGTTTGCCGTGAGGCGAGCTGGCGCGTGCTTGGTATGAAGCACTTCCCCGTTCAAATCTTGGGTGGTATAGTGCTGCATCAAGGAAGAATCAGCGAAATGAAAACAGGCGAGGGTAAAACGCTTGTAGCAACACTTCCCGCATATCTTAACGCATTAACAGGTAAAGGCGTACACATTGTAACGGTTAACGATTATCTTGCGCGCCGCGACTCTGAGTGGATGGGCAAGCTTTACCGATTTTTAGGGCTTTCGGTCGGCCTTGTAGTGCCGGGTTTACAGTTCCCTGATAAAAAAGCAGCGTACGAAGCCGATATAACCTACTGCACAAACAACGAGCTCGGCTTCGATTATTTGCGCGATAATATGGCGGTATACAAACAAGACCGTATGCAGAGAGGCCACAACTTTGCCATTGTCGATGAGGTTGACTCGATACTTATCGATGAAGCGAGAACTCCGCTTATAATATCGGGTCAGGGTGAAAAATCAACCGATTTATATGAAAAGGCCAACGTGCTCGCTCGCAAATTGAAGATGGTCAAGGTTGTTGAAACCAACTCCAAGCAAACCGATGAAGAGCAACAGTTCGATGGCGACTATGTGGTTGATGAAAAGGCAAAAACCTGTACTTTGACCCCACAGGGTGTTGAAAAAGCCGAGGAGTTTTTCGGCATTGATAATCTAAACGACCCCGAGAATATGACCATATCGCACCACGTAAACCAAGCCATTAAAGCGCACGGCATTATGCACCGCGATATAAACTATGTGGTTAAAGATGGCAACGTTATAATCGTTGATGAATTTACGGGCCGCCTTATGTACGGCCGCCGCTATAACGAGGGCCTCCACCAAGCAATAGAGGCAAAAGAGGGCGTAACCGTAGCGCACGAATCTAAAACCTTAGCCTCGGTTACCTTCCAAAACTTTTTCCGTCTTTACTCTAAGCTTTCGGGTATGACGGGTACTGCACTTACCGAAGAGCAGGAATTCCGCGAGATTTATAATCTTGATGTAATTGAAATCCCCACAAATAAACCTCTCGCCCGTGAAGATAAGAACGATATAATCTACAAAAGCGAACAGGCAAAATTTGAAGCAGTAATTGATAAAATTATCGAGTGCAATAAAAAGGGTCAACCCGTGCTTGTTGGCACTGTAACTATTGAAAAATCCGAGCTTTTAAGCTCGATGCTTAAAAAACGCGGAATTGCACACAACGTGCTCAACGCAAAGCATCACGAAAAGGAAGCCGAAATTATAGCCCAAGCGGGAAAACTGGGCGCGGTTACCATCGCCACAAATATGGCAGGCCGTGGTACCGATATTATGCTCGGCGGTAATGCCGAGTATCTCGCAAAGGCCGAGCTTCGCAAAAAAGAACTAACCGAGGATGCCATTGCCGAAATTACGGGCTATGCCGTGTCCCATGACCCTGAAATTTTAGAAAACCGCGCTTTTTATAATGAGTGCATCAAAAAATTCTCAGCCGAAATAGCCCCCGAAGCCGAAAAGGTACGCGCAGCGGGTGGACTTTGTATTATAGGCACCGAACGCCACGAATCACGCCGTATTGATAACCAGCTCCGTGGTCGTGCAGGACGTCAGGGCGACCCCGGCTCATCGCAATTCTTTATATCTATTGATGATGATATTATGCGAGTTTTCGGTGGCGACTCCCTAAAACGTGCAATGCAAATGACCAAAATTGTTGAGGATGGCCCCGTTGATTTTGCCATATTCTCAAGCGTTATGGAGCGCGCACAAAAGGCGGTTGAAAGCAATCACTTTGCGGCGCGCCGCAGTGTGCTCGATTTTGATGATGTTATCAACAAACAGCGCGAGCTTATCTATGCGCAAAGAAATAAGGTGCTTGATGGCGAAGATATAACCCGAAATATTTTCTCTATGATTGATAGCACCATTGATAATGCCGTTAACCTTTATCTTGCGGATGAGGTTGTGCACGATGACTGGAATGTTGAGGGCCTTAAAAAGTACACATTCGGTTGGCTTACCGAGCAAAACGACCTTGCTTTCACAACCGAGCAGTTGGGCAACACCTCTCGCGAGGAGGTTGCCGATTTCTTGAAAGAAAAGGCGCGTGCGCGCTATGAAATGCTTAAAAACCGTTTTGGCGAGGACAAGGTGCACGAGGCCGAGCGATATATATTGCTTCGCAACGTTGATATACATTGGATGGACCATATCGATGCGATGGATGAGCTTCGCCGCGGTATAGGACTGCGCCAATACGGTCAACACGACCCCGTTGTTGCATATAGAAATGAGAGCTTTGATATGTTCACGGCCATGACCGATGATATCAGAGAAAAAACTGCTATAGCAACCTTGGCCGGCGGTGTACTCTTGCAGCAGGAAAATCTTACTCGTCAAAAGGTCGGCAAAGAGACCTCCGCGGGCGAGAAAACCAACACAACCGTACGTGGCAAAGGCGTTGTAAGTAAAAACGCTCCCTGTCCCTGCGGCAGCGGTAAAAAGTATAAGCGTTGCTGCGGAAAAGATATTGATTAGTTAAAATCTAACGGATAAAATTATGGATTATTTAAACTACATTATTCTATTATTCATCTTTATATCTTTCTTTCTTTTTGCAATGTTTCACGTGAAACGCTTTAAGAAAACAATAATTGGTATTATATTATCGGCTGTTTTGTTTATTATAAGCGCCGTTCTGTTCAGCGATTATGCAACCTGCATGATAAACCCTAATATATCGACCGAAGGAATACAAATTACAACTATTATGCGCTTATTTATGCTCGATGACCACTTTACAAGCGAAAATGTAGCCATAGGGTTTATAACTTCCTCCTTTTTAATATTTCTATCAACTGTTTTTTTGATATATTACATTATAAAATACGTCAGAAACAATAAGTAATTATAAAAACCTGTCTTACGAATTTCGCAAGACAGGTTTTTTATTCGATTATTTCTATATTTATTACACCTAAAATTTGCGGTGGGAAGCTTTGTGCAACCTGACCGTTAAATACAACCTTTACCCTATCGCCTTTTTCAAATTTAAGCTCTGAAAACTGCGATACGTTAACAAAAACCTCAGGCGAAATTGCACTGTTTTGCTTATCAGGCGATACCAAAATCATACCCTTTTCCACCGATAAAACCTCGCCTATAAAGGTATACGTATCGGGTATTATGGTGCTCGGCGTATTGTCCGATTGTGACGGGGACGCGGCATCGTATTTAGTTTCTTCGTTTTGCTCTTTATCGCAAGCCGTAAAGGTGCATACTAATAACGCGCAAAGAAAAACTGATAATATCCTTTCCATTTTAATCTCCTGTTTAACAAGATAAAAACGCAAAAAATTATGAAAAAGAAATTTTTGCGATTTGTTTTTTAGGATATAAGGAAAACACTAGCGAAAACTCTCTATTCTCTATCGAACGCCAATCGCTCTCTGGAAAATATATTTTTAATATTGGCACGGGCAACTTCAACGTTTTGTTTTCTCCGGGTTCCAAATCAACATACATACCACACTGATTGTAATATACCATCAATTCATAATATGGCTGTAAAGAAAATGCTCCTGATTCTAAATGCAAATTCGTTAAATCAACTCTTACATTTTTTTCACTCGTATTGATTATGTCCATTTCCATTAATATTAAATAGGGTATTTTCGTCTCCCTATAATCTAATAAATGTTTTATTGATTTATTAAACGCTTCGTCATCCGGCATCTCATCTTCCCGCATAAAAACAGCTTTCGTCATCTTCATTTGTACCGATTCTATTTGAAACATCTCGCCGAATTCATATGTTTCCTGCAAGGCAGGTTTGTATTTTGCATTGACATTACATACTGCAAAAACATACACAACCAACAGTAAAACAACGATAAAAATTATTGAAATTTTTTTGCTATTGATTTTTATCTTCATTATTACTCTCCGCTTTGTGTGTAATACATACTATTTTACCCTGCTTAATTTCTGTGATTGAATCACTGAGTTTTTCAATTTCTTCTCTGTCGTGACAGGATAAAATAATAATGCGTTCGGAAGTTTTTAAATCTAAAATCAATTGGTGGATTCTTTGATGTGTTTCTTCATCCAAACCATTAAACGGTTCATCCAAAATAATTAATTGGGGTTTCCCAATAATTGCACCAGCAATTCCGAGTTTTTGTCTCATTCCTAGGGAATATTTTCGATATGTTCTTCTATCTTTGGGATCTAGTCCTACACTTTCTAAAACATCGCAGATTTCTTTTTCTGAAATCTGCCCCTGTATTTGCGATAAATATTTTAAATTTTTATAACCCGTGTACCCTGATATAAATCCGGGATTTTCAATAAGCGCACCAACGCTGGGCGGAAAAGAAATATCTTTTCCCAATTGTTTGCCATCAATAACAATTTCGCCGGATGTGGGAACTATAAGTCCGCAAATTGCACGCATCAACATCGTTTTACCGCACCCATTTTTTCCCACAAAGCCATATATCTTACCGCTTTCTAACTCTAAACATATATCATCTAAAACACAAGTACGTGACAATATTTTTGTATAGTTCGATAAAACAATTTTCATACCATCGTTCCTCTCGCCCACGGCGTAAAATTTTCAGCAGACATCCACTTTACGTATTCTCATAAATCCAATAATATTTATACAAATAATACAAATTATATAGAAACAAACTATAATATAAATTGACAAGCCATCAGCAAGGATTTGTTGCCGGCAAACCATAGTAAAATTATATAATACTGACCAATTACATATATACGTAGTCATTATCATATAAACAATCATACAAATATAAACAATAATCGGTCTGCAAAACAAACATAACGCGATTTGCAATAACGATAAAATTAAAGAAGTCGCTAGCGGTATTAAAAATGCAGTTATTATGGACGGAATCATTAGAGCGGATTGTGGCAAAAAAGGAAAACATTCTTCACAAAACGGAATGTTAACTGTAAATACAGGTTTGCCAAAAATGAAAGCAAATATAACGGCTATTGTTAAAAACAGCAAATAATAAATTGAAACCGTTATGATACACCAAACTATCTTGCTCGCCCACCATTTATTTCTGGATTTTGCGCGTATAATAAAATTTCCAGCATCTTTTTTTATATCTTCGGAAACATAAAATCCTACTATATATGATAATAAAGCATGAAACATAAACCAAGAAATCGGGAACTTAGCATTTGTTGCGCTATGTATGGATGTCGGCATGGTGCCCGCACTTATATCCAATAAAAATTCTGAAATTCCGATTGAACTATTATCTGAAATTTGTAAAGTATACAAATGAAAATCCCTTAACACTGAAATACAAATAGTGGAAAACACTAAACATGCAATCAGATAAAACTTCCAACGTCCAACAATGCCGCTTAACAAATCATGACGGAATAAATTCCAAAAGTTTTTAATCTTCATGCGGACAAGAAATCCTTTCTTTTAAATTTCCAGCATGAAAAAACAATAGTTAAAACAATTGCCAAAAGATAAAAAAACAACATTGTAAAAAACATCACCGAATTAACAAAACCATCTGATACAGTGGAAATGCCAAGTGCTTTTATGATAAAATTTATAACTGCTTGCATTGGCGCGAATGCTGAAATTAAAAATGTAATTATAAATGAAAATGTATTTTTAATTACCGTTTCCAATGAGATTTGTAAACTTGTTAAAAAAAGAAGTTGTAGCATTATTCTCAATGCCGTAACACCAACAACTTGAGCATATGATGCATTTGTTATTGAACCAATTGAATGAAAATATAAACTGGAATATTTATCCCAATTTAAAAGAACGTTTGAAAATAACGAGCCCATTAAAACAGCTAACAATACCATAATTAATGTTATTACAATACAAGCAATTGCAGCTCTTAAATACCAGTTTAGCAAAAACGCAATTCGACTCTTAAAAGCAACTATATAATTAGGGGTTTCTTGTGGCCGAGAAACATATGCAACCGTTAACAAATACATTGGTATTAGCAGCAGTCGGGCTAATAGGTCTCCTTCTATTTGCCAAAAAAAATCCGCAACACACGGTATACCCATCTGCATCAAAAAGCCTTTTTGTTTAAAGGTGAAACTTAGCAAAAAAAATAAAGTTGTAGAAAAAAACAGTAATACTAAAAAGAAAGGTGTACTGTTTGCATATTTAATATGTATAATACCTTTATTACGCATATTGAATGGCTTCCTTTTTTAGACCCATAATAAAAAACGGAAAAAATGACAGTAAAAACAACAAGACCGCCATTAAACACACACTTGCCGTGCTAATGTCTGTTCCGGTGTTTGTAAGCATATATCTCATACTATAATTTTCTGCACCAAACAGTTCGCAAACAAGCGAAAAAGAAATATATATAAAGAACGGATACAAAAGTGGCAAGAAAAGTTTAGAAGAATAAAAGGAAACTGATAGTGACATACAAGCCAAGAATCCTGCAAAAATAAATTGAACGCTGATATTTAGCAGAGTGTATAAAATGGGCGCCGTAAATAATAAATCAGCCCAACGGCATGTCGAAAAAATATTTGTAAAATAATATGTTGATTCTGGCGACATAGTGGGCAATACTGCCGTTGATACTAAAAAACTTACAACTAAAGGTATAACGGCTGAAACACCGCCACTAATAAAGACGGAAATATATTTTGCCATTAGATAAGACTTTTTTTTCGTTCGGATTAAGACGTTTTTTATTGTTCCGCTTTGAATATCAGAATAAAAAGAACCGCCAAATGGTAAAACCGCTAAAAACGGAAATATGAAATAATATATACTCTGTGGTAAATATAAGTTATGACTTCCTAACCAATTCGTGTATGATATTTCAAAATAATTACCCATCATCATATCTTTTGCAAATTGATAATTATGTTGCACACAAAACGGCAAACGATACAAGGCATACCAAATAACCAGTATTAAAGAAACGATTAGCGAAATCAAAAACGAACGATTAGCAAAGCTTCGCTTGAGTTCTGCGCTAAATATACCCTTCAATTTGATTCCTCCTGTTTATATAACACCGGCGCTTTTATAATTGTTCCCGCACCGTCTCCACCATATGTGGTCGTGAAATTCACTGCTAAATTATCTTTATTTTTTTCTATTTCAGAATCTTTTAAAACATATGCTATTTTGTAAGTATATTCCTTGTTTGGTTCTAATGTAACCATATAATATGACTTAAGAGATGCGCCAATCGGTACATCATATCCTCGTATTTCTGAGAGTTGGACATTTGAAGTGCCCAACTCTCCGTACACTAACCATGCCGAACCTACGCAAGTATTAAAGGGTTGTGTTGCTTTGTTGCAAAAAGTTATATCTGCGATTACGTAAGAATAATCATTTATAATTCTACCTTCTCCGTCAGTTATTTCATCTGAGGTATAAGTCAAATTTATATCCTTGCATTCCTTCGTAACTGTAATATCGTTTAATTGTACTACACAATCAAAACCGTCTTCCAAATAATACGTTTCCGGTGTAACCCATTTAACACTTCCGGATGCGCCTTTCGTCAATGTAAGACTGCAAAAATATTCTTGCGTAGGTTCAGTTGTTTCTATAGAAGAGTGTATTTGTGTTTGGGAATTCGAAAAATCCAAGCGGATAATCCCTTTTTGTAGCAAGCAAAAGAGCGTCAAAACTGTTATAAATATCAAACCCGCTATTGACACCATCCAAGTAAACCGAGATTTATTCATTAATCAAACTCCCATTTTAAAAATCAAATGCTGTCAGGGCTCCACAAGAATTCGTAATAAACCCCTTCGACACGCATAATAAATCCTACTCCCGCGTATCTATAACCATCTTCATATACATAATTTGGAAGATAATAATAGGTTCCCTTCGGTACATATTTTTGGTTTTGAGATGCACCGTACTCACCCGCATCAACTCCATAAAACCTATCTACATCACCACCGGAGTTTGCGGAATTCGAGCGATTTACCCAGCAACTCATAGCGCCACCTGAAATAGCACTATTTTTTACGTAAACCGAGGTGTTGTCGGTCTTAGCTCTCATAGGGGTGCCATATGGTGTTCCTCCGGAATTTTGCATTGCAGAAACACTATGAAGTGTATCACTAATATTTCCCGCTGCGTAAGTAGGTAGCGCAAGTATTGAAAAAACACATAACAATGTTATTACTATTGAAATTATTCTTTTTGACATTTAATTTGCTCCTTTTTGTATTATTATAATTATACACATTTATTAGTACACGGGACTCACCCTTTCTCCTAAATTCGAACAAAGTTCTATATATATAATACAATTTCCAATCCTGCTTTGTCAATATTTTATACCAAAAATAACCAAAAAACGAACTTAACATATACGTTAAGTTCGTTTTTCTATTTCTTAGTTTTTCGCACCCTGAAAACTGAACAAAGTTAATACGGAAGACAGAGAATCAAAGTAGGTCAAGCCCTCGGTCTATTAGTACTGCCAAGCACAGACGTCACCGTCCTTACACACGCAGCCTATCAACCCGGTAGTCTACCGGGGACCTTACTAGCTTATGCTATGGGATATCTAATCTTGAGGTTGGTTTCACGCTTAGATGCTTTCAGCGTTTATCCAATCCGCACTTAGCTGCCCAGCTATGCCCTTGGCAGAACAACTGGTGCACCAGAGGTGCGTCCATCCCGGTCCTCTCGTACTAGGGACAGCTCCTCTCAAAT
>SVOM01000044.1 GCA_015066405.1 Oscillospiraceae bacterium
TTCTGCTATGCGGCGATACTTATGGCAGGTCTTGACGGTATTAAGAACAAAATTGACCCGCATGCAAACGGTTGGGGTCCCTATGATATGAACCTTTATAATCTCCCCGAAGAAGAAAAAGCAAAATTACAGGGCTTGCCCACATCTCTCGAGGATGCGCTTGACTGCCTCGAAAAAGATTTTGCGTATTTAACCGAGGGCGGCGTATTCCCCGAAGAACTCATTAAAAACTTTATCAAAACAAAACGTGCAGAGTGTGCCGCACTTTCGGCTATTCCCCACCCTGCTGAATTTGAAAAATATTATAATCTTTAATAAGGCAATTTAAAAACCCTGATGCAAATGCATCAGGGTTAATTTTATTTGTTTTCTTTTTTCAATCTCGCTTTTGCTTCTTCCACGGTTTCGCCGTCCTTTGTTAAATAAGCATCCACGAATTTATCTTCAATTTTTGTGTAACCGTCAACTACACCTTTTTCTATTTTTTTATATCCGTCTACAACTGTTTCGGCAATTTTTTCGCTTGCCTTCACTATTTTTGATTTAGCCAACTGTGTTTTCCTCCCTCCTATAAGATTTATCCCGAGCAATAGCACCGATAAACAAACGGCACTGCCCGTTAAGATATTAAATATTTTAATTTCTCCTTCATTTAACCCCGGGAATGATGCTAACATCGTGCGCTGTAAGGAATAAATAGATGCCAGCGCATCAGCAAAAGAAATATTACGCAAGGTTTTTATAACGGCATTATTGTTATGCCTTGATTTTACGAGATTTATTATCGACAGTGTGATTTTTGTAAACGCATACAGCGCTATAGTTATCACAACTATTTCGTGCATTTTGGCTCCGCGGCTTTCAACCACCGACAATATTACCACGCCAACCAAATCTACGGCTAATAAAACAAGAAAAATGCCTGTGTACTTTTTAGCAAACTGACCGTTATCGTCATTTACTTGGCGGCGGTTAATCTGCAAAACCGAAAACCGCATAACGCTGAGCGTTGTATAATATATACCGAGCGTTAAAAACCACCAAGAGTGCAAAACAAAGCCCATAATGCAGTTGCCCACTGCATAGGAAAAATTGAGCGCTAAACTAAAAACAGTTTTTTGACCTAAATTTAATTTTCTCATTTAATGCCTTTAATTATCGGTATAAGAGATATAAGCATTACAATGCCTAAAAGTCCCACAAGTGTTCCGAAAATTATTTTCTCCCATACAAGACACAGGCACATACCAAAGCCCAAAACCAAAACGCCTAAAACGGCAAATGCCGCCTTCCAAAATGTTTTTGCGTTCATTTTAGGCAATTTCTTGTTTTCCATACGGCACCATATAAGCAGTGTGATAATGCCAAGCACCAAGCCTACCGCACCGAAAATCACGCCCTCTAAAAAAGCGTTCCATTCGGGCAGCAATGCCATACACATACCGAGTGAGAACAAAACACCGCTCACTGTACCTAAAACCAATGCGATAAAACTACTTTTTTTCATAAAAATTCTCCTTTCAATAAAACAACAGTTGTTTTTTTAATGCAATTATAGTATAATATCGGGGTTGCAAGAAAACAATCATCAATTTTGCAACAAGTGTTGGAATAAAGGGGAAATTTTATGAACACGCCAAACAACAAACGGCGCAGGGAATCGGTTGAGAAAATAGAAAAAGCCTTTGTGCAAATATTGCAAGAAAGGGAGCTTAAAGAAATCAGTGTTTCCGATATATGCAAAATTACAAATCTTAACCGCAGTACGTTTTATGCAAATTTTTTAGATATTTATGACCTTGCTGATAAATTGCGCGAAAAGTTAGAGCGAGATTTTTCCGCAAATTTTGAGAATGTTTCGGAGCGTGAGAAAAACGGTGCTTTAAAAATGTTCAAGCACATAAAAGAGAACCAACTTTTTTATAAAACCTATTTTAAACTCGGTTATGATGAAAAACACAAAATTATGATATATGACACCGCGCGTGCCGAAAAGGATTTTGGCGGACGCAACATAAAATACCATATTGAATTTTTCAGAAGCGGACTTAATGCAATTATAAAAATGTGGCTTGACGGCGGTTGTACCGAAACTCCCGAAGAAATGTCCGAAATAATCAAGCAGGAATATAAAGGAAGGTAGTGTGTTTTTTTATTATGAAAAAAACTTACTTATATGCCGCAACCGCTATTCTCTTTTGGTCGTCCATTGCCACAGTATCAAAGCTGCTGCTCGGCACTCTTAACAGCTACCAGGTGCTTATGTTTAGCGCGCTTTTTGCTGCAGTTGCTTTGTTCTTCGTTAATTTGGTTACGGGTAGGTTAAAAGCACTTAAAAGCTACAAACCAAAAGATTTTTTAATAACCATACTTATATGCTCCCCAGGTACATTTTTCTACTATGTGTTTTTGTATTCGGGCACTGCCAAAATGGCGGCTTCTCAAGCGTTTATCATAAACTACTTATGGCCGATTATGAGCGTTGTTTTTGCCTGCATTATATTAAAGGAAAAGGTAACCGTGCGGAAAATTATCGCATTTGCCTTGTCTTTCCTTGGCGTACTTACCGTTGCAGGCGGAGAACTGCTTAACTTTAATTCCCAGTCGCTTATCGGTATTGTTTTGTGCATACTCGCCGCCGTTTCCTACGGCTCTTTTACGGCACTTAACCGCAAATGGAATTACGATTATAATCTCTCTATGATGCTTTCGTTTTTTGTGTCCTTCCTATTAACGCTTATTATTAATGCTTTTGGTAGTGGCATTCCCACAGTAACACTGCCGCAAATACTCGGTTTTGCTTGGAACGGATTTTTTGTAATGGCGGTGGCAACTGTTACTTGGGCTTTGGCACTAAAAGAAGGCGGCACGACAAAGGTTTCCAACCTTGCCTACATAACCCCGTTTTTATCGCTTGTGTGGACAAGCTTGTTTTTAAAGGAGCCCATAAAGCCATTATCGGTATTGGGACTTATAATAATAGTAGTTGGTATTTTTATACAGCTTAAAGATAAAAAGCAGTCTGAATGATTTTCAGACTGCTTTTTTGTAAATAAATTGTAATTGAAAAAAGTATGCTGTTGTTTTATACTGTTTGTATGGGGGGATTTTTATGGATTTTTTTGCGAAGGTTCTTGAAATTTTCGATGCCTCGATGGTGCGGCCGCAAATGTATGGCGTTTTTCATCTTTCGTTTTTTATCGCTTCTATTGTTGCGGGAATTATTTTATGCAAATTAAAGCCAAATCCCGATGTAACTTTTGTGCGAAAACTATTGCTTGCCGTATCGGTTGTTATTATAGTTTTGGAAATTTACAAACAAATAAATTACAGTTTTTCATACACTGACGGCATCGCTTACGACTATCAATGGTATGCCTTCCCGTTCCAGTTTTGCTCAACACCTATGTATATAGGTTTGTTGGCAGGTCTTACCAAAAAAGGTAAATTACACGATGCACTCTCGGCTTATCTTGCAACCTTTGCGTTGTTTGCAGGGCTTTGTGTTATGTTGTACCCCGTAGATATTTATATAGAAACGATTGGCATTAACATTCAAACATCCATTTGCCACGGCTCTATGATAACAATAGGCATTTTCTTGCTTGGCACAGGCTATGTAAAGCGCGAGCATAAATCAATACTTAGCGCCATACCCGTTTTTGCCTGCCTTGTGTCTGCCGCCGCTGTAATGAATGAAATAGCGTATCTTACAGGCCTTACCGCGCGCGAAACATTTAATATGTTCTTTATAAGCCCGCATTGCGAGCCGTCCTTACCCGTTTATTCGCTGGTGCAAGCGGTTGTACCCTTCCCCTTGTGCTTAATAATTTATATAGTTGCGTTTTCACTCGCGGCTTATATAATGCTGCTGATTTCTATGCTTATTGAAAAGTTTTTTAAAAAGAAAAAAATTATATCAGTAGAAGAACAAACCGAAAAAGAAGAGGTTACCGTTTAAACGCTTAAAAATGAGTTAACCTATAATAAAAGAAAGGATGAATTTTATGTCAGTATTTAAAGTTACAAAAGAGAATTTTGGAGAAGTAAAATCAAGCGAAAAGAGAGTATTGCTTGATTTCTATGCCGACTGGTGCGGCCCCTGCCGTATGGTATCTCCCTTGGTTGAAAAAATTGCGGAAGAACATGATGAGTACCTTATATGTAAAATAAATGTTGATGAACAGCCCGAATTGGCAGCCGCTTTCGCTGTATCGAGCATACCTACACTTGTTGTAATGGAAAACGGCAAAATAATTAATCAGGCATCGGGGGCCAGACCCTTGCCGCAAATTTTAGCTATGTTGGAAGGTTAATTATGAACCATATATACGATATGATAATTATCGGCGGTGGCCCCGCGGGTTATACCGCCGCACTTTATGCCACAAGGGCAGGGCTTGATACTCTTGTTTTAGAGCGTATGTCGGCGGGCGGACAAATGGCGCTTACCGATATTATAGATAACTACCCCGGGTTTGATGAGGGCATTGACGGCTTTACACTCGGTATGAAAATGCAACAGGGTGCCGAGCGCTTTGGTGCCAAAACCGAATATGGCGAGGTTTTAGCGGTAGATTTTACCGACACTATTAAAAAAATCGAAACCACAAGCGGTACTTATGTTTCTAAAACCGTAGTTATTTCCACGGGCGCAAATCCGAGAGAACTCGGCATTGATAAAGAAGCCGAGCTTGTTGGTCGCGGTGTGCACTATTGCGCCCACTGTGATGGTCGTTTCTATAAGGACAAAACTGTTATGGTGGTGGGTGGCGGTAATTCCGCCGCGGCGGATGCGCTCTATTTATCAAGAATCGCCAAAAAAGTATATTTGGTGCATAGGCGCGATACTTTGAGGGCCACAAAAATTTATCACGAGCCACTGCGTAACGCCCAAAACGTTGAGTTTTTATGGAATAGCACTGTATCGGAGTTTTTGGTGGACAACAAAATTATCGGTGCTAAAATAAATACCAATGGCACTAAAACCGATGTTTTGTGCGATGGCATTTTTATAAGCATCGGAAGGCGCCCCGCAACCGAATTTTTAGGTGGCGCCGTTCAGTTAGACCAAAACGGCTATATCGTGGCTGACGAAACCACAAAAACCAATGTGAGCGGTGTTTTTGCTGTGGGGGACGTTCGCACAAAGGCGCTGCGTCAGGTTGTTACCGCCGCGGCTGACGGTGCGGTGGCGGCACATTTTGCCGAAGAATATCTAATGGATGAAGGACTTTAAAATATGGAGCTTGTTTTACTTACAGCCGTTGGTGTTGGCGGGGCTACAGTTATCGGCGCGCTAATCGGCTTTTTATTCCGCGGATTATCACATAAATTTTCGGATATAATTTTGTCTTTCGCGGCAGGCGTTATGTTGGCGGCCGCAGTTTTTGGCCTTATTTTGCCCTCAACCCAAATGGGAGGAAAATACGGGCTGATTGTAACCGTTGCGGGCATCTTTGCGGGTGCGTTATGCCTTAATTTAATTGATAAATTAGTTCCCCACCTGCACCGCATTGTAGGAAATGATATTGAAAGCCATTCGAATACAAAACTAAGCAAGATTTTGCTTTTTGTTATCGCTATTGCGATACATAATTTGCCCGAGGGCATTGCCGCAGGTGTTGGTTTTGGCTCGGAAAACATATCCCACGCGCTGACCATTGCAGGCGGTATAGCGCTTCAAAACATACCCGAGGGTATGGTTATAATAGCACCTATGCTCTCAGCCGGTGTGAATCCTAAAAAGACCTTTCTTATTGCGGCGGCAACAGGTGTAATTGAAGTGCTTGGAACCCTTCTTGGTTATTTTGCGGTATCACTAAGCACCGCAATACTGCCATTTGCGTTGTCCTTTGCGGGCGGCACTATGCTTTATATCATAAGCGATGAAATGATACCCGAAACCCACGCACACGGCGGCGAGCGCGGAGCCACCTATGCTCTGCTTGTCGGTTTTTGCGTTATGCTTATAACCGATGTATTATTAGGATAGAAGGAAATTTTTATTATGTTTAACACAAAGGATAAATTAATTAATAGGGTTTTCGAAATTTTTGGCGAAATATGCTCTATTCCGCACGGTTCGGGAGATATGGAAAAAATTGCCGATTACTGTGTGGCTTTTGCCAAGAAAAACTCGCTTGAATATTTTCGCGATACAGCAAACAATGTAATAATCTATAAAAACGCCACCAAAGACTATGAAAATTCCGAGCCGATAATTTTACAAGGGCATCTTGATATGGTGTGCCAAAAAGTAAGTGATAGTGATTTCGATTTTTTAACCGATTCTTTAAATACATTTATAGATGGCGATTTGCTCGGTGCAAAAGATACAACACTCGGTGCCGATAACGGCATTGCCGTGGCTTTTGTTTTGGCTATACTTGAAAGTGATAGCGTCCCCCACCCCTATATTGAAGCAGTTTTTACAACCGATGAAGAGATAGGAATGCTGGGTGCGGCGCAGCTTGACTTAAAACTGCTTAAATCTAAAAAAATGATAAATCTTGATTCCGAAGAGGATGATACCTTAACCGTTTCGTGTGCGGGAGGTATGGATTTTAAAATAGAAATTCCGTTTGAAAAAGTTTTATCGGAAGGCACCGAAATAAATATTTTTTTCTCAGGTCTAAAAGGCGGGCACTCGGGTGTTGAAATTGATAAAAACCGAGTAAATGCCGATATTTTGGCAGGAAAACTTTTAAATCACTTAAAAAATACTACCGATTTTGAATTAATAAATATCGGTGGCGGAGACAAGGGCAACGCTATCCCTAACCGCTCAGAAATATCTCTTTGTACTAAAAAGGCTAGCGAGCTTATTAATATTTGCAACTCATTTTTGCTTGATATAAAAAATGATATAAAAGATAATGAGCCCGATTTTGCTTTTGACATTAAAAAGGGCGAAAAAGCAACGCACAGTGTAATTTGTGAAACCGCCAAAAATGATATTATCTTTTTGCTGAATAACTTTCCAAACGGCGTAACACAAATGAGTAAAGAAATTGAGGGACTTGTTGAAACCTCGCTTAATCTCGGCATACTTTTGACCGATAAAGAGTGTATTTCAGTGCTTTTCACACTTAGAAGCAATAAAAAAACGGGCATGACTGCGCTTGCCGATAAATTAACAGCCCTTTGCTCGCGTATTGGTTGCACATACGAAACGGGCGGCTACTATCCCCCATGGGAATTTAACAATAATTCGGTTTTACAAAAAGTGTATTGCAAAGTTTTTGAAGAGTATTATGGCAAAAAGCCAAAGGTTGAAGCCATCCACGCGGGACTTGAATGTGCAGTGTTTGCCGATAAAATCGCGGGACTTGACTGTGTATCAATGGGCCCTAATTTATATGATGTGCACACGCCGAATGAGCGACTCAGCATTTCTTCTGCCACAAATACTTTTAATTTATTGCTTGAAATTTTAAAAGCGTGTAAATAGGTTTTGCTTTTTATATTCTTTTATGGTATAATATCTTGAATTTATATTTAAGGAGAAAATTATGGAAAACAAAGGTGAATTCAAGCCCTATATTCCCGCAGAAAAGGTTACACCCGAAATCACGGTAACATCTATCGTTATGGGTATTCTTTTATCGGTAATATTCGGCGCGGCAAACGCTTATTTGGGACTGCGCGTTGGTATGACCGTTTCGGCATCCATCCCTGCGGCAGTTATCGCAATGGGCGTTATCCGCATAATTATGCGCAGAAACTCTATTTTGGAAAGTAACATCGTACAAACACTCGGCAGTGCGGGCGAGTCCCTGGCGGCCGGCGCCATATTTACCCTGCCCGCATTGTTCCTTTGGGCAGCTGAAGGTAAAATGGACAAGCCGGGCATACTTGAGATTACACTTATCGCCCTTATCGGCGGTTTGCTTGGTGTGTTCTTTATGGTGCCGCTTCGCAATGCTTTAATCGTTAAAGAGCACGGCATCCTCCCCTATCCCGAGGGCACTGCTTGTGCCGAGGTTTTGCTTGCGGGCGAAAAGGGTGGCTCAAGCGCCTCCACTGTATTTGCAGGTATGGGCTTTGCGGCACTCTTTAAGTTTATTATTGATGGACTAAAAGTAGTATCGGGCGAAATTTCGGGCCGCGTAAAAGGCTTTGCAGGAGAAATCGGCACACAAATTTACCCCGCCGTTATGAGCGTTGGTTACATTTGCGGTGCGAGAATTTCTTCCTATATGTTTGCGGGCGGTGTGCTCAGCTGGTTAGTACTTATTCCTCTTATCGTACTTTTTGGTGCAGATATTGTTCTTTATCCCGGTACTGCACCGATAAGTGAAATTTTCGCTGATGGCGGCGCAGGTTCAATTTGGGGCACATACATCCGCTATATAGGCGCGGGTGCATTGGCGGCAGGCGGTATTATCTCGCTTGTTAAATCTTTACCGCTCATAGTTAAAACCTTTACGGGCGCTATGAAGG
>SVOM01000045.1 GCA_015066405.1 Oscillospiraceae bacterium
GGTTAATTCCGCATTCTGTGTTAAATCCTCTTTTGCGAGGTAGAAATCATAGTCTCCCTCTGTTTCATTAACAACAACATAAATGTTCTTCGGGTCGTAACCGTCGGCTGTTGCCGTTAATTTATGTATACCTGTGGTGTTAGCAACAAGGTAATGACTTTTTTCTATACTAACGGCTGCGGTATCGGTACCGTCTGCATAGTCCCAAGTAATACTGTCGCCTGTAACAAAAGCGCCGTCCTTTTCAAACTGTACCTCCATGTTATTTAAATCTACTGTCTTACCGGTAAACATAGGTATGGCCGGAGAACCATAGGTTACCTGATAGACATCGGTGCTTTCGGCAAATACCGAGAACACGCAGGTTACCGAGCAAAGAAGCACAGCAAGTGCCAAAATGCACGATAACACTTTCTTTGAAATGCGTTGTAATAATCCTTTCATAACTCAACCTCCATTAAAAGTTAACAGTGTATAGTAATTGTAATATAATAATAACTGATTTTCTATGTATTTATTTTAGTAAAATATGTATGTTTTTGTTGCAAAAAAATACCATTTGTGGTAAAATAAAAAAGAGGTGATAAAAATGCCGACAGTAACTTTTGAAAAGGTATATCGCTATGTGCCCGAAGAATACGGCGTGCCTGATGAGTTTTTGCACATCCGCGCCGCAGGTTTTGTTCTTAAAAGCCCCGAATATCATCATAGAAGGGTTATGCCCGATACCTTGTTTGAATACATAGTAGAAGGCGAAGGGTATATAGAATATGATGGGGTAAGATATACCGTTAAAAAAGGCGATTGTGTCATTATGCGCAGCGGCCTATCGGAAAATAAAGAAGTTGCCTACGGAAGCAATAAAGATAATCCGTACCTTAAACTATGGTTTGCGGCATACGGAGAGTTTTTGGAAAGTATGTTTGCGGCATTTAAAATTTCCAAGCCGATTATAGTAAAGCGTTGTAATCTTTTAGAGCAGTTTCAAACCTATGTAATGTCGCTTTCGAGGGAGGGGTATAACCCCATAACCTCTATGGCGGCAATATCTGAAATAATGTATAAAATATTTAAGGGTAGTGCGAGTGAAAATTTGGCAGAGCACAATTTTGATAAAATGGTAGACCTTTATATTGAGCGAAATGTGCAGTATAATCCAACCCTTACCACTGCTGCGGCTGACCTTGGTATTAACGAAACATCCTTTGGCCGATATTTTGCAAAACGATTTGGTATGAGCTATAAAAAATATATGTTGTCCGAACGATTAAAGCTTGCCCAAAGATTATTAAAAGATAAGGAATACTCGGTTTCGGAAATAGCATCAATGTTGGGCTTTTATGACCAAAGCTATTTTTCAAAATGCTTTAAAAAGGAATTTGGGGTGTATCCCACCATATACCGAAAGGAAAAATATTAACAAAATAGCCCTAAAAAGTAAAACAGCGGAAAGAATAAATCTTTCCGCTGTTTTTATATATAGAGTTCTATTCTCCGTAAAAATCATAGTTCATCCAAAGCACAGTAAATCTGTCCTTTAAATCTTTTGCATAAAGCACGGCATCGGCTATGGTTTGGGCGCTGTACATATTATAGAAATCATCCATATTAAGCTCTGCAAGACCGAGCATATCGCAGATATCTTTGCTTGTTGGCATATCAGCTAAAATGCTTCTGATTTCGGCCTCGTTATTAAGATATGCCCCTGCCCTATCGGTGTTATAATAGCCTGTTTTTTGCTGAAGTGCTATGCAACTGTCGGCGATTTTGCCGTAAATTTTATGTATTTTTTCATTTCTTGTATCGGGGCAACATATATTTACGGGGAATTTGCTAGCTAAAATTTTTTCTCTGATTTGCGCGGTGATAACCGTAGAAAAAGCCACATCTATTCCGTGGGGGAAATATTCTCTGTTGTTAAGTATTCCCGTTATCTCAAAGAAATGTGATAGGTGGTGCTCGCTCCCCGATGCGGGACGTGAAGAGCCCGCAAAACTCATAAGTATACCGATAACTACCAATGCTTCCATAAGGACCTTTATGGCGTCTTCCTGCCTTTTAAGTATACCGGAAGCGAGAGTTAGGGTGCGGTCTATCTGATTTTTTGTCAAATCATAAATATAAGGGCAAAAATATTCGCCTAAAATTAAGTGCGCCAGTTTCCAATCGTTTAACGCGGAAAATTTACCGATTATATCGCCATAGCCCGCCTTTATCATATCGATAGGGGCGTTTTTAAGCACATCCACATCGGCAACAATGGCGAGGGGTAACCCTGCAGAATAGGTAACCTTCATGCCGCCCATAATCATTGCGGCACCATTTGAGCAATAACCATCCATAGAGGGCGCCGTGGCCACAACAAGATAGGGTATCTTGTTTTTGAATGATACATATTTGCAAAGGTCTTGTATAACACCCGAGCCGATGCCGATAATCAAATCGGTGCCTTGCAAAGCCGCAGTAACTGTATCAACCGCCGTCTCATCGGGAACCAGTATTTTTTCGCCACTGAATATGACTTTTTTAATGTGTTTGCCTTGAAGCTCTCTTTCGGTCTTTTCGCCGGCGGCACTATAAGTGTTTTCATCTGCAACAATTAAAATATTGCGGTATTCCTCGCATATTTTGTTAAGATGAGCGCAGGCGTTATCTTCAATGTACACATACTTAATATCACAGGTATGGTACTTCCCGCATTGGCAGGACACACCCTCTAAAAGTTTATTTATATTCATAATACTCTCCTTTACTTTTATGGTTACTTTCTTTTTCGCACCGCTGGCATTATCGCTTATCAGCATAATTACACTTGCGGCGCGTGGCGGGGTGGCTTTTCATAATGTTGCAAAATGCACAGTCATTTTCGGGGTAGGAAAGTATTTGCTTGAAAGTGTCATCAAAAAGCACGAAGCGTATGCCTGATAACATATAAAAGGATTTCATAAGCTCTTCCAGCTCTGAAACATTAAATGTTAACGACATAAAAGTCCGCCCTTTCCGTACAAATTTACCATTTTTGGAATGATATTATCTATAATTATATCACGGCATTTGTTAAAATAAAAGCGGAAATTTCAAAGGGAGGTTTTTATGAAAAAACAGACTTTCGCATTATTCTTAGGCAACCGCGGATTTATGCCTGCCGAGCTTATTGAGGGCTCACGCGAGGGTGGCGGAGCTGATGGCTCATCAATCTATACCGACCCCGATGAAGCGGCAGGGTTTGTTAAAATCATAGGTATTGATGCCTTGGCTTGCGCTTTCGGTACAGCACACGGCTTTTATAAGGACACCCCGAAGCTTGATTTTGAGCGTGTTTCAAACATTTACAGCAAAACTGATGTGCCGATAGTTATGCACGGCGGCTCGGGTGTTAGTGAAGAGGATTATCGCGAGGTTATAAAACGCGGTGTGCGTAAGGTTAACTATTACACATATATGGCAAAGGCAGGCGGCGAGGCAATTTCGGGTAAAAATTACTCACAGCTTCACGATGCATTACTTGATGCCGAAAAGGCAATGAGGGAAAATGTAAAGACCGCAATTAAGATTTTCTCTAATCTTTAGTAAACAAAAAATAACCCTTGACCGCGTTCCTTAAAAACTTTCGGTCAAGGGTTATTTTTGTTCACTCTTGATATCCAGCATCTTTTTGTTGTACCTCTCATTTCTTTAGTTTTGTGTATTATATAAAACTCTTCACTCTATCAAAATTTTTTCTCCTTTGTATAGATTTATGATATTATTTTGTTTTTGGTTGATAGAGTTTTCAGAGTGATTTGGTTATTACCTGAACACAGGTATCACCCTTTCTTTTTCTGATTTTAATATAGCATATTTTTACACTTTTTACAATGTGTAATGTTGTATGAAAATTAAAAAGCCACATTATACAAAAGGGAGAAATGTTTAAAAATCACAAGAAAAATATTGACCATATATATACTTTTTGCTATAATAAAATTGTTGGGCGTATCCGTTTTGGATACGCCCTTTTTTATTTTACCGTTTCTCTACCTATTTTATCTATTACATCTGCTATTTCACTGTCGGTTGGGTTTGCGGAAATGCGGAACATACGTGATAACGAAAGACAAAGCTCAAAAGATGGGCTAAGCTCGAAATCGCCTAAAACGACAGGTATTATGTTGCCACGCTTATTAATGGTAAGCATAATTTCGTCAATAACGTTTCTCGATACAAGAGAGTTTGGTGTAATCAGCGCCAAAACGCAGCCGTCTTTTGCCGCCATTGTTATAGCACCCGATATTGAGTCCATAAAATTTGCACCTGCGGGTATGCTTTCTCCATCAAACACAAGATAATCTTTATGTTCAAGGTGCTGCTTAAATTTGTGGGCAATTTCTCTATCTTTTGGCGAGTAGGTCATAAAAATACGCAGGTTATGAGTGATTTTATCTATCGCTTCAATAACGGAACTTTCATCGTCAATGTTTAGGGTTATTACCTTCTTATTATCGGTTTTCTCAATATATCGGCGTTCAAGGGTAACCCATTTTGATTTGCGTGAGTTTTCGCTGTTAACAAAAACAAACCATTCGCGCGCATCAATTTCACGTTTAATTAAATCTTCTATTTCATCATTATCGCAAAGGCATTTAAGGAAAAAACACAGCGGCTCAAAACCGCGTTCTTCAAGCTCGTTGCGTATCTTGCGCACCTTTATTATATCATCGTGCGAATGCGAGAGAAAAATATAACCGCCTTTTGATTTGTCAAGCTGGTTAAAAAAATCCATAAGAATCCCCCCAGTGTATTTATTCCATTGTAACATAAAAAACACAAAAAGTAAATCTATGTCGCATGGTGCAAGGCGCAAATTTTATGTGAGTCTGTTAAAAACTAGAAAGAGGAGGGCGGATCCTCTTTTTTTCTTGCATACGGCATTTTTATATTGTAAAATATAATA
Organism: Oscillospiraceae bacterium; assembly: GCA_015066405.1. Classification (GTDB taxonomy): domain Bacteria; phylum Bacillota; class Clostridia; order Oscillospirales; family Acutalibacteraceae; genus SIG565. The sequence continues at coordinate 4,934 of SVOM01000045.1, forward strand.
AAAGGCAGGTGTTATTATGGCAAAAGGAAGAATCGATAGCGGTAGAGTTATAGAGAAATTGGATGAACTGCTTAGCCGCAACTGTTATGCTGAGGCTAAAAGGCATCTTTTATATTGGCTTAGCGAGGCCGAGCTTTTAAGGGATTCGCGCGGTATGCTGTTAATGTTTAACGAGCTTATGGGGCTGTGCCGCAAGCTTGGCGAACGGCAAAACGCTATCGACTTTGCCGAAAAAGCGCTTGCGCACATAAAAAAAAACGACCTACAAAAAAATATCGGCGCTGCAACCTCTTATCTTAATGCCGCAACGGTATATAAAGCGTTTGAGAGGGCGGAAAAATCAATCCCACTATTTAAAAAAGCCGAGGAAACATATAACGAGAATTTAGAGCCAAATGATGAGCGTTTTGGTGGCCTTTATAACAATTTCGCCTTAGCGTGCGTAGATTTAAAGGACTTTGAAAAGGCCTATGCGCTATATAATAAGGCGCTGAAAATTATGGAGGGTAAACCGCCCGAGCAGGCCATAACATATCTTAATATGGCCTCTTGCGTGGAGGCTGAGAAGGGGCTTGAAGCGGGTGCCGAAAAAATTGCCGAATACGTAGAAAAGGCAATGGAGCTTTTGGAAGAATGCAAGGAAAGCCAAGACGGCAACTATGCGTTTGTGTTGGAAAAGTGCGCGAGCGTGTTTTCTTATTACGGGTATTTTTATTATGCAAATGAGATAACCGAGCGCTATAGGAGGATTTATGAAAGGACTTGAGCTATCTTTTAAGTTTTACAATGAGTGTGGCGAGCCTGTTTTAAAAGAGCAGTTTCCGCACATTTTGCCATATTTAGCGGTAGGGCTTGCGGGCAGCGGCTCGGAGTGTTACGGCTATGATGATGATATCTCGCACGACCACGATTTTGAGCCGGCTTTTTGCATCTTTTTGCCGAGCGAGGAAATAGTTGACCGCAAAACCGCTTTTCAACTCGAACGGGCATACTCAAAACTTCCAAAACAGTTTATGGGCTTGCCTCGAAGCATCATGAGTCCCGTAGGTGGCAGTCGCCACGGAGTTATTCGTATGGATGAGTTCTTTTTGGCAAAAACGGGGACGACCGACGGTGCTTTGTCGCTCGAACAGTGGTTTTCGGTTCCCGAATACAGCTTGCTTGAAGCAACAAACGGGGCTGTCTTCCAAGACAATTTAGGGCAGTTTACGGCTATTAGAGAAAAACTGCGCTATTTTCCCGAAAGCGTGCGGCTCAAAAAACTGGCAGGGTACCTGCTTTTGATGGGACAGGCGGGGCAGTATAATTTTTCTCGGTGTTTATCAAGGAAAGACACGGCAGCGGCACAGCTTGCAGTGTTCGAATTTACTAACAGCGCCTTGCACGTGATATACTTGCTTAACCGCGCCTATATGCCATACTATAAGTGGTGCTTCCGAGGTCTAAAGGGCGCCGAACTGCTCGGCAGTTTGGCAAATGATTTAGAGTATCTGATTTCAAGCGGAAATAAAGAGGAGGAAGCCAAACAAAAGTCCGAAACCATCGAGCGTATATGCGCCAAAATTGCAAACGAGCTAAAAACCCAACACCTAACCGCTTTGCAAACTACCGAAATGGAGCGGCTGGCATACGCCATAAACGATACCATAACCGACCATAATATCAGAAATAAACATATATTGTACGGTGTATAAAAACAGCGAGGTGAATTTCACCTCGCTGTTTTCGTTTTAGCCCAACACAAAGAACCGTCCCCTGTGATGTGCACCCTGTGATGTGCAAAATTTAATTTTTAACACAAATGATATAAATTTCACCTTGCTTGATTAGTCTTTTAATATATGATATAATATAAAAAACGATTCTGAGGACTACATATGAATAAAAAGGCATATAAAAAACTTTCAGTATTAATTAACGAAAAAATAGAAGATACATATAAATATTTTGAAGAATATAAACATTTATTTAAAAACAATGCGCAGGAAGTTAAAGCGGGTTCTTACGGAGGACGCGATGTTTTAGAATTCGTAGAGGATTTCAACAAAGAAGTTAACAAGAAATGTAATGAACTATTAAAAGAAATAGATAGTTTGTTTATTAATTCGGGGCGAAAACTTTCAAATAATCAATATGCGGATTTGATTGACAAGTGTACAACTCTTTTTGCTTCAACGATAGATGGGTATTACAAGGTGTTTGAAGAAGAGTTTGATTTAAATGAAACGATAGAAACTTCCAGTAATTTATTTAGAGGAAATACGGCTTTAAAAATAAGTAGACATATTAACGCTTTGAACATAATGTCCAACACAAAACTCGACAAGGCGTTATTATGGACAGCAATAGGAACTGTTTTTGCAGGGCTGTCTTTGGTTTTGTCGGTTATTGCAATTATTGTTACAATTTAAAAGAAAAGCGGAGTGGATTTCCACTCCGCTTTTGTGTTAAATAAATATTACTACAAATGCACCAAAAGCTAAAAATATTATCCCAAAAATCAAAACGAAAATAGTGATTTTAGGAAAATATCTTTTGTCCACGCAGTGTTTTGGATTTTCTGGGTTAATAAATATATCGTATGTGTTATTGATTACAAAAAGTTTATTGAATTTTCTTTTGCGATAAGACGAGAAACTATACATCAATATTGATTCCCCGTTGTAATTATAGGAAAATTGTGGTGAATAGTAATGACCTTTACCGCTTGTGTTAAATGAAATACATTTTGCAGATACTATAAGGGTACACTTTTTATACCTAACAAAATGCTCAATGGAATTGACAATCATAGATAAGCCAATTGGAAAGAAAATTGCAGAAACAACTAATTTTTCTGAGTTTAATAGCATTCCGATTGTCATCAAAATAGGAAGCAAAAACCAAATAATTGCAGAAACCATATAATACGGATCTTTTTTCTTTTCTTTAATATGACTATATACACATATAAGGCTCGTCAACAAGCCAATAATTGAGAGAAAAATGAAAAATGGATATACTTGCTGCAATAGTTTCACCGCCTTTGATTTATTATAGCACGTTTCATTTCAAAAGTAA
>SVOM01000010.1 GCA_015066405.1 Oscillospiraceae bacterium
TATCAAAACAATATTTGTATGTTTTATAACTTTTGCCGTTTGTTTTTTCGGCTATGATATCCATTATATTGCTCATATCATTTCTCCGTATCTAATCCTAAATATTTTGAATGAACGCCATCAGTTATTTATGAACTTTTCTGCATCAAACAAAATGTTTCTTGATTCACAGAAGATTTTAATTTTCTTCAACGCATTATAACTCGGCTTTGTCTTTCCTGTTTCCCAACGGTTAACCGTAGAAAATGAAACATCCAATTCTTTGGCAAAGTCTTCTTGACTCAACAAACTGCTTGTGCGAATCTCTTTAACAGTTTTACTAAATTCCACGGTGGTTACTCCTTTTTACAACTAATATGCAATCTTATAGCGTTATTATAGCACAAGCGACATAAAAAAGCAATAAATATGATACTATTTGTCAAAACCTCGGCTGAAATTACAATCAAATGTAACTTTAGCCGAGGTTTTATTCTTATTCAGTTTCGTTTATGTCTTTTTGACCTTCTTCGGTTTTAAGCCATTCTTCATATTCTCGCTGACCTTCTTCAGATTCAAAGAAAGCAATTATATCAGGCATAATTACACGAACAAAGGATTCAAGTGATTCTTTAGGAATAGTGCAACTCATGCATAAATCAACTCCTTATATATAATCTCATTTGCCCTTTGGCGGATGTTGTTCATGCGGCGGACCCATTCCATTTGATTGTCTGCTTTTAGTTGTTCGGTGATGCCTTCGCTGGATTTCATTTGATTTACCAACTCAGAAAACATTTCTTCTGCGTGCTTATTAACATCAGCAAGATAGCGGTTGAGTTCACAGCCAATGACTAACAATGTATAGAAACCTTTGCGGTGGTGTTTGATATGTTCCAAATGCCGTTGACCCCAAATACCGATTTCAACTTGTTCTTCATCGGGGAGTTTAAGGCAAGGGATATAATAATCTCCTTGAAGTTCGTACCACAAACCATTGTTTTCATCATAGATATACTTTTCCATAATTAAACCTCCTTGTAAATAACTTTAAGTTTCTTTTGTTTTGAACGGATAATCTTCAGCAGAACTTCATCCAAAGCATCAGCGCATTTGCCGTCCTCAATGAGAGAGTTACGCATTTCATTCATACAGTTCACAACCGCCCGACGTTCAAAGTCATCTAATACAATATAAAATTTCTTTTCCTTCATAGTGCTTACTCCTTTAGCAAGTCCATAAACGGAGCCTCATCGTTTACAAACGTATCGTATGTGAATTGAGCACCAAGACGGAAACCCATAATAAAACTGTCGAGATTGGATTCTCCGTTGACTACGCTCCAAGCATTAGAAAACTCAAGAAATTTCTTTTTACTTTCGCCCGAAAGGTTCTCGGTTAGATAGTCTTCGTTTAGCATCAAGATTTCCATCTGCTTTTGAACAGTTTTGTTCTGTTTCGTGCTACGAGCCTGTGGATCTAAATTACCGTAATAAAACTCTTCTATAAATTTTAACATCAGTATTTTCTCCTTTTTTGTATATACAACTCATCTTGTATATACATTTTATATTATTATTTTTGAAAACACCAATGTGCCGATTGATACGGTAGAAATATATGTGTGATTGTCGGTTGTTTTAAGTTTAATTTCTCGAATCCGTTAAGAACAACCGCACCATATTAAAATAGACCAACCTTTCGGTTGGTCTATTTGTTGTTTACAAATCGTATATGTTATCTTTATAAACACCCTTAATTATTCTCGTTTTTTGCCGCTTCCTTATCAAGCTTTTTGTTGCGTATATACATAACTATATCCGCGCCAACCATAATAAAGTTTAAAACGTAGAAGAAAAGTACATACCACTTTTCAGAGAACGCCGCCATATATGCAGGGTTTACAAATTTAGATGCGATACCCGCAATATAGCCGAAGAATATAAGTAGCAAAAATGCTATGCTTTTTCCCTTTGCCGTGCGCGCTTTATATGATTTTATAACGTTAAGCGGCCACGATGCACCAAAGCTTACTATCATAATTATTTCTAAAATTTCTGCCATTATTTAACACCTCTAACGCATAATATCACAATATCGGGGTTTTGTAAATAATAAAAGGGTTAAAAAGCCAAATAATTTTTTATTGAAAAAAATAATATATTATTGTATAATTTATTTGATGTATTAAAAGAGGAGAAAAGTATGAACGATAATTTGATTATTACCATAGGTCGCCAGTATGCCAGCGGCGGGCACGAAATTGCCAAAGAATTATCAAAACTTTTAGGCATTAAAATGTATGATAAGGAGCTTATCGATTTAGCCTCCAAGGAAAGTGGCATAAGCGAAGAGGTGCTCAAGGCATACGATGAAAAGCCCACAAGCAGCTTTTTGTATTCCTTGTCGCTTGGTGCATATTCGTTTGAGCATACCGTTGCAGGTTCACCCACAATGCCGCTTATTGACCGCGTTTTTGCAGCGCAAGCCGATATTATCAGAAAAATTGCCGATAAAGAATCGTGCATTTTTGTAGGACGTTGCGCAAACAGTATTTTAAAGGATTATAACAATGTTTTATCGGTGTTCATCCATACCGATACCGACCGCAGAATTAACCGCGTTTGTGAGTTTAGCGGATGTAGCCGTGCTCAAGCCTCCGAGGAAATTCGTAAGGCCGATAAAAAGCGCGCAAACTATTATAACTATTTTTCCGATTTAAAATGGGGCAACGCCACAATGTATGATTTGTGTCTTGACAGCCGCATCGGTTTTGATAATGCCGCGCAGTTGATTAAGTTCTTTGCCGAGCATCACAACAAAAAGTTCGATTAACAAAAACAACCCGTTTTTCGTATTATGTAGTACGGAAAGCGGGTGTTTTTATGGCAAAATACCGCAAAAAAAGAAAAAACCGCCCACTGATAACGGCAGTAGCGTTACTTGCTGCCGCGGTGCTTTTGGCAGTATCGGTTTATTCTTATTTTTCGGTGAGAAAGGTTATACTTAACGCGGCAAAAAATGATGCCGCAATACTTGCCTTTAATATCGCCAACCGCATAATAGGCGAGCAAATGGATGAAGGCACCGTTACATATGATGAAATAGTAAAGCTTACAAAAAACGAGCAACAAAATATTACGGCGCTCGAAATAGATATTGTCAAAATCAACAAATTAAAAAGCGAGATTTCATCACGCATTAGTGAGGCAATAGGGCAAACAGACGAGCATATTGTGGCAATTCCTGTCGGCACACTTTTTGGTAATGAATACACCTTGGGCTTTGGACCGAGTGTAAAATTCCGTATGCAAATATCGGCAAGTGTGATTACCGATTTTGAGAGTAATTTTTATTCGGCGGGCATAAATCAGGTGCTGCACCAAATAATTATACGCGTTAAAATTAACGGCAATTTTGTATTACCTTGGAATCACGCAGGTTTTAGCAGTGAAACATCGGTTATTGCGGCACAAACCGTACTTGTTGGGCTTACCCCCGAGGCGTATACAAATGTGCTTGAAAATTATGGCACAGGCGCTGATGAATCACGAACGGTTGATGATATATTTGATTTCGGCGCGGCGGTTTCATAATAATTAAAATTCCACATCTTGCGATGTGGAATTTTTCTATATAACGTGTAATACCGATTTAACCGTGGCGGATGTGATTTTACCTATTTTTTCACGTAACGCTTTTTCGATGTCCTTTTTGGTTATAAAAACGATTTCCTTAGCAATGCCATTGTTTAAAATTTCGGTGGCATCAAAGAGAGCTTTTATCTCATCAAGCGTTCTCTCATTGCATTTTTCCAAATGCACATATAGCTTAGTTGGCGTGTTCTCGAGTTTTTCAACGTAACCATCAAAGCCTTCGTCCCAAGAAAGATATTTTCTCGCACTCAGGTGCTTCACACAGTCAATTATATCGGCAACAACGGCACTGGCTGTCGGGAATTTGCCCGCGCCCCTGCCGTAGAACATAACATCATCAACCGCATCGCCCTTAACACTTACGGCGTTGTAAACATCGTTTACACCCGAGAGCATATTATTGTGCGACACAAGAGCAGGGTATACGCTTGCCGATATTTTATTTTCGTCAAGGCGTTTTGCACTGCCGATAAGCTTTATAACATAGCCGAGTTTATCGGCATAATCAACATCATCAAGAGAAATTTTGGTAATACCTTCGGTTTCAACCTGCTCGGGATATACGTGCTTTCCAAAACCGAGCGCCGCAAGAATACAAATTTTTCTGCAAGCATCGTGGCCCAAAACATCGGCATCGGGATTTCTTTCGGCGTAGCCCAAATCCTGTGCCATTTTGAGAGCCACATCAAACGATAGGTTTTCCTTAACCATTTTTGTAAGTATAAAGTTTGTGGTTCCATTGAGTATGCCGTAAATTTCGGTAATCTCGTTTGCGTTAAGGCACTGCGCCATTGGGCGAAGCACTGGTATACCACCGCCAACACTCGCTTCAAAAAGGAAGTTGACGTTATTATCTTGTGCGATTTTCAAAAGCTCAGCACCCTTTGCGGCAACCAACTCTTTGTTGGAGGTAACAACGCTTTTACCTGCCAAAAGGCAAGATTTAACGAAATCAAACGCAGGATTAACCCCACCCATAACCTCGGCAACAACCTTGATATCGGGGTCGTTTAAAATAATGCTGAAATCCTTGATAAATCTATCAGAATATGCAAGATTTGGGAAATCACGCAAATCAAGTATATATTTGATATTAATTTTTCGCTTTGCTTTTTTTTCAATAGAGTCGCTATGTGAAAAAATAACCTCTGCAACTCCCGAGCCCACAACTCCGTGGCCCATTATGGCAATATTAATCATCTTTTACCATCCTAATAAGTTTATTTAATATAATATAACACATATTTTTTTGTTTTTCAATGAGATTTTATATAAAAAACATTGCTTTTTGGGGAATATAAGGTTTGGGAGGGAATTGTGTGATGGAAGACCGTAAAAAACACTTTATAATCAGTGTGGCATATTATAGTGTGATTTTTGCAATGATTTTTATTTTTTATCGATTTTTAGTAGGTTATTTATTGCCGTTTGTTGTGGCTTTTTTGCTTGTATTTTTGCTTCGTAAACCATCGGTTTTGCTATCGAAAAAGCTTAAAATCAAGGCCAAATATATCAATATTTTGTTGGTGTTAGCATCATTTTTGATGCTGTTTTTATTGGTTGGGGCGGCGGTGTTTTTTGTGGTGCACAGCATCGAAAAAAGCAATATTATAGGTTGGCTTGAAAATACCTTAACAGGTCTATCTCAAGGGTTTAATTCTCTGATTTTGCGGCTCGAAAAATATTTACCCGAATCGGCAAAATCGGCGGCTTTATCGTTTGCCGCCAATATACCGCAGCAAATAGCCGATTTTGTGGGCAAAAACGTTCCAAATTTACTTACAAAAACGGTATCAAATGTGCCTAAATTTCTTTTAAGCTTCGCCGTTACAGTAGCAGCAGGGTGCTATTTTGCTAACGAATATGAGCCACTTAAAAACTTTTTTATGTCTGCCGTGCCAAATGATAAAATTTTGTTGATTAAAAAAATTAAAAGCATTATGGCTACAAATATTTTGCGTATGTTTAAAGGCTACGGGGTAATTTCTCTTATAATTTTTTCACTTTGTTTTTTAACGCTGCTGATAATAGGCAATAAGAATGCTTTTTTATGGGCTGTTTTTATAACATTTGTTGATTTGTTGCCCGTTTTGGGCGCAGGCACAGTGATTATTCCGTGGGCCGTTATATCGGCCTTTTCGGGCGATTTTTTCTATTTAGCGGTGCTTGTGTTTTTATATGTTTGCACGCTTGCGGTGCACCATTTACTTGAGCCGAAATTTGTTGGAAAAAGCGTAGGCGTTCCGCCGCTTATATGCTTGTTGGTAATGTTTATCACACTTAAAATTTTCGGATTTTTGGGTATGATTATCTCATTATTAAGCTTGGTTACGGTAGTGAATTTATATAAAACGGAAGCTGTGGCAAATTGAGTAAAGCCACATAAACTGTAATGTACAAGTACTTGTAAAATTTTCAAAAAACGGTGTTCTCAATGGATAAGAATTTTTTTGTAACCGGCACCGTAACCTATGCCGTAAAGGGTAGAGAAGCGCTTCGCCGTAACGGCATAAAGGCATACACCCAGCGTTCCTTTGCGGCGGACAGAATCGGCTGCGGTTACGGAATTGTTGCCGTGGGAAATATACAAAATATTTTGTCGATTCTCGGTAAAGCGGATGTAAAAGTACTCGATGTTAAAAGTATAGACAATAACTCTAACTAAATTACGAAACGGAGTACTATTTGTGATATACCTTGATAACGCGGCAACAAGCGGAATAAAGCCGCCCGCTGTAATTAGTGCGGTAGGCACTGCTCTTCGAAAATATAATGCAAATCCGGGCAGAAGTGGTTACAAAACTGCCATGGATACGGCATATAAAATATATGATATTCGCACAAAAATTAAAGATTTTTTCGGCGCGGATACCGAAGAAAATGTAGTGTTTACGCCCAGTTGCACCTACGCTTTAAACTGCGTTATCAAGGGTGCAAATATAGGGTACGGGCATATCGTTGTAAGCGATATAGAGCATAATGCCGTTATGCGCCCCGTTTGGAAATTAACCGAGGAAGGCAAGGCATATTTTACTGCGGCAAAAACCTATCCCGCCGAACCTGAAAAGACCGTACAAAGCTTTAAAAATGCTATAAAAAACGACACTAAGCTTGTTGTTTGTACCCACGCATCAAATGTTACGGGAGAGATAAACCCTATCGAAAAAATAGGGGAATTTTGTTATGAAAAGGGCATTGCATTTGCTGTTGATGCGGCGCAAAGTGCAGGGGTTATAAAAATTGATATGAAAAAAATGCACATAGATTATTTGTGTATCGCCGCACACAAAGGCCTTTGCGCGCCTATGGGCACGGGCATTTTAATAGCCAGAAAGCCGCTTGCCGATACTATAATTGAGGGCGGCACAGGTACATCTTCCCTTGATTTTACACAACCACAAGATATGCCCGAGCGTATGGAAAGCGGTACAGTGAATGTCCCCGGAATTTTAGGTGTTGGAGCAGGTGTTGAATATATAAAGCAACGGGGAATAGACAACGTATATAATCACGAAATGCGTCTTGCAAAGTATCTCTACAAAAACCTAACTGAAAACAAAAAAATAGTTTTATATACTCCGTTTCCCGAAGAATATAAATTTGCACCCGTCATTCCGTTTAATGTTTTGGGTGTGCCAAGTGAGAAAACGGCACAGTATTTGGCTGATAAAAATATCGCTGTCAGAGGGGGGCTTCATTGTGCGCCCGCCGCGCATAAAAAACTCGGCACGCAAAATACGGGTGCTGTGAGGGTCAGTATCGGCAGTTTTAATACAAAAAACGACATTGATTATTTGTTAAATATGCTAAAATTTATATAAATTTTATATTAGCGGTTGATACGGACATTTATTTATGTTATTATTTAAGTATATTAATACTTTTGTGCAAAGGAATGTGAGAAATGGCGGGCTTTAATGCTTTTTGGAGTCAAATTTTATATGCCGTATCTAATATACGCTTTTTTGATTTAATAGATATAGCCGTAATAGCTTACATCATTTATCAAACCATAAGATTCTTGCGAGATTCTCGCGCATGGCAGCTTGTAAAAGGGCTTGTTATTTTGCTTGCCGTTTATTTGGTTGCAACTTGGTTTGAGCTGGTAACACTCAAATGGTTGCTTGCCATTGTGGGTGAATCTTTGCTTGTAGTTGCAGTAATCATATTCCAGCCGGAGCTTCGCCGTGTTCTTGAAAATGTGGGGCGCAGCAATTTGCGTAAAATCGGTAAAAATCAACTTATCGATAGCGAACGCGAAAGCATGGAAAAATGCATCGGCGGTATTTGTAAGGCCGTTGGCAATATGCACGAAAATAAAATAGGTGCGCTGATAGTTTTTGAGCGCGAGACACCGCTTGGCGAAATTATAAACACGGGCACCGAAATCGATGCCGTTATATCGGATGAGATTGTGCAAAATATTTTTTATCCCAAATCGCCGCTACACGATGGCGGTATGGTTGTGCGAGGAAACAGGATTATGGCGGCAGGTTGTATTTTACCGCTTACCGCGAATGGCGACTTAAATTCGCAACTCGGCACAAGGCATCGCGCCGCAATTGGAATGAGCGAGGTTTCGGATGCAATAGTTGTTGTTGTTTCAGAGGAAACGGGCATTATTTCGGTAGCACACGATGGTAAGATTGATAGAGAGTTTAATCAGTTGTCTTTGAGGGAATATCTCAACGAAGCATTGATTACCGAAAAGGAAAAAGAAAAAAGCATTTACAAAGAGTGGTTTGAGAGAGTTTTTAGCCGCAAATCTGATAAATAACAGTTTATTTGGAGTATATTATGGGAAAAAATAAAATTACATTAAAAGACCTTACAAGCAATAAAAAAGCTGTTGCGATTTTTTCCGTTTTAGTGGCTTTTGTTATTTGGTTGTCGGTTGTTATAAATCAAACACCGACCATCGAAAAAACCATATCATTGCCGATAAATATCAACACTCAAGGTACGGCTTTGGGAGAAAGCGGCTTGCAGGAAATAAGCGGAGCTATGGAGCGCAATGTTAATGTGCGCGTACAAGGTCCTGCGTATATCGTGAGCAACCTTACTGCCGATGATATCGATGTTACCCCTTCCTTGCAGTCGGTAACAGCACCCGGACAGTATTCGGTATCGCTCACGGCATCTAAAAAGACTTTGAATGGCGACTATGCTATTTTAAGCGTATCTCCATCGGAAATCTCAACAAAGTTTGACTATGTAACCGAGAATTCCTACACGGTGGAAATTGAAGCGAATAATATTAAACTCGATGCTTCACTTGCTGCCGCAGGACTTATTGATAGGGGACTTAAGTTCAACAACCCCGGAGATAATAATATAAAAATATCGGGTCCCAAAACCGAAACCGACAAGATCAAGCGTGTTATAGCGCGTGTTGAAAAAAAGGAAACCATCAAAAAGACAACAAGCTATGAAGCCGAAATTGTGCTACTTGACGCGGCGGGTAACACCCTTAACAATAACCTTTACACACTTGGCGTATCCGAGGTTAAGGTTTCAAAGGTTGTGTATAAAAAGAAAACTGTTCCCGTGAATGCAACATTTTCGGGTGCTCCTGCTGGTTTTGCAAATACAGTAAAGTGGACACTGTCCGATTCCAAAATAGAAATTATGGGCGAGCCCGAAACCATAGACAGTATTGAAAAAATTGAACTGCCACCCATTGATTTAAACAAAATATCAAAGCAAAACACAAGCGTTGTTATGCCGCTTGAATTTACGGGCGGGGTTGAAAGTGTTGACAACACAACCTCTGTTACGGTTACCTTTGATTTATCAAAGTATACCGAAAAGACATTTACTATTACAGAGTTAATAGTGGTAAACAACGAAAACAACTCAAAGGTTACACTCACAAGTGCCGTTAAAAATGTTAAAATTTGCGGTCCGAGTTCGGTTATAAGCAAGCTTTCGGCTTCGGACTTATGCGCAAAAATAGATGTTTCGGGCAAAACGGCAGGCGAGTATATAATGCCTATAACCGTTGTGTCCCGTTCGGGTAAAATATTGTGGCAGATAGGTAGTTACGAAGCTTCTGTCAGCATTAAATAGTCTTGAGTGAAGGGTTTCGGAGCAAAACCGAGGCCCTTTTAAGTTACCAAAACCAAATTTTCGCATATACTGGCGTGAGGTGGTTTTATGGTAGAGGCTTTTTTGTTAACAATTACAGTGCTTTTGGCAATAGTGGGGCTTAGTGAATTGGTACATAGCCTATGTTATTTTGTTTTAAAGCCAAAAACAAAGCCGCGCACAGTTTTGGTTGCCTATCTTACCGAGGCCGAGGCGGAGCATCAGTTATTGTCATTGATAGAAGAAATGCGTTGGCACGGGGATAAGTATGCCGAAAGGCTTATCGCGGTAACAAATGAATTAAGTGATGAAAAAAAGAATTTATGTCGGAGTCGCTTTTTTGGCAAGGGCATATTTTTTACCGATGATTTTGGAAAAACTAACGATTTTTAGGAGAGCAAAATGCAAGGTGGAGCTGACGCACAGGAAAAATTGTGCGGTACAATAGTTAAAATTACATATAGAAACGAACACAACGGCTACACCGTGCTGATTTTGGAAGTGGATGGCGAAAGGGTTACCGTTGTTGGCACAATGCCCTTTGTGAGTGAAGGCGATACCATTGAATGCTCGGGTAGGATGACCTATCACGCAAGCTATGGCGAGCAGTTGCGCGCCGAAACGGTAGAGCGCATTATAAAAAATGACCGTGCTTCATTGCTCCGTTATTTATCAAGCGGCAGTATCAAGGGTGTAGGCCCTGCAACTGCGCGGCTAATTGTAGAAAAATTTGGTGAGGACACACTCGATATAATTGAGCATTACCCTGAGCGTTTGGTGGAAATACGGGGCATATCTTATGCAAAAGCAATGAATATTAATTCCGAGTATCAAAAGCAGTTCGGGCTTAAAGATATTATGATGCTTTTATCTCCATTTGGTGTAACGCCTGATGAAGCACTGAAAATTTTCAAAAAATACGGTAGTAGTGCCGACCGCTTAATACACGATAATCCCTATATTTTGTGTGAAGAGGGTATTGATTTTTCATTTGACCGCGCTGAAGAGGTTGCGGAAAGCTTTGGCGTTGATAGTGAAAATGCATCGCGACTAAAAGCGGGCATTTTATACATACTTAAAAAGAATCTTGGCAACGGGCATACCTGCTTGCCAACCGAAAAACTGACAAGCGTTGCGACAGAGCTTTTGGGGGTGGGTAGCGAAAATATCGCTATCGCCATTGAAGGTATGCTAAAAAGCTTTGTGCTCTTTGAAGAGGAAATAGAGGGTAAAAATTTCGTGTTTTTACCCGAGTATTATAAAGCCGAAAAGTATATTGCGGCGCGCCTTTGTGCCGTTAAAAGTCAAATACCGTCAACCCTGCCTGTTGACGAGCTCGAAATTGACCGAATCGAAAATATTCTTAAAATCAATTTTGGCGATTTGCAAAGAGCGGCGATACACGCCGCAGTTGATAATGGCTTACTGATTTTAACAGGTGGCCCGGGGACAGGCAAAACCACAACCCTTAATGCAATTATAAAAATATTGGAGCACCGCGACCTTAATATAATTCTTGCCGCTCCAACCGGCCGCGCGGCAAAGCGTATAACCGAGCTTACAGGTTATGAAGCCAAAACCATCCACCGCTTGCTCGAAACCGAGTGGGCAGATAACGGCAAGCATATCTTTGCTAAAAATGAACGCAACCCGCTTGAATGTGATGCCATAATAATAGATGAAATGTCAATGGTGGATGCCTTGTTGTTTGAAAGCTTGCTTAGAGCGCTTCGCCCGGGTTGCCGTATAGTTATGGTGGGGGATGCCGACCAGCTGCCAAGTGTGGGTGCGGGCAATGTATTAAATGATTTGCTGTGTTCGGGTGCTATAGATTCGGTAAAGCTAAAAACCGTGTTCCGTCAGGCGGAAAAAAGCCGCATCGTTGTTAGCGCACACGCTATAATTGACGGTAAGGACATAGATTTAAGCATAGATAATTCGTCAGATTTCTTTATGGTAAAAAGGCACTCGGTTACAGAGTGCGTTAACACTGTTCTTGAACTTGTAACCGAGCGCTTACCCAACGCATACGGCTTCTCTAAAACCGAGCAAATACAGGTGCTTTGCCCATCAAGAAAAATGGATGGCGGCAGTATAAATCTAAATAATTGCTTGCAGTCGCTAATAAATCCGCCGAGTAAAAACCGCCGTGAGTTAAATTATATGGGTGTCTATATTCGCGAGGGCGATAAGGTAATGCAGGTTAAAAATAATTACGATATTACGTGGACAAAGCCCGATGGCGAGATGGGCAGCGGCGTATTTAACGGTGATATCGGAATAGTTGAAGTGGTGGACAAGCGTAGCGGTTTGCTAAAAGTAAAATTTGATGATAGAACGGCTGAGTATTTGTCAGATGATTTAGGCCAACTGGAACTCGCGTATGCTGTAACGGTGCATAAAAGTCAAGGCAGCGAGTTTGACTGTGTGGTGCTTCCGCTTTTTGATGTACCCTCTCTTCTTCGTTACCGTAATCTTTTGTATACGGCAGTAACCAGAGCCAAAAAAATGCTGGTTGTTGTCGGCCGCGAGGAAATATTCAGGCAAATGGCGGCCAATGACCGCAAAACACTGCGCTATACAGGGCTAATACATTTTTTAAAGGCGGTGGAAATCTAAATGGCGTTTTTAAATTATTTATTGTGGCTGTTTTTTCCAAAACGCTGTGCCGTGTGCGGTAAGATTATTGCAAGAAAAGAAGATTTATGTGATACCTGCCAGCAAAACATCGAGCGTATCGAAAAATCTTGTGCTGTGTGTGGCGGTACCGATAAAAACTGCGAGTGTAGGCGTTTTGTGTATCGCTTTGTGGGTTGTGTTGCGCCATTTTATAAGGGTGAAAACTCAATGAAAATGATTTATAACTTTAAGCTGCACGGCAGGCTTGATTCAGCACCATTTTTAGCGGAAAATATCTACGCAAAGATAGAAAAGTATTATAGCGACCAAAAATTTGATATCATTACTGCAGTGCCGATGTCGATATTCAAGCGCATAGGCAAAGGGTATAATCATAGCGAGGTAATTGCAAAGGCACTCGCACGCAAAATGGGTGCTCAATATAAAGACCTTTTAATCAAAAAACCTTTCAGAAAATCTCAACATACGCTTTCGCGCGATGCAAGATTTGAAAATGTTAAAGGTATGTTTCGCCCCATATCAAAGCTTAATTATAAAAAGGTACTGCTTATTGATGATGTTAAGTCTACAGGTGCCACACTTAATGAATGTACCAAAGAGTTGCTTTTTGCCGGCTGTGAAGAGGTATACTCTGCAGTGGCGGTAGCAAATGTTCTCGGTATTGAAAAAAAGTAAAATATAAAATATAATGTATTTGGTGATATAAATGAAAACAACCGATATAGGTATAGATATTGGCTCTTCAAAAACCGTAATTTTTTCGGATTCAAAAATTGTGCTCGAAAAACCGAGTGTCGTAACGGTTGATGCCGATACAATGGAGCCGATTTATTTTGGAGAAAAAGCAAAACAAACTATGGGTAGAACGCCCGATAGTTTACTTTGTGTGCGCCCAATTCAAAACGGTATAATTGCCGATTATGATTTAACGGGAGCAATGCTAACTAATTATATGCATTCTTGCTTCGGCAAACGTATTGTGCGTCCACGCGTTATGGCGTCTTTGCCTACGGGCGTTACCGAGCTTCAGCACCATTCAATTGAGCAGGTGGTTAACGAAAGCGGCGGCAGAAACGTAACGGTAGTCGAAAACCCAATTGCTGTTGCTATCGGCTTTGGTATTGATTTTACAAAGCCAAAGGGTAATTTGATTGTTGATATGGGCGCGGGCTCAACCGATATTGCAACCTTGTCTTTGGGCGGCATCGCACAGTGCGATTCTTCTAAAACGGCGGGCTATACCTTTGATGAGTTAATTGAGAAATATGTAAGAAAAGAATATAATATCGAAATAGGTCCGTTAACCGCCGAGCATATAAAAAAGCAGTTGAGCACGGTAATTAAAAGACCTATCGAGGTTGCCATAGTTGCAAAGGGTAGAAATTTGCTCACAGGTATGCCGCAGTCGTTCGAAATAACATCTACCGAGATTTACGATGTAATAATTGATACGGCGCTTTCAATTTGTAATTCGGTTCGACGGGTGCTCGAAAAAACCGACCCCGACCTTGTGGCCGATATTATGAGTGATGGTATGTACTTAACGGGCGGCTCATCCCTTATAAACGGAATGCCCGAGCTGTTTGAAGAGTATTTCGGCACCAAGGTGCATGTTTCAAGCGACCCCACACACTCGGTTGTGCGCGGTATGGCAGTAGCGCTCAAACATCCCGAACTGCTTGGAAATGTAGATTTTCAGTATCGCTCAATCAAAGAATTGGCGGTAGAAACCTAAAAAACAAATAAAAAACTATTGACAAACCGTTTGTTTAGTGATAGAATACATAGGCAATAAAGTAGAGCAGTAATGTCGTTCTCACCCCAAAGTTTCGTCTTAAAGGGTTAATAATTTTCTTTTGAGCCTTCTGGTTTATTGGGTTAATTATGCACGGATGACATTATGTCGTTCGTGCTTTTTTGATGTTATTATACTTGTCGGAGGTGCTTTAATATCAGCAGTAAAGAAGTATTGATCAATGAATCAATAAGAGCAAAAGAGGTACGAGTAATCGATACCGACGGTTCACAGTTAGGTGTTTTGCCGCTTAAGGATGCGTTATCAGCCGCCGCGGCTAAAGATCTTGATTTGGTTAACATTGCCCCCAATGCCGTACCGCCCGTTTGTAAGATAATGGATTTCGGTAAATACCGCTTCGAACAGGCAAAACGTGAAAAAGAGGCAAAGAAAAATCAAAAAACAGTGGACGTTAAAGAGGTTCGCCTCGGGCTCAGTATCGACACACACGATTTTGAAACAAAGGGCAAAAACGCCATCAAGTTTTTAAAGTCGGGCGATAAGGTTAAGGTTTCTATACGTTTCCGTGGCCGTGAGTTCGGTCATCCCGAAATTGGTTTAGAGATTATGGCTCGTTTCGCAGAATTCTGTTCGGAATATGCAAGTGTCGAAAAACCTGCTAAAATGGAAGGACGTAATATGCTTATGTTCTTAGCGCCGAAAACGTCAAAGTAAGTTAATAATTAAGGAGGGTTTTCAAATGCCTAAAATTAAGACACACAGTGGTGCAAAAAAGCGTTTTAAATTCACAAAAACCGGTCTTGTAAAACGCGGCCACGCTTACAAATCACACATTTTAAACAAGAAAACAACAAAGCGTAAGAGAAACTTGCGTAAGGTAGTCGTTGCCGATGTAACAAACGTTGCAAAGGTAAAGAAAATGATGCCTTATAATTAAGTCATTAAGGAGGAACAATAATGGCACGAGTTAAAGGTGCGTTATCTACACGCAAAAGAAGAAATAAAACTTTAAAACTTGCTAAAGGCTATTTTGGTGCTAAATCAAAGCTCTTCAAAACAGCTAAAGAAGCAGTTATGAAATCAGGTAATTACGCTTATATTGGTCGTAGACTTAAAAAGCGTGATTTCCGCCGTCTTTGGATTACCCGTATTTCTGCAGCAGCAAAAATCAACGGTATGAACTATTCAACATTTATGAACGGTCTTAAAAAGTCCGGTGTTCAGATTAACCGCAAAATGCTCGCTGATCTGGCAGTAAACGATGCTGCTGGTTTTGCTACTCTTGCAAAGAATGCGAAAAAGGCCTTAGAAAAATAATATTTTACGCCCGAGATATAAGTTATCTCGGGCGACTTTCTTTTGATAAAGGTGAATTTTATGGCAATTTTTAAGGAAATTACAAGCAAAGATAATGCTGAAATTAAGCGTATTGTGAAGTTGCAAAGCTCGGCTCGTGAACGTCGCGATACGGGTCTTTTCGTTGCGGAAGGACTGCGCGTTTGTGATGACTGCGCCGATAACGGCATAGAAATAGTAACGCTTGTTTTATCAAAAAACTATTATGAAAAACAGGGCAAAAGCCTCAACAAATATATAGAAAAAGCGGCCGAAACATTGCTTGTAAGCGAAAGCGTATTTTCTAAAATTGCCGACACAAAAACCCCGCAAGGAATTTTGGCGGTGGGTAAAATACCGCAAGCCACGGCGAAAAAAATAAATAACGGCGGCAGGTACGTAGCACTCGAAAATATTGCCGATCCATCAAATCTCGGCGCAATAGCCCGCACGGCAGAAGCGATAGGTGTTGACGGAATTATTGTCTCGGCTGATGGTTGCGACCCGTATAGCCCTAAAGTTATTCGTGCATCTATGGGCACTGTGCTTCGCCTTGATATTATCGTAAGCGATAACATTGTTGACGATTTAAAAAATAGCGGCTTAAGGCTCTACGGCTGTGTTGTAAAGGGCGGCAAAGATATTCGTGATGTGGTTTTTCAAAACGGCAGTGCCGTTGTTATCGGTAACGAAGCAAACGGGCTAACCGAGGCTGTTAAGAAAATTAGCCAAAACATCACAATACCGATGCAGGGCTTTGCCGAATCACTTAATGCGGCGGCAGCGGCGGCCATTGCTATGTGGGAGCTTAAAAGATGATGGAATATTGGGTGTGGTTGCAAACCGTTTTAAAACCGGGTAGCGCCAAAGTAATTCCCGTGCTTGAAAGGTACGGTAATGCTAAAGCAGTATTTGATACTTCTTATGACGATTTAAAACTTTCAGGTCTTTTTTCGGAAAAAGAATTGTCCACATTAAAAAGGAAAAATTTGTCCGTAGCCCAAAAGGTTTTAAATGATTGTAAGAATAGCGGCATCAGTGCTGTTTGCATAAATAATAAGCATTATCCCGAAATGCTTCGACAAATTTCCAATCCGCCTTTGGTGCTTTATTTTAAAGGAAATATAGAACTGCTAAACGGCGAACCGACAGTGTGCATTGTAGGTCCGCGCCACGTATCACCGTTTGGTAAAAAAGCGGCTTTTTCATTGGCGGCACGGCTGTGTGCCGGGGGCTTTACGATTGTCAGCGGTGGCGCTAAGGGTAGCGATACCGCCGCGCATAAAGGCGCGCTCGCCCTTGGCGGCAACACAGTTTGCGTGCTTGGCTGTGGTATAAACAATACATATCTTAAGGAAAATAAACCGCTTCGTGATATGATAGCAAAGCGGGGTATAGTTATCAGTGAGTATTTCCCTGAGCAGTCGGCTACAAAATATACCTTTCCCGTGCGCAATCGTATTATGGCGGGGCTGTCGCTCGGCACAGTGGTTGTTGAAGCACCTGAAAAAAGCGGTGCACTTATAACTGCAAACCTTGCAAACGAGCAGGGCAGGGATGTGTTTGTAATACCCGGCAATCCTACTTACGAACATTATAAGGGCTCTAACAAACTGCTTCGTGATGGTGCAAGGGCTCTGCTCGATGCAAACGATGTGTTTTTTGAATATATAAATGCTTTTCCGCATAAAATTAATCCCGAAAAAGCATTTAGGCAAAACGCTAAAATGAGCGAGGAAAAACCGAAAGAAGCATCGCCTAATAAGCTTGTAGCACAGGTAGATAAAAAATTAGAGCAAAAAAGTAAAAAAATTATTGCTAATAACCTTTCAAAAAATGCAAAAATAGTGTATAATCAATTAAATAAGCCGATTTTTATGTTAGATGAAATTAACTGTACACTAACTGCTAACGAAATGTTGGCGGCTGTTACCGAGCTTGAAATTTTAGGCTATATAGAAGCACTGCCCGGTGGCAGATACGGATTAAAATAATTTAAGGAGTAAGTTATGTCAAAACTGGTTATAGTTGAGTCACCATCAAAGATTAAAAGTATAAAAAAGGTGCTTGGCAGCGGTTATGAAATTATGGCATCAATGGGCCATGTTCGCGATTTGCCAACATCAAAACTCGGTGTTGACATTGAAAATAATTTTGAACTGAAATATGAAACAATTTCGGGCAAAAAGGATGTTATTAAAAACCTCCAAAATGCCGCGGCAAATGCTGATTTTGTTTATCTCGCAACCGACCCTGACCGTGAGGGAGAGGCAATTTCGTGGCATTTAGCCACACTTTTAGCGCTGAGCACTGATGAGGCTAATCGCGTTACATTTAACGAAATTACCAAAACAGGTATCGAAAACGGTATGGCAAATCCCCGTAAATTAGATTTAGATTTAGTTGATGCACAGCAAGCACGCCGAGCACTCGACCGCGTGGTTGGCTATAAATTAAGTCCGTTTTTATGGAAAAAGGTTAAGCGTGGGCTGTCAGCAGGACGTGTGCAGAGCGTTGCGCTTAAACTGATAGTTGATAGAGAAAAGAAAATTCAGGCATTTGTACCCGAAGAATACTGGACAATAGATGCAAAGCTCTTATCGGGCAAAAAGTCCTTTGTTGCTAAATTTTACGGTTTAGATGATGGCACAAAGCTTGATTTACCTAATGAGGAAACCGCCAAAAAAGTAGTAACCGAGCTTGATGGTGCCGAGTATATAGTTTCCAAAATCAAAAAGGGTGTTAGAAACAAACAACCTGCACCGCCGTTTATAACATCAACGCTCCAGCAGGAAGCCTCGCGCAAGCTTAACTTTACAGCCCAAAAAACTATGCGTGTGGCACAACAGCTGTACGAGGGTGTTGATATAGCGGGTCGTGGCGTAGCAGGTCTTATTACCTATATGCGTACCGATTCGTTGCGTATTTCAGCAGAAGCGAGAGCGGCGGCTAAAAACTATATTTTAGGTGCTTTTGGGGAAAAATATTTGCCCAAGGCTGAACGCTTTTATAAAACAAAGGGCAATGCTCAGGATGCGCACGAGGCAATTCGCCCGACCGATATATTCTTAACACCTGAGAGCGTAAAGGGTAGCTTGTCGGCCGAGCAGTATAAACTCTATAATCTTATTTGGTGCCGTTTTATAGCTTCCCTTATGGCTAACTGCGTTCACGATACGGTAGCCGCCGATATAATCGCCAATAAGTATTTATTTAAAGCAACGGGTTATTC
The DNA here is from genome assembly GCA_015066405.1 of Oscillospiraceae bacterium. GTDB lineage: Bacteria > Bacillota > Clostridia > Oscillospirales > Acutalibacteraceae > SIG565. The sequence continues at coordinate 18,686 of SVOM01000010.1, forward strand.
GGTTAAGTTTGATGGTTACACCAAGATATATGAGGAAGGCCGCGATGAAGAGGAAGCAGGCGGTGGCGTATTGCCCGAAATGAAGGAGAATGATGTTCTTAAATTAAAAGAAATTATCTCCAACCAACATTTCACTTTACCACCCGCGCGTTATACCGAACCGACACTCATTAAAGCCCTTGAAGAAAACGGCATAGGCAGACCTTCAACCTACGCCACAATTATGGCAAATATCTTGCAACGAGAATATATCGAGCGTGAGAAAAAATCTTTAAAACCCACATCCCTCGGTATAGTTGTATCAGATTTGATAACAAAGCACTTTAAAAATATAGTTGACGTTAAGTTTACCGCAAACGTAGAAACCGACCTTGACTCTATTGCCGCGGGCAATGCGAATTGGGTAAAGGTTATGGAAAACTTCTATAAAGATTTTGCAGTAGAACTCCAAAATGCCGAGTCCGAGCTTAACGGCAAACGCGTTAAGGTGCCCGATGTTGAAAGTGATGTCGTATGTGAAAAATGCGGCAGAACAATGGTTGTAAAATCAAGCCGCTTCGGTAAATTCTTGGCGTGCCCGGGCTTCCCTGAGTGTAAAAACACCAAGCCTATGCCCGAGGATGAAATTAAACAACCCTGTCCTAAGTGCGGCTCAAAGCTTGTAAAACGCAACTCTAAAAAGACGGGTAAAGCTTTCTACGGATGCACAAACTATCCTAAGTGCGATTTTGCAGCACCGGGACTTCCAACAGGCGATATATGTAATGAATGCGGCAGTTATATAATAACGGGCCGCGGCAGGAAATACTGTATGAATTCAGCTTGTCCATCCCGCACCAAAAAAAGCGCAAAGGGTAAAAAGACTAATGAGTAACAGTATTACCGTTTTAGGCGCAGGCCTTGCAGGGTGTGAAGCGGCAAACCAAATAGCCAAAATGGGTATTCACGTTGATTTGTACGAAATGAAACCCATAAAAACCTCCCCCGCACATTCTCGTCCCGACTTGTTTGCTGAGCTTGTGTGTTCAAACTCTCTAAAGGCTGCAAGAATAGATTCGGCGGCAGGTCTTTTAAAGGAAGAAATGCGGCAATTCGGTTCGGTTTGTTTAGAGTCGGCCGATAAATGTTCGGTTGCGGCAGGCGGTGCCTTGGCGGTTGATAGAGAGCTTTTCGGTAAATATATTACCGAGAGTATAAAAAACAATCCCAACATAACCGTTCATAATGCAGTGGTGGAAGAAATTCCAACCGATACGGTAACTGTTGTTGCAACAGGCCCGTTAACCGATACAAAATTAGCCGAAAACATTGCTAAAAAATGCAATGCCGAGCACCTTAATTTTTACGATGCGGCGGCTCCCATAGTAACCCATGATAGCATTGATTTTTCGGTGGCATTTATGGCTTCACGCTACGGCAAGGGCGATGATGATTATATAAATTGCCCTATGAATAGGGAAGAATATACAGCGTTTCATAACGCGCTGATAAGTGCTGAGTCGGCACTGACTCACGAGTTCGATAAACCCATAACGGTGTACGAGGGCTGTATGCCGATAGAAATTCTCGCAAAAAGAGGAGAAGATTCTATTCGCTTTGGTCCCCTAAAACCTGTAGGACTAAGAGACCCGAGAACAGGTAACAGACCGTGGGCGGTGGTGCAACTAAGAAAAGAAAACTCGGCAGGTACTATGTACAACCTTGTGGGTTTTCAAACCAATCTTAAATTCGGCGAGCAAAAAAGGGTGTTTTCGCTAATACCCGGCCTTCAAAATGCCGAGTTTGTAAGATATGGCGTTATGCACCGTAATACTTTTATCAATTCGCCGAAATTGCTCAGTAAAAACCTTTCGCTAAAAAATGATGCAAATGTATTTTTTGCAGGTCAGTTATCGGGTGTTGAAGGGTATATGGAATCGGCCGCATCGGGAATAATTGCGGGTATAAACGCGGTAAGGCATATAAAAAATGAGCAACCGCTTATTTTACCAAAATATACTATGATAGGCGCACTGCTGGGATTTATAACCGATGAAACGGTTGAAAAATTTCAGCCCATGGGCGCAAATTTCGGTATTATTCCACCGCTCGATACTCATATTAGGGATAAAAAAGAAAGATATGCGGCGTTAGCCGAACGCTCATTATCTTATTTTAAGGGAGAAAAGTAAATGAAAGTTGTAGTTGACGCATTCGGCGGCGATAATGCACCGCTTGAAATTATCAAAGGTGCCGCACTGGCAGAAAGTGAGCTCGGCGTTGATATAATTTTAACGGGTGATGAAGCCGTTATAAATAAATGCATAGAAGATAATAATATCACTTTTAAAAATCTTGAAATAGTACATACTACCGATGTAATCTCAATGCACGACGAGCCGACATCCTTACTTAAAGCGCACAAAGGCTCATCAATGGCTGAGGCATTTCGTATACTTGCTGACTCAAAAGCCGATGCTTTTGTATCGGCAGGAAGCACAGGTGCGGTAGTTGTAGGCGGTACGCTTATTGTAAAGCGCATTAAGGGAATTAAACGCCCCGCGCTCGGCAGTATGATTCCGTCGCCCGATTCTTCGTATTTCCTTATGGATATGGGTGCTAATGCTGAGTGCCGCCCCGAAATGCTACAGCAGTTTGGTGTTATGGCTTCAGTTTATCTCGAAAAGGTTGAGGGTAGAGAAAACCCGAAAATTGCCCTTCTTAATATCGGTACCGAAGATACAAAGGGTGGGGAATTGCAACAAGAAGCATATAAACTGCTCGAAAATGCCCCCATTAACTTTGTGGGTAACGTTGAGTCTCGCGAGATGCCAAAAGGCGTTGTAGACGGCGTTGTTACCGATGGCTTTACGGGTAATATAGCACTCAAGCTGATAGAGGGCACAACAGTAACAATGTTTAAAATGCTTAAAAAGGTGTTTTATAAGAATATAATTACCAAACTTGCTACCTTAACACTAAAAAACGGCATTATGGGTATAAAGCAAAAGATGGATGCCTCTGAGGTTGGCGGTGCACCGCTGCTCGGTGTTGCAAAGCCTGTTATTAAGGCACATGGCAGTTCCGATGCAGTGGCTATAAAAAATGCTATCCGTCAAGCAAAAATCTTTACCGAAAAGGATGTTATCGGTACTATCAGCGCAAATATAAATTAGGTAGGTTAATTTTAAATGCACGGCTTGGAAGAAAATTTGGGTTATAAATTTAATAATCGTGATTTACTGAGTAATGCCTTGTCGCATTCATCCTATGCCAATGAAACTCATTGCTTTGGCGGCTCTAACGAGCGTCTTGAATTTTTAGGCGATGCAGTTTTATCAATTATCGTGGCAGATTATCTTTATAAGAATTTCAAAGATTTGCCCGAGGGGGAGCTTACGAAGCTCAGAGCAAAGCTTGTGTGCGAAAAAGCACTTTGTGAGTTTTCAAAGCAGTTGGAAATAGGCGAGTTTTTAAAGCTTGGTAAAGGCGAAATGCAAAACGGCGGTAATGAACGCCCCTCCATTTTAGCCGATGCGTTTGAGGCGGTGCTTGCCGCAATTTATCTTGATGGCGGTATGGAAAGGGCAAGGGAACACGTTATGCGTTTTATACTGCCCCAAATACAAAACCACGGAAATGAGACCTTTAAGGACTATAAGACCAGCTTGCAGGAGGTCGTTCAGCGCAACCCTGAGGAACGTTTGACATATATCTTGATAGCCGAAAGCGGTCCCGACCACCAAAAGTGTTTTACGGTGGAGGTACACCTAAATTCGAATGTTATCGGCACAGGTACGGGCAGCAGTAAAAGAAATGCCGAGCAAGCGGCGGCAAAACAAGCACTCGAGCTTATGGGAATACAAGTATGAGCAAAGTTCACGCAAACATTTCTATTTTTGTGCCGCATCTTGGCTGTCCAAATATGTGTAGCTTTTGTAATCAGCGGTATATTGCAAGAACTGATGAAATACCCGATGAAAAAGCGGTTATAAGCGCGGTAGAAACGGCAAAAAAATCTAAAAACTATAATGCCGAGAATACCGAAATTGCTTTTTTTGGCGGGAGTTTTACGGCAATAGAAAAAGAATATATGCTACGCCTTTTATCAGCGGCACATAAATTTGTCTTAGAAAAAAGCGTTGCGGGTATTAGAATTTCAACAAGACCCGATGCGATAAATGATGAAATTTTAGAAACCTTAAAGAAATATGGTGTAACGGCGATAGAGCTCGGCGCACAAAGTATGTGCGATGATGTGTTGGCTCTAAACAAGCGCGGACATACTGTAAACGATGTGATTAACAGTTCTTGTCTTATTAAAGAATACGGCTTTTCTTTGGGGCTTCAAATGATGACGGGGCTTTATGGCAGTAACGATGAAAAAGATGTATATACAGCCAAAGAGATTGTAAAGCTAAAGCCTGATACAGTAAGGATATATCCAACCATTGTGCTCCAAAACACCGATTTGGCAAATTTGTGGTGTAGCGGTGCGTATACCCCGCAAACGCTTGAAGATGCCGTAAAACTGGCGGCAAAACTGCTGTTATTGTTTAAAGAGCAAAACATAAATGTTATAAGAACGGGACTACATACTATAGACACCGAAAAATACGTAGCGGGTCCGTGGCATCCCTCCTTTAAAGAATTGTGCGATGCCGAGATTTTTTATAACAAGGCGATTAGTTTATTAGAAAAACAAGGAAATTATACAGTTTTTGTTCATCCATCAAATATTTCTAAAATGATAGGGCAAAAACGTAGTAATATAGCAAATTTAAGAGAGTTAGGTTTTAACTGCGAGGTTAAACCTGACATTACTTTGGGAGAATATGATTTAAAAGTTTTAAGGATGTGAGAAGAAAGTGCTGTTAAGTTCAATTCAAATTCAGGGCTTTAAGTCCTTTGCTGACAAGACAACACTGAAATTCGGAAAGGGTATAACGGGCATCGTTGGCCCTAACGGTAGCGGTAAGAGCAATATTTCCGATGCTGTGCGTTGGGTGCTTGGTGAACAATCCACCAAAAGTCTTCGCGGACAGTCTATGGAGGATGTTATTTTTGGCGGTACTGCCACACGCCGTCCGCACGGTTATTGTGAGGTAACGCTTAATATCGATAATACCGATAGGTCATTAAATTTTAACGATGATTTTGTATCAATTACCCGCCGTTTCTACCGCTCGCACGAGAGTGAGTATCTTATCAATAACGTTTCGGTGCGACTCAAGGACATAAACGAGCTGTTTATGGATACAGGTCTTGGCCGCGACGGTTACTCAATGGTAGGACAAGGTAAAATTGATGCCATTATCAGCACCAAATCGAACGAGCGCCGCGATATTTTTGAGGAAGCATCGGGTATATCTAAATACCGTTATAGAAAAATTGAGTCCGAGCGAAAGTTAGCCGCTGCGGATGAAAATTTGTTGCGCCTTCGCGATATTATGCAGGAGCTTGAAAGCCGTGTTGGCCCCCTTGAAGAGCAAAGCCGTAAGGCACAGCGCTTTTTAGAGCTTGCCGATATCAAAAAGGAGCTCGAAATCGGCTTGTGGCTTTATTCCTTAGATAACTTTAAAGAAGCACTTCGCAACCACGAAAGCAAGATTACGGCTTGCGAGGTTATGTATAAGGAAATTGAGGAAAGCCTTACCGAGTTTTATGAGACAACCGAAAAAAACACCGAGCTTTCGGCAGAACTGTCGGTAAAAATTGATGAAAAACGCCAGCAAATTTCAAAGTTTGGCGAGCAGTCGGCAACGCTTACGGGTAGCATATCGGTAATTGAAAACGATATACTACATAACAATGCATCAATTGACCGCTTAAATGGAGAAATTGACAGTCTCAAAAACTCCGAGAATGAGGCAAAAGACCAAATCAAAGCAAATATTGATGCCGCAAACTTAAAACAGGCGGAAATCGAAAAACTGAACAGTCAGTTGATCGAGGCCGAGCATACGCTTAACAGCTTGCTTACCGATAGCGAGAGCTTTTCTAAAAAAATCGAAGAACTCTCACAAAAACTCAACGAAATATCGGTATCTTGTGCGGATAAGCGTGTTGCAAAATTATCATCTCTTTCGGCAATAGATGAAATTAATTTAAGGGCCGAGGGACTTGATAAATTAATAGCCGAAAAGAACGAAGAAAAGGCGGTACTTGATACTGAATTTAGTGAAACTGAAAAATGGGTAGACTCGCTCGAGGAGAATATTAAGGGTTGCGAAAACTCGTTAAAGGGTTATGAACTACGCTTTGCATCTCGCAGAGAAAAGGTGGATGCATTAAAGACCGATTTAGATAATATTCATTTAGATATTGAAGCCAAAAAACGCCGCATACAAATATTGCACGACCTTGAAAAAAATATGGAGGGCTTCAACCACTCGGTAAAATCGGTAATGAGTGAAGCAAAAAACGGCATTTTGCGTGGTGTTTACGGTCCTGTTGCAGGTATTATAAACGTTAAAAAAGAGTATGCCGTAGCCGTTGAAACTGCCCTCGGCAACGCACTTCAAAATATTGTTGTTGAAACCGAGGCTGATGCCAAACGCGCTATCGGTAAGCTTAAGGAAACCAACGCGGGCCGCGCTACATTTTTGCCGATTTCTTCCATAAAATCGCGTGAATTTACAGAAACGGGCTACGAAGATGTTTTCGGCTTTGTAGGTATTGCCGCTGATTTGGTAAACTGCGATGAAAAGTATCGCGAGATTATACGCTATTTGCTCGGCGCAGTTGTAGTGTGCGAGGACATAGATTCGGCGCAGGCTCTTGCCAAAAAGTTCAAGTATCACTTTAAGGTGGTATCTTTGGACGGTCAGGTTATCAATGCGGGCGGCTCATTAACAGGTGGCTCGCTTATCAAAAATGCCGGACTTTTAAGCCGTAAGGAAGATATCAAACGCATTAATGCTGAAATCGAAAAACTTACCGAAAAGGCAGCGAGAATTGAAAAAGAATACGCCCTTTCAAGTGAAGAATTAGCACACGTTGAGGCTGATATTATAGCCGCACGTGATGTGCTTAAAACAGCATCTGAAGATAAAATCAGAGCATTGGCTGAACTAAAACGTATAGGTGATATACGCGCCGCAGCAGAGCAGTTGCTTGCACAGTATGCGGATGAGAAAAATCAGGGCGAAGAGAAAAAATCGGCATTGCGTAAAGTGGCAGAGGAAGCCGATAAGATTATTACCGAGTTGGAACTCCAAAAATCAAAAATTCAGCTCGAAATTGATTCATCCATCGGTGGCAGAGATAATATTTCGGTTAAACGCGATGAGATAACCGAAAATATAACTGCGCTCAAGCTTTCGGTAATTGAGTTTACTAAAGATAAGGAAAACCTTATTGCAGTAGCCGAATCTATCGAGGCGGCACTTAATAACCGTGAAACTCGTATTAATGAGATTTTGGCGGAAATTGCCGAGATAGTTGCACAAAACGGCGCAAAGCAGCAAGATATTGCCAATATCGAGGCAACCATTGAGGAAATCAAGAAGAATATTGCTGTCTTTGAGAATGAGATTGCAGAGTTTACAGCCGAGCGCAATAATCTTGAAAAGCAAACAAATGAAATGCGCACTGATGAGCGCGATAAAACGCTCGAGCGCGAAAAAATCGGTGGCGAGCTTGCCCGCCTTACCGAGCGTAGAGCAACAATGCTTGAAGAGTACGATAACGTTATTCGACAGTTGTTTGATGAATATGGTCTTACTCGCAGTGATGCCGAAAATATGGGCATAACTATAGAGAACCCTGCGGAAGCCAAAAAGCAACTAAGTGAAACCAAGAATAAAATTAAAAATCTTGGTAACGTTAATGTATCGGCTATTGAAGAGTATAAAGAGGTAAGCGAGCGTTATAACTTTATGCGTGAGCAAATTGATGATGTTGAGCGCTCACGAGCCGAGCTTACCAAACTTATAAATCAGTTAACCGCTCAAATGCAGGAGATGTTTGTTGTCGGCTTTAACCGTATAAACGAATGCTTCTCAAAAACATTTACCGAGCTTTTCGGCGGCGGTAGCGCACAGTTGGTTCTTACCGGCCCCGATAATATACTTGAGAGCGGTATTGATATCAACGCCAAGCTCCCCGGTAAAAATGTACCGAGTCTTGATGGACTTTCAGGCGGCGAGAAGGCACTTGTCGCACTGTCTATTTACTTTGCAATTATGAACGTTAACGCACCGCCGTTCTGCTTCCTTGATGAGGTTGATACAGCGCTTGATGATATTAACGTTGAGAGATTTGCACAGTATATGAAAAAATCTGATTTTGCAACACAGTTTATCTGCGTAACACACCGCCGCGGTACTATGGAAGCGGCAGATATGCTTTATGGTGTTACTATGCAGGAAAAGGGTGTTACAAAGCTTTTGGAACTCAATGTTGCAGAACTTGAGAAGAAACTCTTAAAAGGAGAACTTTAATGGGCTTTTTTGATAAAATCAAAAACGGTTTAACAAAAACCCGAAACGCACTTGTAAATAATATAAATGCAGTTATAAACAGTTTTACAAAGATAGATGAAGAACTGTTCGAAGAGCTTGAAGAGATACTTATAACCTCGGACATAGGTGTTGCCACCGCCACCGATATATGCGATAAGCTACGCGCAAAAATCAAGGCGGAGGGCATAACTGACCCATCGGTTATAAAGGATTCAATGAAAGAAATTATTGCCGATATGCTAAAGGGAGATACGGCGCTTAATATAACAACCTCTCCCTCAATAATTATGGTAATCGGTGTTAACGGTGTTGGTAAAACCACAACCATCGGCAAGCTGGCTTCTCTTTTAAAAAATGAAGGCAAAAATGTGGTGCTTGGTGCTGCCGATACCTTCCGCGCTGCCGCAATTGAACAGCTAACCGAGTGGGCAAATCGCAGCAATACCGCCATTGTGAGCTCCCTTGCAGGTACCGATCCCGCATCAGTTGTGTTTGATACTATTTCCTCGGCAAAGTCAAAACGTGCCGATGTTATCATTTGTGATACGGCAGGCCGCCTTCACAACAAGAAAAACTTAATGGATGAGCTTGCTAAAATGAACCGCGTTATCAACCGCGAACTACCCGATGCCGCAAAAGAAACCCTTTTGGTACTCGATGCATCGACAGGGCAAAATGCCGTTAATCAGGCACGGGAGTTTAGCAAGGTTACCGATATTACGGGCATTGTACTTACAAAGCTTGATGGCACCGCAAAGGGTGGCATTGTAATATCTATCAATAATGAACTCGGCATACCCGTTAAATATATCGGTGTGGGCGAGGGAATTGATGATTTACAGCCCTTTGATAGTGTGGCATTTGCAAACAGTTTATTTGATGAGGAAAACTAAAATGAAATTTTTTGTGGCAACCAAAAATGCGCATAAATTGGCGGAATTTGGTAAGATTTTTGAGGGTAGCGGCATATCTCTTTTTTCGGAAAAGGATTTAGCTAAGCCACTGCCCGAAGCGGAAGAAACAGGAAGCACCTTCCGTGAGAACGCACTTATTAAAGCCCGCGAAGGTTGTAAAGCAACAGGTATGCCGTCCATTGCGGATGATTCGGGCCTTTGTGTTGATTATCTTGGCGGCGCCCCGGGTATATACTCGGCGCGTTATGCGGGCGAGCACGGGGATGATAATGCTAACAACCAAAAGCTGTTAAAGGAATTGGACGGTGTGGCGATTAACAAACGCACCGCACGCTTTATTTCAGCCATTGCCTGCGTTTTCCCTGATGGTAGGGAATTTACTGTTGAAGGCGCAGTTGAGGGCGTGATTGACACTAAACCCAACGGCAACGGCGGATTCGGTTACGACCCACTTTTTATAACCGAGTATGGTTGCTTTGGCGTTGTACCGCCCGAGGTTAAAAATGCAGTTAGCCATAGGGCAAACGCTATAAAAAAATTTAAAGAAGAAATTAAAAAATATATTTAAGGTGAAGTTATATGTTAACAAGCAAACAAAGAGCACAGCTTCGCGGTATGGCAAATACCATGGATACAATATTACAAATAGGCAAGGGCGGCATTAGTGAGCAAACACTCAAACAAATTGATGATGCTTTGACCGCCCGCGAGCTTATTAAAATCCGTACACTTGAAACATCTCCCTTGTCTTCACGGGAGAGCGCCGATGAGATAGCCGAAAAAATAGGTGCCGATGTTGTACAGGTTATCGGAACAAAAATAGTACTTTATAGAGAAAATAAAGATAATAAACAAATTTATCTTGTTAAATAATATGAAAAAAACCGTTATTTTCGGGGGTACTTTCAACCCCATACACTATGCACATCTTGATATAATTCAAAACGTTTTAATGATGCCTTCTACCGAGAAGGTTTTGGTTATACCTACCGCAACGCCACCCCACAAAATAAGCGATAACCTCGCTTGTGATGCTGACCGTTTACAAATGTGCCGCGTAGCATTACAGGGAATTAAAAATGTTATTGTTAGCGATGTAGAGCTGCTTCGTGGTGGTAGAAGCTATACCTATGATACCCTCCGCCATTTAAAAACAATATATCCTCACGAAAAATTTGCACTTGTGTGCGGCGGTGATATGATTGTAAGCTTTAAAGAGTGGTATAAGTATAAAGAAATTCTCAAAATGACCGAGATTATAGCCGTTCGCCGTGTAGGTGTTGATGATGTTCAGTTTGATGATGCCGTGCGCGACCTTATAAATGAAGGTGCTGTAATAAACGTGCTAAAAAATCACGTAACGGGTATATCTTCAACCGAAATCAGAGAAAATATTGAAAACGATGAGTATCTTTTAAAATACTTGCCAAAATGTGTGCTCGAATATATAAGAGATAACGATTTGTACGGGGATAGATAAATGGATTACGAAAAAATAAAGGAAATATTGCGTGAGCGGCTTACCGAAAAGAGATATAACCATTCCTTATGCGTGGCCGATGAGGCAAAGCGTTTGGCAAAAAAATATGGCGCCAATACCGAAAAAGCATATCTTGCGGGACTGCTTCACGATATAACAAAAACCACTCCTTGCCAAGAGCAGTTGCTTTTTTTCAATCAGTTTGGTATAATGCTTGACGATATAACAAAAAACAGTGAAAAACTATGGCACGCAGTATCGGGCGCAGCTTATATAGAGAATGTGCTTAACATAAATGATAAGGAAATAATAAACGCAGTTCGTTATCATACAACGGCAAAGGCAGGTATGACACTGCTTGAAAAAGTGCTGTATCTTGCGGACTTTACATCAGCCGACCGAGATTATACGGATGTCGACGTTATGCGCGAGAAGGTAGATGTTTCTTTGGCGGATGCTATGAAATATGCGCTTTCCTACACGATAAAGGAACTAACTGAAAAGCAAAGTCAAATCCATCCCGATACTATGAATGCGTATAACGAGATAATGAAAAGAGGTAACTAAATGGAATCGCTAAAAATTTTAAATATAGCGGCCAATGCTTTAAATGAGAAAAAGGCCACAAATTTATCGGCACTAAAAGTAGATGATTTAACGGTGCTTACCGAGTTTTTTTTACTCGCCACTGCAACATCCTCCACACACGTTCGTGCCCTTGCGGATGAAGTTGAGTTTAAACTGAGCGAGCAGGGTGTAGAGCCGCATCATATTGAAGGCAAATCTACGGGTTGGGTGCTGCTCGATTACGGCAGTGTTATAGTTCACGTGTTTAGCCGTGAGGCAAGGGAGTTTTATAACCTTGATAAAATGTGGGCGGATGGCACTATGATAGAACTCGATAGTATATTAGTCAGCGAACAGGAGAAATAAAAATGGCAAAGTATAATTACACCGAAATTGAAAAGAAATGGCAAAAAATATGGGATGATGAAGAAACCTTTAAGGTAGGCGAAGATTATTCTAAGCCCAAATTCTTCGGCCTTGTTGAGTTTCCGTATCCGTCAGGTCAGGGACTTCACGTAGGTCATCCTCGTTCATATACAGCGCTTGATATTGTTGCGCGTAAAAAACGTTTGCAGGGCTATAACGTTCTCTATCCTATGGGTTGGGATGCTTTCGGTTTGCCTACCGAAAACTATGCTATAAAAAATCATATTCATCCCGAAATTGTTACAAGGGATAATATCACTCATTTTAAAGAGCAGTTAAAATCTCTCGGCTTCTCATTCGATTGGAGTAGGGAGGTAAATACTACTGACCCCGCATACTATAAATGGACTCAGTGGATATTCTTGCAGTTATATAAACACGGCTTGGCCTATAAAAAAGAAATGTCGGTTAACTGGTGTACATCCTGTAAGTGCGTTCTTGCTAACGAAGAGGTTGTAAACGGCGGTTGTGAGCGTTGCGGCAGTGAGGTTGTACATAAGGTTAAGAGCCAGTGGATGCTCAAAATTACTGATTATGCTGGGAAGCTTTTGGATGGTCTTGATGAAGTTAACTTTATCGACCGCGTTAAGACCCAGCAGCGCAACTGGATAGGTCGTTCTACCGGTACTCAAATTAAGTTTGCCACAACCTTGGGCGATGGATTTGAGGTTTATTCAACACGCGCCGATACACTTTTCGGCGTAACCTATGTTGTAATTTCTCCCGAGCATCCCATAATCGAAAAATGGGCAGATAGCATTAAAAATATGGATGCTGTTCGCGATTATCAAGCGGCTTCTGCCAAAAAATCCGACTTTGAAAGAACCGAGCTGGCAAAGGATAAAACAGGCGTAAAACTTGATGGTGTTATGGCTATCAATCCCGTTAATAATACCGAAATACCCATTTTTGTTTCCGATTACGTTCTTATTTCTTACGGTACAGGTTGTGTTATGGGTGTTCCGGGACACGACCAGCGCGACTGGGAGTTTGCTACAAAATTCGGTCTGCCGATAATTGAGGTTGTTGCAGGTGGCGATATAACAAAGTGCGCTTATACCGATTGCGATAAGGGCATTATGGTAAATTCGGGCTTCTTAAACGGACTTTCGGTTGATGATGCGAAAGTAAAAATCGCCGAGTGGTTGATTGAAAGAAAATTAGGAGAGAAAAAGGTTAATTATAAGCTTCGCGACTGGGTGTTCTCGCGCCAGCGTTATTGGGGCGAGCCGATACCCATGGTTAAGTGTGATAAGTGCGGATACGTACCGCTTCCTGAAAGTGAATTACCGCTTTTACTTCCTAATGTTGACTCTTACGAGCCGACCGATACGGGCGAATCTCCCTTGGCTAAAATTACCGATTGGGTAAATACCACTTGTCCTGTTTGCGGTGGTGCAGCGCTTCGCGAAACCGATACAATGCCGCAGTGGGCGGGCTCTTCTTGGTATTTCCTCCGTTATTGCGACCCGCATAATGATGATGCTCTGGCATCTCCCGAAGCCCTTAAATATTGGGGCCCGGTTGACTGGTACAACGGCGGTATGGAGCACACAACACTACACCTTTTGTATAGCCGTTTTTGGCATAAATTCCTTTATGATATAGGTGTTGTTCCTAATCCCGAGCCGTATGCTAAGCGTACCAGCCACGGTATGATACTGGGTGAGAACGGCGAGAAAATGTCCAAATCTCGCGGCAACGTTGTAAACCCCGATGAGATTGTAAGAGATTACGGTGCCGACACAATGCGCCTTTACGAGATGTTTATAGGCGACTTTGAAAAGGCAGCTCCTTGGAGCTCGGCATCAATTAAGGGCTGTAAGCGCTTCCTTGAGAGAATTTGGGCGCTTGCCGATATAATGACCGATGATACGGGCTATCGTAAAGAAATAGAAGCCGAGATGCACCGCACCATTAAAAAGGTAACCGAAGATATAGAAGAACTCAAAATGAACACCGCTATTGCTGCATTGATGGCGCTTCTAAACATAATTGCCGCAAGCGGAAAAATCACAAGGGATGAGTTTAAAACTCTTATTATTCTTCTTAATCCTTTCGCTCCTCATATCACTGAAGAAATGTGGGTTAATGCCGGCTTTGAGGGCAAATTAAATCAAACACAGTGGCCCGAATTTGACGAGTCAAAATGTGTTGACTCAGCCGTTGAAATTGCTATACAGGTAAACGGAAAAATACGTGCGCGTATAAATGTTGCCGCCGATATTTCCGCTGCCGATGCTATAGCCGCCGCAAAGCAGGACTTGAATGTTGCAAAGGAAATAGAGGGCAAAACCGTTATTAAAGAGCTCTATGTTCCCAAAAAGCTTGTTAATATCGTAGTTAAATAAAACAAAATGCACCCATTTTTATGGGTGCATTTTTAATATGGCAAAAACTAATAAAAGTGTCAAAATCAAACATTGAAATAAACGGAAGGTTATGCTAATATAAACTTATTATGGTAGGGGGCGATTATTATAAAACTGTCAAATGCATATAAAAAACTCACAACGGGTAATAAAAGGTTAACCCTCGGTTTTATAGGCGGCTCAATAACGCTCGGCAGTTCGGCAAAAACTGTGATAAAGGATGGCGTTGTGGTTTCAAAAGATGGCGATATAATGCAGTCGTACGTTAATCGCGTGTCTGCTTGGTTTAGGGAAACCTACCCCGATGCTGTTATAGAAACAGTAAATGCAGGTATTTCCGATACCGCAACTAATTTTGGTCTATATCGGTTAGAGCAAAATTTAATGAATACTGTCGGCCACGATATGCCGGACCTCGTGTTTGTTGAGTTTACAACCAACGATTTTGGGTACGAAACACAAGGGATGGCCGAAATTAAAATTCAAGCCGAATCTATTTTCCGCAATATTTGGGAGCATAACCCGTATGCCGAAATTGTTATGATTTCCACAAACGTTTATGAAAAAGCACATTCTATCGCGGCTTATCGCGAGGTGTGTGAGCATTACGGCATTTCATTTATTGATGTGGGCGGTCCACTGCAAAAATTAAAGATAGAGAAGGGCAATGAAAATGAAAAATCGGGCTGCCTTTACTATACTGCAGATAATTTGCATCCAAGTGCCAATGGCTATCAAGTGTATTTTGATATTATAAAACCGGTTTTGGCTGAAAACCTAATCGGTGGCGAAGCACTAATTAATTATAGAGATAACTTGCCAAATCCGCTCAGTGATAAATTAATAGATAACCCTATGGTTATCACGGCCGATAAATTAACACTTTCGGGTAGTGTCGGTATAATGGAAGGCAAACTCTATGCGGGTATGTACGGCACAGAGCTTAACGTACAACGCGTGGGATTTGAAAACTGCTATGCAAATATCACGGGTGAGAGTGAGATTATGGCGACATTCTCTAATTCCACACTTGGTATACTGGTCGATTTAAGCGGTGTCGGCTTTGAACTTGAATGGCAGGTCGATGGAGGCGAGGTTAAAAGTTTCTATGTCAACAAGAACCGCTTTGCATTCCAGCTTTATGAGCATCCGCAGGTGTTTATGCTCGAGCATTATCTTGATAATACCGAGCATACAGTAAAAATCAAATTTTCAAGCAATACCGCGATAAAACTGGGCGGTTTAATTGTAAATGGAGGAAAATAATATGAAAAGAATCATAGCATTTGTATTAGCACTTTCACTCTTGCTTTTGTGCTTTGTTGGTTGCGATAAAAAGCCCGCCAATAACGGCATGGCACAAAGTGGCGGCAAGGTAGAAGGACCCGCAAAGGTAGAGTATGGCGCAGCGGCGGCCGAAACACAGCTTTCAAATACGTATAAACTGCTTCATAGCGGCGATAAAAAACTCACAATAGGTTACCTTGGCGGCTCAATTACATACGGCGGCTCAGCGGCAAAACCGTTAAAAGGTGTTAAGGGCGATATAGAACTTTCATACGTAAACCGTGTATCTGCGTGGTTTAAAGAAACGTATCCCGAAGCCACTATTGAAACAGTAAACGCAGGCGTTTCAGATACCGCAACAAACTTTGGTATATTCCGTCTTGAAAAAACCTTAATGAACACCGATGGCCACGATATGCCCGATTTGGTGTTTGTTGAGTATACCACAAACGATTGGTTTTATGATACACAAGCCAAAGAAGATCTGCTTATTCAAATCGAATCTTTGATTCGTAATATTTGGGAACTTAACCCATATGCCGAAATAGTATTTTTATCAACCCAGCGCGAGTTTAAAAACGATTCCATAAAAGCATACAAGGAGGTTGCCGAAAAATACAATATTCCGTATATAGATGTTGGCGGACCATTGCGTACTGCAATTAAAGAAAAAGCAGGCAAGTTAGAGGAAGATAGCGGCACATATTACTATACTATTGATAATCTCCATCCGAGCGCTGCAGGTTATGAGGTATATTTCAATACAATTAAACCCGCGCTTTCCGAAAAGCTTAACTTTGAGATAAAAGACTGGAAGCTTTATGATTATAAGGCTAATTTAAAGGCTCCTGCTTATAAAAATCTTATAGATAAACCCACAATAATCACATCCGATATGTTAACGGTTTCGGGCGCGGCAACCGTAGTACAGTTGCCCGTTAGTGTAGGGATGTATGATACAGGCAAGAGTGTTATAAATAAGACACTGCTGCAAAACTGCGCCGATGTTAAGGGTAAGGCAACCATAACGGGTAAGTTTAACGGCGCTACACTTGGTATGTTGTTTAATATTAAGGGTGGCGACAAAGAGTTTTCCTTGCGTTATCAAATTGATGGTGGCGAGTGGCAAGATTTTGGAGTAAACTCTAAAAAATGGAGCTTCCAGCAATACGCTCATGCGCAGGCATTTATGTTTGCTCATAATTTAAGCGATGGCGAGCATACAATAAAAATTGAGTTTGAAGACGGCGCTGAAACATATTTTGGCGGCTTGCTTGTAAACGGAAAATAAAATTATAACATCCACGCGAGGCGTTCCTCGCGTGGATAAAAATTTTTTCCGAATAATGAAGAAAAGTATTGACAATACTTAATTTGGTTGATATAATATACAAGTCGCAAATTTGATCCATTAGCTCAGCTGGCAGAGCACTTGACTTTTAATCAAGGTGTCCGGAGTTCGAATCTCCGATGGGTCACCAAAAACATCCAAGCACCTTTTGGTGCTTGGATGTTTTTATGTTTCGAGAGATTTGAACTCCGCAGGAGTTCGGCGACGCAGCCGCAACGCCGCGATAGGCGTTGCGGTCTGCCAAAGTCTCGAGTAAGGCAAAAGATTTTGGGCACCGCTCGAAGCGGTCAAAATCTTGCCGACGCAGAGTATCTCCGATGTACACAAACAAAAATAATTTTTAACCCCAAGCACCTTTTGGTGCTTGGATGTTTTTATGTATCACTGGATTTGAACTCCGCAGGAGTTCGGCGACGCAGCCGCAACGCCGCGATTGGCGTTGCGGTCTGCCTGTAGGGGCGATTCGTGAATCGCCCGTTTGTTTTATAATTTACTTTTACTGGCAGGGAGTTACACTCTGATGGGTACCCAAAAAACATTTTCGACAAAATAATATAATAAATTCATTTTTCTATTGACATCACTCTGCAAAAGTGCTAAAATCAAGTGTAATTTAATAAACGACGACATTCTTTGGGGAACGGTTTTTTAACCTGCCGAAGGAGTAAAACTCTCAGGCGTCCGGGTACGGATAGGGACTGGAATGTTATGTGGCTCTGGAGAAGCTCTTGAAAAAAAAGAGTACCGAAGGTGCAAGGCGGTTTCGCTGAATCTCTCAGGTAAAAGGACAGTGCTATTATCGGGATATAATGTCCTGATTTAATGCTTTATGTTTTTTTACCGCTATCCTTTTGGTTAGTGGTTTTTATTTTTTTACTCGAAAATATTTTTATAGGGGGTTCATTTTAATGGACAAAATCTTACAAACCATCGAAAGCGTAAATGGTGAAATTAATAGTGTAGTTTGGGGCGCTTTCGGACTGCTTTTACTTGTTGGTACAGGTATAATTGTTACTGTGCTTACAAAATTTTTCCAAGTTACACATATCGGTATGTGGTTTAAACAAACGCTTGGCAGCCTTTTCAACAAAGATGTTATCAAGCATAGCAAGGAAAAGGGCTCAATTTCTCCTTTCCAAGCTCTTTGTACCGCACTTGCCGCAACGGTTGGAACCGGTAATATAGCGGGTGTTGCCGCTGCTATTTGTATAGGTGGCGCAGGCGCAGTATTTTGGATGTGGGTTGCTGCATTCTTTGGCATGATGACAAACTATGCAGAAAATGTACTTGGTATTTATTATCGCCGCAAGAATGAAAACGGAGAATGGTCGGGCGGTGCCATGTATTATCTTGCTGATGGCCTTGGCAAGAAAAAGGGCATGAAGTATGTAGGCAAAGTGCTTGCAGTTCTCTTCTGTATTTTTGCGATGCTCGCTTCATTCGGAATAGGAAGCATGGGACAGGTAAACAAGATAGTTACCAATATAGCTCAAGCTTTCAATGTATCAGCTCTTTCTTCTATTGAAGTGTTTTCGGGCGTTTCACTTTATAACATAATTCTCGGTGCCGTTATTATGATTCTTACCGCCCTCATTACACTTGGCGGATTAAAAAGAATCGCTAATGTTGCGGAAAAAATAGTTCCATTTATGGTAGTGCTTTTTGTCTTTGGAAGTCTTGTTATCATTGGTGTAAACTATGCAAATATATTGCCCGCTTTCAAAGCAATTTTCGTTAATGCATTTAAGCCTGAAGCATTTGTTGGCGGCGGTATCGGTGCTGTTATCGGTAAGGTTGTTACACAGGGCTTTAAACGTGGTGTATTCTCAAACGAAGCAGGTCTTGGTTCTTCGGTTATGGTTCATTCAAACTCTAACATTAAAGAACCCGTGAAACAAGGTATGTGGGGTATCTTTGAAGTGTTTGCTGATACTATGGTGGTTTGCACTATGACAGCACTTGTAATCCTTACTGCCGGTGGACTTGATGGCGGTGTATTTAATGTTTTAACAGGTGAAATTGCCGAAGGATATACCGATGCAACGCTGGTTGGTGGCGCATTCAACTCGGTGTTCCCGTGGGGCAATATTGGTGAGAAGTTTATTGCTGTTGCAATGTTCTTGTTTGCATTCACTACCGTTCTTGGTTGGTCTCACTATGGCTCAAAGGCTTGGGAGTATTTATTTGGTGCCAAGACAACATTTATTTTCCGTATAATTCACGTATGTACAGTTATTTTTGGTGCAATTCTTACCTCTTCACTTGCATGGGATATTTCAGATACATTTAACGGTCTTATGATGATTCCTAACCTTATTGGCGTGCTTGCGCTTTCTCCATTGGTTGTAAAAATAACTGCCAATTATTTGAGAAGAGTTAAGAAAAAAGAAGATATCGAGCCCATGTATAACTTTGACCCTGAGGTTCAGGCTCAAGAGATGGTACGTGAGATAGCTGAGGACTAATATAAACTATAAAATCCTCAGAGCCAGGGAACGCTCTTTATGCTTTAAAAAATAAATAACTTACTTAAAAACCCCCGCCGTTTCGGCGGGGTTTTTTGCGAAAAACTATGAAATATGTCAAGCTGATTATGTGGGTAAAAAGGTTGCAAAGCATTGACATTATATTAATAAAGTAGTATAATAGAGTGAATTATAATGCGGTGTAGTATGCCATTTTTGTGTACTAACAAGGAGATGCTAATATGCCCAAAAGAATTTTATTATCTACCCCCACTATGCATAGTGAAGAACTTGAATTTGTAAAGGAAGCTTTTGACCGTAACTGGATAGCCCCTTTAGGGTTTAATTGCGATGGCTTCGAAAATGAAATGAGCCGATATTTAAGCGATAATACACCAACGCCTTATCATACATTGGCGTTATGTTCGGGCACGGCGGCTTTACATTTAGCAATGAAGCTTGCCGGTGTAAAGAGAGGCGATATAGTTCTTTGCTCCGATATGACATTTGCGGCAACAATTAACCCCGTTTCATACGAGGGTGCAACACAAGTGTTTATTGACTCTGAGCGAGAAACCTGGAATATGGATCCTGAGTGTCTTAGAATGGCGTTTGAAAAGTATCCACAGGCAAAGGTTGTGGCTCTTGCACATCTTTACGGCACACCTGCAAAGATGGATGAGATAATGGAAATTTGCAAAGAGCACAAAGCTGTTATTGTTGAAGATGCTGCCGAGGCACTGGCTGCTACATATAACGGAAGAAAGTGCGGAACCTTTGGAAAGTATAACGTTATCAGTTTTAATGGTAATAAGATAATTACAACTTCCGGCGGCGGTATGCTTATTACGGAAGACACAAATTCTCGCGATAAGGCTTTTTTCTGGGCAACACAATCGCGCGAGCCGAAGCCCTGGTACGAGCATAAGGAAATAGGATATAACTACCGTATGTCAAATGTTGTTGCCGGAATAGGTCGCGGACAACTTTTACATTTAGAGGAGCATAGAGACCTCAAAGAAAAAATTTATAAAAGATATAAAGAGGCATTTGCCGACCTTCCGATTACAATGAATCCGTACTTAGACGGAATGAAACCAAATTTTTGGCTTTCTTGTATTTTAATTGATGAAAACTGCGATGTAGACCCGATGGAAATTATGAAACGCCTTGATGAAGAAAATATTGAGGCACGTCCTATCTGGAAGCCAATGCATATGCAACCGGTATTTGAGGGGTATGATTTTATCTATCGTGAAGACACTCCTGTAAATGAAGATATCTTCCGCAGAGGACTTTGCCTTCCGAGTGATATCAAGATGACAGAAGAGGAACAGGACAAGGTAATTTCGGTTATTAGGAGTATGTTCTAAAAAATATTTTGAGGAGAAAAGTATGTACGCTAAGTTCATAAAGCGTCCGCTGGATTTCGTATTGTCCTTGTGTGCGATAATGGTTTTGTCGCCACTGCTTATCATTTTAACTATAATTGGTTTAATGGTAATGAAAGGCAATCCATTTTTCACACAAGAGCGTCCCGGTAAGGATGAAAAGATATTTAAGCTGATTAAATTTCGCACAATGACCTGTGAAAAAGATGAAAACGGGGAATTGTTACCGGATGAAAAGCGTCTAACAAAGTATGGGAAATTTTTGCGTTCTACAAGTCTTGATGAATTACCTGAACTTATAAATATTCTAATAGGTGATATGTCGGTAATCGGTCCACGCCCGTTGCTTGTTAAATATTTGCCGCTTTATAGCGATGAGCAAAAACAACGGCATTTGGTTCGTCCGGGTCTTACGGGGCTTGCCCAGGTAAATGGCAGAAATGCGGTATCGTGGGAAGAAAAATTTGAATACGATGTTGAATATGTACATAACATTACTTTTTTAAATGACCTAAAAATTCTTTTTAAAACGGTTGCGGCCGTTTTTGCAAGGGAAGGGATTACATCCGAAACATCGGTTACTATGGAAGAGTTCAAGGGAACAGAGAAGGAGACTGTAAATGTCTGATTTAATTATTATCGGCGGTGGAGGACACGCCAAATCGGTTGCCGATTTGGCATTAAGAAATGATTACAATATTGTCGGATTCTTAGACGACTATGACACGGATATAGAGATATTTGGCGCAAAAAGATTAGGAAAAATAAGTGAATGCGAAAAATTCGCCCAGGGTAAAAAATTTATAATTGCTATCGGTAACAATGCATTTCGCAAAAAGATATGCGAAACTTATAAATTGGATTATGCAACACTTGTGCATCCTTCGGCGATTATTGCGCGAGAAGTTGTTATTGAAGAGGGTACGGTTGTTTTTGCTGGGGCAATAATAAATGCTTACACCAAAATTTCAAAACATACGATCATAAATACAGGTGCCGTTGTGGAACACGATTGTGTAGTTGGTGAGTTTTCAATGGTTGCTCCGAGGACTACGATTTGCGGCGTTTCAAAAATCGGAAATAATTGTTGGATAGGCGCAGGCAGTGTTGTCAACAACGGAATTTCTATTTGTGATAATGTTATTGTTGGTTCAGGGGCCGCAGTAGTAAAAAATATTGAGGAAGCAGGGACCTATGTAGGTGTTCCTGCAAAAAAGATAAAATGAAAAAAGTTTGTTTTATAACAACGGTTTCGGTTACTTTAAGAACCTTTATTTTAGCACAGGCCGAGTATTTTAAGAGAGAGCATCCTGATTGGGAGATATACTTTATTTGCGATACTGATGAGCAGTTTGCCGAAAGTTTACCTGAATATATAAATTATATCCCGATAAAGATGGGTAGGGGTGTTAGTATTTCGGGTATCGGCGCCGTGATAGAACTGACAAAGATTTTTAAAAGAGAAAAATTTGACTTGGTACAATATGCAACACCCAATGCCGCTTTTTATGCAAGTATAGCGGCAAAACTGGCTAAGATAAAGAACACTCTTTATTGCCAATGGGGTATTCGTTATGTTGGATTTTCGGGAGTATCGCGCAAATTGTTTAAGTGTATCGAAAAGATAACCTGTAATCTGTCAAGATACATAAATGCTGTAAGTCCTGCTAATAAACAGTTCGCAGTAGAAGAAAAATTGTATGTTCCCGACAAGGCAGTAGTTGTCGGTAGGGGCGGGACTATTGGCGTAGATTTAAGCAACTACGATATAACTTTGAAAGAAAAAAAACGCGCAAAAATTCGTGGAGAGTTGAATCTCGGTGAAGAATTTGTAATTGGTTTTGTTGGCCGACTGTCAAAGGATAAAGGCACTGCTGTATTATTGTCGGCAGTAAGGAAATTAGAGGAAAGCCAAAAAATCAAACTGCTTTGTATTGGCCCTGATGAAATTGGAAATGAAATCGATGTTGAACTTATAAATTGGGCAAAAAATTCTGATTCGGTAATTTTTACAGGCCCCCAAAAAGCTTCTGAAATTATTGGTTATTATGCCGCTATGGATGTTTATGTTCACCCGTCATATAGGGAGGGCTTTGGTATGGTACTGCAGGAAGCAGGTGCTATGGCACTACCCATTATAACAACCGATATACCGGGAGCATCAGAGGTATTTGAAAATGGAGTATCTTGTATTACGGTAGAGCCCAAAAGTGATATGGCTTTACTGGGGGCAATAGAACAACTTATAAGTGATACCCAAAAGCTAAAATTTCTCGGTGATAATGCACGCGAGCAAACAGAGAAATATTATGATCGGGAGATTATGTTAAAACAACAATTATTGCGTTATGAACAAATTATAGATGCAGAAAGGTAAATGTTATGAAATTAATGCTTTTAACTGGCGACCCTGTTTTTGCTAAAAAAGCGGAAGAGTGCGGAGTTGACCGTATTTTTCTTGACCTTGAATATATCAATAAGGCCGACCGCCAAAAAGGTAGAAATACCTTTATAACTCAAAACACAGTTGATGATGTGTTGCCGCTTAGAAAAGTGTTAAAAAAATCGGAATTACTGGTTCGCGTTAATCCGATAAATCCGCTTTTAAAGAGCGAAATTGATGCAGTGTGTGATGCGGGTGCGGATTTAATTATGCTGCCTATGGTTTACGATGCAGAAGATGTTAAAACCTTTGTAAATCTTGTAAATGGCAGAGCAAAAACGGTACCTATGATAGAAACTACACAGGCAATGTCCCGAATAGATGATATTTTAGCGGTTGACGGCGTGGATGAACTGTATATCGGTCTTAACGATTTACATATAGGTCTTGGACTTACCTTTATGTTTGAAGTATTAAGCGGCGGATTGGTTGATTATATGGCCGAAAAAATCAAAGCAAAGGGCATTCCTTTTGGCTTTGGCGGTATGGGTAAAATAGGCGAAGGTATTTTACCGGCCGACCGTATTTTAGCCGAGCATTATCGACTTGGTTCTTCAAGCGTAATCCTTTCCCGCACTTTTAGAAACGAAGTAGATGCTGATGGCAAACCACAGCTTGACTTAGCAAAAGAAATCGCAAAAATACGCGCCGAAGAAGAAAAGCTTTCAAAATGGACAAATGAACAGTTTATCGAGAACAAGTTAGCAGTAAAGAAAACAGTAAAACAAATTGTTGATAGAGGTTAAAATGATAGTTCTTACCGATAAAACACTTACTACCGAAATGCTCAGCGAAATAAGCATTGTTAATGTTTCGACCCCAAAGGAATTGGAAAAATATAATAACAACGATGAAATCATTGCCATTTGCGGTAGCAGAGCTATGGCTGTTGTGGCGGCAAAACTGAATTTTCCTACGCTTAAACTATTTCAGTTAACAAGTGCGGGATTTGATTCTGTACCGCTGGAAGTTTATGCCCAAAAAGGTATTGCCGTTGCTAATGCAGGTTCGGTTTATAGTGTGCCGATAGCAGAAACTGTGGTTTTTGGTATTTTACAAATGGCAAAAAAAATACGAAATAACCCCAATAACCGCCGTTTCAAACTGACAAGAGGCTACAACACCATAACCGAGCTCAAAGATAAAAAGGTTTTGATAATGGGGGCTGGCAATATCGGCACCGCTGTAGCAGAAAGACTTGTAGGATTTGAAATGCAAATCGAGGGGTACGACCCGTATTGCCCCGATAAAGAACCGTACAAAAAAATATTGCGTACGGTAGAGCAGTTAAAAGAAAATATAGGCGGGTATGATTATATTATATCCACCTTGCCCGATAATGAGCAAACCCGTGGTTTTATAGATAAAGATTTGTTTTGTTGTATGTCTAAAAATGCAGTAATCGTTAACGTTGGTCGCAAGTCGGTATTTAATAACGATGATTTTTATACTGCATTAAAAACAGGCGGTATTGGCGGTGCGGTACTTGATATGTTTGAAAAAATACCCAACCCCATAACTAACAAATTTCGCCGCCTTAAAAATGTTGTTGTTCTCCCTGGTGTTTCGGCAATTTCACAAGAACTGAATGAGCGTTTGAGAGTTCATATGTCTGAAAATGTTTGTGCGGCAATAGAAGGCCGAGAAATTAAAAGTGTTATTAACGGAGTGAGATAGTATGTTTTTCAGTGTTGTTGTTCCCGTTTATAATGTCGAAAAGTACTTAAAGGAATGTGTGGATAGCATTTTATCGCAGACATTTACTGATTTTGAGTTAATCTTGGTAGATGATGGTTCAACGGATTTAAGTGGAAATATATGCGATGCATATGCAGCAAAGGATAGTCGCGTAAAGGTAATACATAAAGAAAACGGTGGACTTTCCGATGCCAGAAATGTAGGCACTAAATCGGCAAACGGTAAATACGTTGTATATATAGACAGTGATGATTACATTTCATCAAACGATTTTCTTGAAACGGTATACCTGAATGCAAAAGACGAACCTGACATAGTGTGCTATAAGTTTAAAAAATATTTTGAGAAAACCAACGAGTTTTCTGAGTGTAAATTTTTCTTGCCCGATATAAATCGCTATGAAACAATGTGGGAACGTATTGGTTATTTGGTAAAACAAGATGCCTTTTATTGCTCGGCGTGGACTAAATCAGTTCGCTTGGAATTAATAAAAGAAAACGAGATTTATTTCGAAAAGGGTTTGCTTGGTGAAGATCAGGAATGGTACTACGGACTGCTGCTTAAAGCACAGAGTATTACAGGCATTGATAGAGATTTTATAGTTTACCGTCAGCGAGAGAACTCCATCACTTCGAGCGCAAAAATCAAAAATCTTGATGATTGTATGTATTTGTTAAAAAAATGGAACAAAGGAATTGGCGATGCACAAATCTCGGATGAATACAGAAAAGCGCTATATCATTCTTTAGCAAAACTTTATTGTAATATGCTTATCCTTTACACAGGTCTTAAAGATAAAAACAAGAAAAAGCACCATAAAGAAATAAAGCAACTTGCTAAACTGTTAAAATACGATTACAATCCGCGAACAAAAATTTTCAATAAGATTTATCGCTTGTGCGGATTTGAAATTATGATGCTTGCTCTTAAAATTATTTGTAAGATAAGGTGAGAACAATGAAGAATCAAAATCTTCCAAAAGTATTGGTGGTTTCCACTAACGCCTGGCGTGATAATACTGGAATTAATACGCTTATACAATTTTTTAAGTGCTGGGACAGAGATAGAATTGCACAAATTTATACAAAATCTGCTTTGCCCAAAACACAAATTTGTAATAAATTTTTTAGGATTTCCGAAAATTCTGTAATTAAAAGTGTCTTTAAAAGAAGCATCGTTACAGGCCAGAAAGTAGAAAACGAAAATAATATTTCTGATAAAAATAAAACTGCTGCCGATAGCGAACAAAAATTATATACATTAGGCGGCAAAAAATTCAGTGGTTTATTAGGCTTTTGTCGAGAAATAGTTTGGAAAATCGGAAAGTGGAAGACAAGGGAACTCGATAGATTTATTGAAGAATTTGAACCGGACGTCCTTTTTATCCCAATTTACCCGACTATATATATGGGCAGGATACAAAGATACATAATTAAGAAAACAGGAAAACCCGTTATATCATATCTTGCGGATGACAATTATACTTACAAGACCGTAAGCAAAAATCCTGTTTCACTGATTTCGAGATTCGTTTTGCGCAGACACGTTAAATTTATAGTAGATAACAGCGATAAGCTGTTAGTTATTGCGCCAAAGCAAAAGGAAGAATATGACCGTATTTTTGGTGTTGACAGTGAGATTTTAACAAAGGGAATTGATTTTTCACAGATACCTTTTGAAGAAAAGCCTCTGAACAAACCAATTAAAATGGTATATACAGGCAAGCTAATAATTGGAAGATGGTTATCGCTTGCTGCTATCGCCAAGACGCTTGGGGAAATAAATAAAGACGGCATTAAAGCAGAACTCGATATTTATACAACCGATACGCTAACACCCGAGCAGGAAAAAGCTTTAAATTTTGGTGGATGCTTGGTTAAAGGTGCGCTCAAACTTGATGAAGTGCAGGAAGTTCAAAAAAATGCTGATATATTAGTGTTTGTTGAAAGTTTGGAAAACAAGTATAAAAATATCGCCCGTCTTTCCTTCTCTACAAAAATTACCGATTTTCTCAAAAATGGCAAATGTATTTTTGCAATAGGAGATA
>SVOM01000046.1 GCA_015066405.1 Oscillospiraceae bacterium
CTAAGTTATAATAGGTCACCGTGCGCCTTTTCAATTCTCTGACCGTTGCCACGGCGAGTTACTGTGTAAGAACGCAGTGTAGGCGACTGACCCTCGATAATATCGGTAACGTTAACGCGGAAAATTTGGGCGCAACGATAAATAAAGGCAAAGTTTAAATCGCTTTCGCCCTTTTCACAGGCCGCATATTCTTCAGCGCTAACACCCGTTTGCTCAGCCATTTGCTCAATAGTTAAATTTTCAATTTCGCGCAGCTCTTTAATACGAGCTGACATTTCCTTGATTTTAAAATCAAGCCCCGTTGTTTTAGACATATTTTTTCCTCCGTCAGTTTTTGTGGGGGAATAAAAATACTCGCCCCAAAGTAATGACTTTGAGACGAGCACTTAATTTATTAAATACCCGCGGTACCACTCAAATTGCAGTTAAAAACTGCCACTCTTGGAATCTAACAATTCCTATGCCTTTACGCAGCAATCACGGCGGGGTTCTACTTATCTTTAATAGATTTTCTTCCCCGCGGCTCAGAAGTTACAAAATCGGGACCATCTCTGACAGCTCGCACCAACCGCTGCTTCTCTTAATCGACAGTTGCCGACTTACTCTTCGTCGTCGCCTTTATTAATTTGATACATAATAGGTTATCACAACTTTGGCCTTTTGTCAAGTTTTTTAGGGAATTTTAAAGCTTATTTCGCTGAATTTTTCCGCTTATTGTCTTGGGTAATTCGGTTTTGAACTCAACTATACGCGGATATTTGTAAGGAGCGGTATGGCTCTTAACATAATCTTGTATTTCTTTCTTGAGCTCGTCTGTCGGTTCGGTCCCCTTAACAAGCACGATACTCGCTTTAACCACCTGACCTCTTACTTCATCGGGAGCGGCTGAAACACCGCACTCGAGCACGTAAGGCAATTCCATAATTACGCTCTCGATTTCGAACGGTCCTATGCGGTAGCCCGAGGACTTGATAACATCATCAACACGACCAACATACCAATAGAAGCCATCCTCATCACGCCAAGCGGTATCGCCTGTGTGGTAGTAGCCATCGTACCATACTTCATCGGTCTTTTCCTTATTACCATAGTAGCCCTTAAAGAGTCCGCAAGGCACTTTATCGCTGGTTTTAACAACGATTTCGCCCGTTTCACCGTCTGCCACTGGGTTGCCGTCCATATCGAGTATATCAACATCATAAAGCGGTACGGGTTTACCCATAGAGCCGAGTTTATGCGTATCGCCCATAAGGTTAGCAATTACGAGCGTGAGCTCTGTTTGACCGAAGCCCTCCATAATTTTAAGGCCCGTTGCTTTTTCAAATTGCTTGTAAACCTCGGGATTGAGGGCTTCGCCCGCCGTTGTCATATGCTTGATGGATGATAAATCATACCTTGAGATGTCTTCCTTAACCATCATACGAAGCATAGTAGGCGGCGCACAGAAGGTAGTGATGTTATATTTCTTGAACATTGGCAATATATCTGCGGCGCTGAATCTATCGAAGTCATAGGTAAATACTGCACCTTCGCACAACCACTGGCCGTAAAGCTTGCCCCAAAGTGCTTTACCCCAACCTGTTTCGGAGATTGTAAAGTGGAGCCCATCAGCATAAACGCCGTGCCAATATTTAGCGGTTATATAATGACCGAGTGCATATTTATAACTGTGCTCGGCAATTTTGGGATAGCCCGTAGTGCCCGATGTAAAGAACATAAGCATTGTATCATCGCCGCAAGCGGTATCTTCGGTGCGGTCAAAATGAGTGCTGTAAAGGTTATATTCTTCATCAAAATTATGCCAGCCGTCCTTTTCGCCACCAACCAAGATTTTGGTTTTAAGTGTGGGACTGTTTTTCTGGGCTAAATCTACTTGATTTGCAACATCGCCATCAGCCGTACAAACGATTGCGCTAACACCCGCAGTATTAAAGCGGTAGTCAAGGTCGTGCTCTTGCAAAAGGTTTGTGGCGGGAATTGCAACGGCACCAAGTTTGTGGAGAGCCACGATAGCAAACCAGAACTGATAGTGGCGTTTGAGTATTAGCATTACCTTATCGCCTTTTTTGATGCCTAAGGACTTAAAGTAGTTAGCGCAACGGTTTGATGCCTGCTTCATATCCTTAAAGGTAAACACACGCTCGGTTTTATCGTTTGCTATGTGAATCATAGCGGTCTTTTCGGGGTCTTTATTTGCGATTTCATCAACTACGTCAAAGCCGAAATTGAACTTATCTTCATTTACAAAATCAATTGCTTTAAGCAGTCCGTTTTCATCCACCGTAGTTTTAATAAATTTATCAGCCGCGGTTCCCGCCTTAGCGGTACCGCTTGAAATAAGTGTACGGCGAAGCTCAGGCTCCTTAACATCTTCGCCCGGTAGTACAACTGCTACGAAAAGGCAGTCCTCGCCATCCACCGCTATCATACCGTGCGGGGTTGAAGAGTTATAGTAGATGCTGTCGCCCTCTTCGAGATATTCAACATTATCGCCTACCTGAACTTTAAGGCGACCCTTCATAACAAAGTCAAATTCCTGACCTGAATGCTTGGTTAAATGGATGGGCTTGTTTTGAAGCTCGGGGTCGAACTCATATTTAACCCAATATGGCTCTGCTATCTTTTTGCGAAAAAGCGGAGCTAAGTTTTGGATTTCAATGCCGTTCTCCTTAGCCGTTTGCTGTCCCTGGCCCTTACGGGTTACTGTGTAGGACGACAAGTGGGCGCTGTGTCCCTCAAGCAAATCGGTAATGCCAAGCCCAAAGCTTAATGCACATTTGTGGATAAAACTAAACGGAAAATCGAGTTTGCCTGCTTCATAATCTTTATATTCCTCAACCGATACCTCGGTTTTTTCTGCCATTTCTTCGGTGGAAATGCCGGCAATTTCTCTCATCTCCCTAATTCGTAAAGCCACCTCTAAAAGTTTGTCGTTAGAAACTGCTGCCATTTTTCATTCCTCCTTAAAAATAAAATTAAAATAAAAAAACACCCGTCTCAAAAACTTTGAGACGGGTGTGAATAAACACTCGCGGTACCACTCAAATTGCAGTTGAAACTGCCACTCTTGGAATCTATCAATTCCTATGCCTTTACGCAGCAATCACGGGAAACATTACTAAACGGACGTTGTTCATATTTCCGGCTCGGAAGGGATGGGCTCTTGAAAATAATTGTTATCGGTTTGCACCAAACACCGACTCTCTGTAAACTTTTATCTTCGGCCGTCTTCGTCGTTGCCTTTGATGTTTTAGAGTATAGCACTATAAAAACCATTTGTCAACTGTTTTTTAAAAAAACAATAAATTTTAATTATCCAACTGAAAAAGCTTTGTGTTATAAACAGCTACCACAAATCTTTTTCCAATAACTACTAAATAGAACTCATCGCCGATTGTAGAATAATTACAGACACCTTTATCGGTCATATTATACGTATTTGACCAGTGATAATTCTCTAAAGGTATCTGATATTTAAGCCGTTTAGAAAAAAACAACCAAAAATTTCCACAATTCTCAAACTCCATTATTCCCGAACCATGAGTATAAAAAAGCTCTTTTATATTATTTAATTTTTCTTTTTCTAATTTATATTTATCTTTTTTAACTGCAAGAACAAGTAAGTGTACCCAGTATAATCGAAAAAGCGATGCACACAACAAAACTATAAACAAAATAATAAAAGCGAACCATACAAAATCGCTGCAAATCTCCCATTTTTTAGAGAAATATATTAACAAAGCATACAATGGCAGTATAATTATATATATCGTTGAGACAACAAATATACCTTTTTTCATTCGGCGCTTTAAATCACTTTTTATTATTTCTCTTGTTAGAATTTCTTTTTGCAATTCTTTACCTCAAATATTTCACAATTAATAAATACATTTTTTAGTTGTTTTCAGATGTTCTAACACCTGCTCACAAATTTGCTCCATACCCTTTTTATTGGGATGACCATTGATTTTTTCGATATCGTTTAGAACTATAGTTTCAACCTTTAATTCTTCGCTTAAGCCTTTAATGGCATTATCAAACTCGGGCAAAAAGTGTGTGTTCAAAATACTGATTAATCTCGCTTCGGGCAGTTCTTTTCTTATGCGGTCAATAAGATAACAAAACGCGGGTTTGAAAGAATATAAATCTTCTTTTGTCCAGTTTTCCGTTTTCTTTTCTCCCAATGGCGAATATGCCCAGCAGTCATTAGTGCCACCAAAGAGAAGCATTGTATCTATTTTGTTGTTTTTAAAAAAACCATCATTTACGAGTTTATCAAAGCGTGCAACAAAGGACTTATCCGAGTAATCATCGCCATTATATCCCGTATTACAAATTGTAGTGCCCGACCAGCTTGAATTAAGAACTAAATTAGCGTTAACCTTATTTAAAAGCATTCCCCACCAGGTGTCCTCAGGCGAATTTACGTCAAAATTCTCCCTACCTTCATAATAATAGGTTGCAAAGCCTTCGGGTATACTTTCCTTAAATGTTGAATAACTGTCGCCTAAGATAAATACATTTCCTAAATTAATCATTTTTTACATCCTTTGCGCTATCAATACTGCCGCCAAAAACAATAAAGCGGTCAAACAAATACTCGGTAACGAAATTTACAAGCATCGTTAAAGCTAATACAATATATTCATTCAGTCCCACATTTGCTCCTGTAAGCACCGCCGTCCACCAAGTTGATAACGGTGTAAATACAAGATAGAACCCCGCCACCTTGAGCATGGCAATGGGAACATTGTTTGCCGAACAAAACGTGAACTTGCGGTTTAGTGTGAAGTTCCACAAAACCGATAAAATAAGGGATACCAAATACGATACCCAGTGGGTTAGGTGCAAAAGCTCTTCAAACAACGTAAAGCTCGCTATTTGAATTACGCCCGCGCTTATTGAAAATAAAACAAATTTTATTGTACGCAAAAATTCTTTTTTCTTCTCGCTCATAAAACCACCCCACACAGTGTGAGTATAACACAATTTAGTTTTAATAACAAGCAATATATAAAAACGAGCCAATTAAATTTGGCTCATTTCTAAATCAATATTCAAGATTTCATTGTATGTTGTTTTTAAAATACTTGTAATCAAAATAATTTCATCCGCATACAAATGACGTTGGCCGACCTCGATTTTTGCCAAGGCGCTTCGCGTTATATCGCAACCCTCGGTTTGAAGCTTCGCCGCCAACTGATCCTGAGTCATTTTTGCATTTTCACGTAACATCCGTATGTTTTTGCCGATCTGTTTTTCGATTTGTACATTCATAGTTTTAACCTCTCCTGCACTTATTTGGGAACAAATCTCTTGACTTTATTATATGCATCATTTATAATAAAAATGCACTTATTTGGGTGCACAACCTATATGGCAGAAAAGGAATTTTTCTACCCATATTAACGAAAGGAACGTGCGATATGAAAAGCAACTCAAAAAAGAAAAAACAACAAATAATAATTTTAGTATCGATAATTTCTGCCGTTGTTGTATTAATCACAGCAGCCGTCGGTATTTTAATACTGACGTTGAATAATAACAAATCGCCCGAAACGGATGCAGGCACATCATCGGTTATCAGCGAAAAAAATGATAATAGTTCTGCGGCGGCATCTTCTGAAAGCAATTCGTCAGTAAGCAGTTCTTCGAGCACTCCCGAAACATTAGATAACGAGCGCGCCGAAAAAATCACAAACACCTTTACCATTACCGATGAATTTGTAATGCCTACCTTTAAAAAGCTCAGCTACTCTGACTCGGTATCGGGCAAAAAAATACCGTATTCTTTATATTTGCCGGAAGGCTACTCAGCAAATAAAAAATACCCCGTTATCTTCTTTTTGCACGGTGCGGGCGAGCGCGGAAGCGACCACACAACCGCCACAAAAATTTTGGAACCGTTATTTGAAATAAATGCAGATGTCGTTACAAAAGCCATTATCGTAGCACCCCAGTGCCCGAGTGATGGCTGGTGGAATTTTGATGACGGCGGTTATGAAAAAGGTTGGCTTGCCGCCGCTATGAAGGTGCTTTATAACGTTGAGGAAAACTACTCTTGCGATAAAAACCGTATATACGTTATGGGACTTTCTATGGGCGGCTACGGCACATGGTCGGTACTGCAAAGATATGGCGATCACTTTGCCGCGGGTGTTCCGATATGCGGTTGGGGCGATCCCTCACAAGCCGGCAAAATGACAAATATTCCTATTTGGATATACCACGGCAAACTGGATGATACAGTACAAATCGAACGCTCGGAAGAAATGTATAGCGCAATAACGGGCGCGGGCGGTAAAAAAATTAAATTTACGCGGCTCGATGCCACCTCTCACTCGGCATGGCTCGATGCATTTGCCGACCGTGAACTTATAAGTTGGATGTTTGCTCAAAACAAATCAACCAATAAAAGCAGCGCATACACTATGATACCTTACGTTACGGTTGTTGATGCAAACGGTAAAACTGTTTTTTCTGAGCTTGATGCTACAAGTATATCACATAAAAACAGCGATACTTTTATGAAGCAGTTCAATTTTAAGCTCTCAAAATCGGGTGCCGAAAAGCTGGCAAATGCCTATACCAAATCGGGTGGCAAGCAATTTACTGTATACTTTGGAAGCCAAAAAATACAAACCTTTACAGCAACTAAAAAGCCAACCGATGATACATTTATAATTGACGGAGTTTTCCGCTCATCAATTTATTTCCCCTACTATGATAAAATCAGAACCGTCATGGAAGGCAAATAACATCTATAGTCAATAAAACAAGCCGTGAAACTCACGGCTTGTTTTTATTCTCGGCGTGAAACCAATACTTCTCTTTAAATCTTTTCCATATGAGTGTGTTTTGTAACCCACTGTTGCATTTTAATTGTAAGCCAGAAAGAATAAATACCAAATGTGATTATTGTGAGTAAAAACCATTTGATATAATTACCGAAAAGCTGAGCACCGGTGCCATCAAAAGTCAAACGATGCCCATCAATAACCGTATGCTTTACGTACCATGATTCCTTTAAGCAAATCGCCCAAGGTGCACCAATACCAAGGGTAAAAAAGATTATAAGTGCTTGAAGAAGGGCAATACCAATCATACCAAGCAAACCACCTGTGAATTTAGATTCCATAACATTTCCCCCCAAAAAACATAAAATAAAAGAGATATATCGCCAAAGGTTACGCACACCGAGAAAAACAACCTCCGATATACGCTACACAAAGCCCTATCATAGTATTAGGTTTTATGTGGCAATTCTATAATATCATAATTAAAGTGCTCTTACAATAGTCGAAAAATCCATTTAACAAATTTTTTAGTAAAAAGTGAATAGTGAAAAATAAAATCCCGCCCACTTTAGCCAGAGGTGGCTAAGGACAGTCGGGTATGTAGGATACGGTGTAGCCGATAAAGGCTACGCCGTATTTCTCTTTCACGCCACTCTTGGCGGATTCTTGCGGATTTCTTCATAAGTCTCAAGAATTGTCTTCCCATCAGGAATTACAATAACACCCACACCAATAAAATGAACCTTAATAGGAACGTGCTTTTTGCCATTTTCGTCTTTGGTGCTATCAAAGACTTCAATCTTTGTTATTAGCCGATTGACGAGTTCAGGTGTCAGTTCCTTTAGATCGGTGCATTTGCGGATAATGGAAAG
>SVOM01000011.1 GCA_015066405.1 Oscillospiraceae bacterium
TCGGCAAGCATCGGCAACCTTTTTAACATTAGCATCATCGCCAATATTACCGGGGTTTATGCGAATTTTATCAACGCCTGCGGCAACCGAATCTAATGCTAAACGATAATCAAAATGTATATCGGCAACAAGAGGAATATTTATCTTTTCTTTAATTTTATAGATAAGCTCTACTGCCGCTTTATCGGGCACCGAAACGCGCACGATTTCACAGCCCGCCTTTTCGAGTTCTATCGCTTGGCGCACATTACCCTCTATATCATCAGCGCGTACATTAAGCATTGACTGAATAGCAACCCTCTCACCGCCACCGATATAAATATTGCCTATCTTTACTTTCTTTGTAATATCGTTAGTAAACATACTTTACCCCGTTATAATAATTGTAGTTAGTCGAAACGCGTTAAAGGCGTTTCTACAAGCCACTTATTAAGTGGCTTGTCGCAAAATCAAAGATTTTGTGGCGAAATAGAAGTATTTCGCCTAACCTATTCCATTATTAACTTCCAAATATCCTTAAATGTTATTAAAATCATAAACCCAAACAGCAGTACAAAACCAACCGTATGCACAATTCCCTCAAACTTTTGGGGAACGGGTTTTCTAAATATCATTTCAAACAAAATGAACAAGAGACGTCCGCCATCGAGGGCTGGGATGGGCAATAAATTGAAAATACCGAGGTTTATGGTTATTAGCGCCATTATCGGTATTAAATTCATAATGTTTGCCTTTGCGGCGCTGCCGATCGCCGCCGTAACGCCGACAGGGCCCGATACTGCATTAAGCCCGAATCGGCCGCCTATTAAATCAATCAGAGAAAACCATACAACACGCGCATAAGATATCGTATTTTTTACGGTTTGTTTCACATAGTTAAAAAAGGTTTTTTCTTCGGGCTCTACCCAAAAATCAACCGAAATATAGTCAACACCCTCAAGCTTTTCGGTTTTGAAGGTAACATCGTTAAGCGTTACTTTTTTACCATCGCGTAAAACCGTTATGTCTACCATACCATCAGATATTCCCATGAAGGCATAACTTAAATCGTAGGTTGTATAAATTTTTCTTGTATCAACGGCAATTATCTCATCGCCGACCTTAAGACCCGAATTTACACTCACAGCATCATCGGCAAATTGTGCCACAGTAGTTGTTGCAAAGTATTTACCGGGGGCTAACGATACGGCGACCAAAATAACACCTAAAATAAGGTTAAAGAGCGCGCCCGCAACAACAATTACAAATCGGCGCCAAGCTTTTTTATTACAAAAAGCCTTTTCATCTGTGCTATCTTCATCCTCGCCCTCCATGGCGCAGTAGCCACCGAGCGGTATTAAATTTACTTTATATGTTGTTTCTCCCCACTGCTTTGCAAAAAGCTTGGGTCCAAAACCTACAGCAAACTCATTAACGCGAACGCCTAAAGCCTTTGCGGCTATAAAATGGCCAAACTCGTGAATAATTATAAGCACAATAAACACGAGCACCGCCACAACATAAGGCCATATATTATTAAGCACCGAAATAAAGGAAGAAATAATCTCCACCCTACTTTCTATTTATTTTATGGAATTTCTAACAAGCTCTCGAGCCGCAAAATCGGCATCAAAAACATCCTCAACGCTGAAAGTATTAACCGATTTTTGATTTTCTATTGCATTTTGGACTAAATCGGCAATTTGCAAAAACTTAATTTTACCCTCCAAGAAAAGCTTTACCGCTTCTTCGTTAGCACCGTTTGCGGCGGCGGGTTTAAGTCCGCCCTCATCTATTGCTTTAATACAAAGCGGCAGGCAGCGGAAGGTTTCGGTATCGGGTTTTTCAAAGGTTAATGAACCGAGCTTTGATAAATCAAGCCGTTCTCCACCAAGATACTTTCTATCGGGATAGGTAAACGCATATTGTATCGGCAATTTCATATCGGGGGTGCCAAGCTGGGCAATAACACCGCCATCCACAAACTCTACTGCCGAATGCACAATGCTTTGCCTATGCACAAGTACCTCAATATCGTTTGCCGATACATCGAAAAGATGCACCGCCTCGATAACCTCAAGGCCCTTATTCATAAGAGTTGCCGAATCAATGGTAATTTTAGCCCCCATCGACCAGTTGGGATGTTTCAGCGCATCAGCAGGAGTAACATCCACCAAATCTTCTCGTTTTTTAGAGTAGAACGGGCCACCCGATGCGGTTAATATAATTTTGCTGAGTCTCTCTCGGGGAGCGCCTTGCAGACTTTGAAAAATTGCCGAGTGTTCACTGTCAACAGGCAATAAATTTACACCGTATTTTTTAAGCTCACGCTTAACAATGTCGCCCGCGGTTACAAGCGTTTCCTTGTTAGCAAGGGCTATTGTTTTGCCTGATTTTATAGCCGCGAGTGTGGGGCGCAGTCCCGCAATACCTACAATGGCATTAAGCACGGTGTCGCCCTTATCGGATGCGGCAAAGCAAACGCCATCCGTTCCCGATAAAACCTGTATATCGGTATCATTTAAGCGCAGTTTTAAATCTTTTGCCGCCTTTTCATCCTGCACGGCAACTGTTTTCGGTTTAAATTCCCTTGCTTGTTTTTCAAGCAGGTCTATATTTTTGCCGGCAACGAGTGCACTAACGCAGTAATCGTTAGGGTTTTCCCGCACAATATCAAGCGCTTGTGTACCTATAGAGCCGGTTGAACCTAAAATTATAAGGTCTGTCATCCTTTTTCCCCTTAAAACAAACTAATTAATAAAACAAAAATAGGCGCTATTAAAAGTATGCTGTCAAAACGGTCGGTTATACCGCCGTGTCCCGGTATTAAATTGCCATAATCCTTAATATCGGCGTTTCTTTTGATAACCGATGCAAACAAATCGCCTATCATACCGATAGCACAAAGAATGGGTGTCATAATAATTAGCGGTAACATTTTATCTACTATACCGAAAATAAAGCACAGTGCAATCGTTACCGCAACGCTAAGTGCTATGCCGCCAATTGCACCCTCAACCGTCTTTTTAGGACTTATTTTTTCGCACAGCTTATGTCGGCCTACAGTAACACCAACAAAGTACGCGCCGCAATCACATACGGAAGAAAAGTTTAGTAACAATAATAAATATAATAAATCTCTTTGCAGTAGCGCATACACACAGTAAAACGCAAAGCTTAAAATAATAGGTAATGCTACTGCCGACATAATCTCACTGTTTGCCACCTTGCCATAGAAAACGAGTGTGCAAATAGCCATTATTAGTACAAAAACTATTGATATATAGAGCGAGAGTGATGGGAGAATACACAAGGCCGCAAGCTGCAAGGCCGCCCATATACTTGAAAACAAAACAAGCCATTTATTATTTACGAGTTTTGCGTTTTTGCCAAGTTCGTATGTAGCTGTTGCCGCCACTAAAGACAGCACGGCAATTAAAAGATACGGAAAATCCACAAGCAAGTGGAAGCAAATAAGCGCGGCAACTACTATTATCAGCACTGCGCCCGAAATAATTCTTGTAAGCATTTATATTCCTCCAAAACGGCGGTTTCTCTTATTATATTCATCAATAGCGCGGTCCAAATCTTTAGCTTTAAAATCAGGCCATAAAACATCCGAAAACCACAGCTCTGAATATGCCGACTGCCATATAAGATAGTTTGATAGGCGTTGCTCCCCACTTGGCCTTATAACCAAATCGGGATCGGGATAATAGTTTGTGTAAAGATGTTCAGATATTGTGTCCTCGGTGATATCCTCTGCCTTTATGCCCTTATTTACAATATCCCTTACCGCGTGAACTATCTCATCCCTACCGCCATAATTAACAGCAAGGTAACAACAAAGTCCTGTCGCATTTTTTGAGTCGTCCTCGGCGGTCAACATTAACTCTTTAATATCATCGGGTAACACTGTCCTGTCGCCGATAAATTTGAGCATTATATTTTCTTTGATATAATTTTTTGAATCCTTTAAATAATCACGCAGGATGTTCATAATACCTTCAACCTCTTCTGCGGGGCGCTTCCAATTCTCAGTAGAAAAAGCATAAACCGTTAGATGCTTTACACCGATTTTATTGCAATAACGCGCTATATCTTTAAAGGTTTTCGAGCCCGCCGCATGACCTGCATTGCGAGGTAATCCGCGTTTTTTTGCCCATCTGCCGTTGCCATCCATAATAATGGCGATATGCTCGGGCACAACACGCGGGGCATCGTTTTTCTTTTTAAAAAACATAAATTTACCTTTCAAAAAACCACCAGGGATACCCTGATGGTATTTTTTAAAATTAGATTTCGAGAATTTCTTTTTCTTTAAGGGCTGCTAAATCATCAATTTCCTTGCAGTATTTATCGGTAAGATTTTGAATTTTCTTTTCACCGTTCTGCTGGTCATCCTCTGTGATTTCGGAGCCTTTTTTCATAGCTTTGAGTTTTTCGAGCGCATCACGGCGGCTGTTACGAATTGCCACCTTGCTGTCCTCCGCCATTTTGCGAACTTCTTTTACGATTTCTTTTCTGCGCTCCTCGGTAAGCGGCGGAAAAACAAGACGAATAACTCTACCGTCATTTTGCGGATTTATACCGATATCAGCAACCTGAATAGCCTTTTCAATTGCTTTGAGTGTTGTTGCATCCCAAGGCTGAATTTGAAGCATTCTCGGTTCCGGAACCGAAATTGCCGCCATCTGATTAATGAGTGTAGGAACACCATAGTAATCAACAGTAATTCTATCAAGCACGGCAGGTGTTGCACGACCAACGCGCACCGCTTTATAATCGCGGTCAAGCGCATCGAGTGTTTTCATCATTTTTTCTTCTGCATTATTAATAACAGTATTCATAACTTACCTCCGAAGATTATTTTACAATTGTGCCGATGGTCTCGCCCTGCATAGCCCTTACTATGTTGTCAGGATCATCAAGGTTGAATACGAGTATCGGAATATTATTATCCATACAAAGTGATGCCGCAGTACTGTCCATAACATGAAGCCCTTTGTTTAAAACATCAATGTGAGAGAGTGTATCAAACTTTTTGGCATCGGGGTTTTTCTTGGGGTCAGAATCATAAACGCCATCAACATTAGTTGCTTTGAAAATTATATCGGCGCCGATTTCTGCCGCACGCAAAGCCGCACCTGTATCGGTTGAGAAGAACGGATTACCGGTACCGCAACCAAAAACAACAACTCTGCCCTTTTCGAGATGTCTTACGGCTCTGTTCCTAATATAAGGCTCAGCAATTTGACGCATTTCAATAGCGGTTTCAACACGGGCGGTAAGACCTACTTGCTCAAGTCCATCAGCAAGGCCCAATGCGTTAATAACGGTAGCGAGCATACCCATATGGTCAGCTCGGGTACGGTCCATTTTGCCGCTTGAACGACCGCGCCAAAAGTTTCCGCCGCCAACAACAAGCGCTATTTGAACGCCCATATCTACACATTTTTTAATACTTTCACAAACCGATAAAACCTTGTCAAAATCAATACCGGTACCTTTTTCTCCCGCAAGTGCTTCTCCGCTGAGTTTAATTAAAACTCTTTTATAAGCAGGTTGCATTTTAACACTTCCTAACTATATTTTTATACAAATATATTTTACAATATAACACATATAAAGTCAATTATAAATAACACTATTTGCAACACTTTTTAGATTTTAATTTTGCAAAATATTTAAAGGTAAGTGGCCACACGGCACCTGCAAAAATAACCATCAAAAAATATGCCGCAAATCTATACCAAAGCTCCGGCATAAACAGTCCTAATACAGCATAACAAATTTCTTTTACAGCAAGGGTAAGTCCAAGACCCAATACAACCTTTAATACCTGTGCGTACCAAACGGCCTTTGTGTCAAAGTTTATGTATTTGCGTTCAATTTCGAACACAACCCACAAGCCACTAATAGCGCCGAGCAGTTTATATGCGTTTTTAAAGCCGCTGAAAATCTCTGCCGAATCGGCTACATCGGCGGGGAAAGGAAATACGTGCATAAATATAACCTGCCCTATAGACCACACAAGCATCACGGCAAAAAGAATACGCATAACATTTACGTTGTGTCTTCCCTTTTCTATTATCGGGTAAAAAACAAAAATCAAGATGAGGGCTATAATAAAGGACACCAAAACATCAGCCGGTGTATGCACACCTAAATACATACGTGAAAACGGCACCAAAAGGCACAAAGCAATGCACGCTATACGAAGCCATTTAACCTTTGTAAACCGCGCAACCGATCCGAAGCTACCCACCGAGCTTTGCGTATGTCCGCTTGGGAAAGAATAGCCTGTAGCCTCGGGTATTGCCGCCTCAACCGCTTTGAAATTCGGGTCGCGTACCCAAGGGCGCTCTATTCTGAAAGTTACCTTTAAAAGCCCGTTAATTTGTGTGCCGAGGAAACCCACCGTTAGCATATAAAAGCCGTTATATTTATCAACACACCAAAGCAAAATCATGGCGATAATCAAAAACACGGTTTCTTCGCCTAAATGGGTAATAGTCAGCATAACAGAATCAAGCACGGGGTTTGCTATTTTTTGTAAAGCATATAAAAATTCCATTTTTTCTCCTTTCGACAAAAGCAATTATTATTAAATTAAATATATCATAATATATTATTTTTTTCAACTTGCTGTTTTTTGTGTTGAAATAAATGCTTTTTAATGGTAAAATGTTTGTATTGTTTTTAGGAGTTGAGATAATGAGTAATAAAACCGATACCAAAAGAAGCAATTTTTCAGGCAAATTAGGTTACGTGCTTGCCGTTGCGGGCTCGGCTGTGGGACTTGGCAATATATGGCGTTTCCCCTACCTTGCGGCTAAATACGGCGGTGGTATGTTTTTGCTTGTATACTTAAT
Source organism: Oscillospiraceae bacterium (assembly GCA_015066405.1). Classification (GTDB taxonomy): domain Bacteria; phylum Bacillota; class Clostridia; order Oscillospirales; family Acutalibacteraceae; genus SIG565. The sequence goes on from SVOM01000011.1 coordinate 6,855, forward strand.
TTTGATGCTTACCTTCGGCTACGCTATGATAGTTTCCGAAACGGCGCTGGGACGGCGCACAGGCAGAGGTCCTATAGGTGCTTTCAGAGCCTTCGGCAACAAGCTCCGCTATAAATTTGGCGGTTGGATAAATGCTATAATACCAATGCTTATTTTGCCGTACTATTGCACACTCGGCGGTTGGGTTATTAAATACCTTGTTGAATACTGTAAAGGTAGCACTGCCGCTATGGCGGAAGACACATATTTCACAGGCTTTATAGGCAGCGCGGCACAAACCGAGATTTACTTTTTAATTTTTGCCGTAGCCACTGTTGCCGTAGTTATTTTTGGTGTACAAAAAGGCGTTGAGCGTGTATCAAAAATTATGATGCCGGCACTCATTGTTTTGGCCGTAATTGTTGCTATATACTCTATGTCGCTTCCCGGTGCATTTGAGGGTGTAAAATACTTCCTTGTGCCCAACTTTAAAAACTTTTCAATTATGACGGTTGTAGCGGCTCTCGGACAGATGTTCTATTCCCTCTCCATAGCGATGGGCATTCTCTATACATACGGCTCATATCTTAAACGCGACGTTGATATTGAAAAAACCACAACTCAAATCGAAATATTTGATACATCCATTGCAATTCTTGCAGGTCTTATGATTATACCCGCAGTATTTGCTTTCTCGGGCGGTAATCCCGATGCTTTAAATGCCGGCCCCTCGCTTATGTTTGTTACTATTCCGAAAGTATTTGAAAGCATGGGCTTTGGCACTGCGGCAGGCATTGTTTTCTTCCTGCTTGTATTCTTTGCGGCGCTCACAAGCTCAATTTCCCTTGCCGAAACCACCGTTTCTACATTCCAAGATGAGCTTGGTTGGGGTAGAGTTAAAAGCACTATTGCAACAACCGTGATTTTGGTGGGACTCGGTACCGTTACAACACTTGGCTTTAATGCTCTCGATTTTATAAAGATACTCGGTATGGGCGCACTTGATTTCTTTGATTTTGTTACAAACTCAGTAATGATGCCCATCTCCGCACTTTGCACCTGCTTGCTTATAGTTTACTCGGCAGGACTTAAAACTGTTGGGGATGAAGTTAAGCTTTCAAGTAAATTCAAAAGAGAAAAGCTTTATAATTTCTTTATGAAATATTTAGCTCCTATTTGTATGATAATTATTCTTTTAAGCTCGGTTGCCAATGTTTTCGGTTGGATTAAAATGTAATATTTGCATTAAAAAAGAGCGGTATCGTAAGAGTAGTACCATTGAGGACAGTTTTAAGATTGTTTTCATGGCTTTACTCGTTGCATTACAGGTTGATATCAATAAATCTAAATGGTTAGATTTATAAAGCAAAATTTATCATCCTGCCGAGCTCTCAGCAGGACGATTTTATATGTATTGCATCAAACTATTATTTATGATATAATAAACAAAAATATGTATTGCGAGGGAAAATTGTGTTTAAAGCAATAATAAGTTGTCTTTTATTTTTGTTCGTAATTGGTATAGATGTTTATATTTGTCAGGACTTTGATCCCAAATACCTGATAATGATAATTCCAATGACATTGTTTATGGGTGCTGTGGCATTCACAAATATTAAAGCGTTTGTTGATGATATTGCGGTACAAAAACACAATAAAAGTATCCAAGATAAGAATAACCTTGAGGAGTGAGGTGGCATTTTATGGACTGGGAAAATTTAGCGCCATGGATTGCCATTGCAATTACTTTGGCATTATCAATTCTTGTACCTGTCTTTACTCAAATTGCAAACAATAGTCATCAAAGAAAAATGCAAAGAGAAAAAATTGAATACGAGCAATCTCAAAGAAAGCGAAATGTTTATGAGCAATTTTTATTAAATGTTGGCAACGCTGTAATGACCCGAAGCAATTTAGATAACGCTGGGGCAAGTATTTACGAAATGTACATTTATGCTCCTGTGGAGTGGCATCAAAAATTAGATGACCTATCATATAATCTTCATAATTATCAATGGGAAAATGTTAGAACTTTGTTGGAAGAACTCAGCAAGCTAATTTCAGATGAATTAAGAAGATAAAATTCCCCTTTTTTGCGTATTGTATAACAGACTGCAACAAGTTGTGAGCGAGGTAAGGGTTTTAGGTTCTCCTAACAAGTGGAAAATGTGCCGTACATTTTCCCTGCTTGTTACGGTATAAGACAAAATTAAGAGCTGTGTAGAAAATTTCTACACAGCTCTTTTACTGTCCTTTAGAGTACAACGCCTATGATACCGCTCTTTTTATTTTAATTTATCGCTGAACACGGCCCGAAGCATCGCCGCCTGCTAATTTTTCTACCTCAGCAACGCTAACTCTGTTATAGTCGCCTTCAATAGAGTGTTTAAGGGCTGATGCCGCAACGGCAAATTCAATAGCTTCCTGTGTTGTTTTACCTGAAAGCAGTGAATAAATAAGTCCGCCGCCGAAACTGTCGCCACCGCCCACACGGTCAACTATACGCAAATGATATGTCTTTGAGAAGCAATAGTTCTCGCCATCATAAAGCATACCTGCCCAGTCGTTATCACTGGCCGAAATAGATGTACGAAGGGTTATTGCAACCTTTTCGAAACCGAATTTATCTGCCAACTGTTTTGCAACCGATTTATAACCCTCGTGGTTTAATTTGCCGCCGTAAATATCGGTGTCTTCCGCTTCAATGCCAAATACATCTTTTGCATCCTCTTCATTAGAAATACAAACATCAACGTACCGGCACAAATCGGTCATAGCCGCACGGGCTTCCTCGCGAGTCCATAATTTACCGCGATAGTTTAAGTCGCAGGAAATTTTAACACCTTTTTTCTTGGCCGCAATGCATGCCTCACGGCAAATCTCAACAACGTTAGGTCCGAGTGCCGGGGTAATACCTGTAAAGTGGAACCAGTCAGCTCCTTCAAAAATATCATCCCAATCGAAATCCGAAGCCGCTGCCATTTGAATTGCGGAATATGCACGGTCATAAATACAAACGCTGCCGCGTTGTGAAGCGCCTTTTTCAAGATAATAAATACCAACACGCTCTCCGCCGCGAACAATTTTGCTTGTATCTACTCCAAAGCTCCTAAGAGAATTAACCGCCGCCTGACCGATAGCGTGTTTAGGTAACTTTGTTACGTAAACACTGTCCATACCATAGTTAGCGAGAGATACCGCAACATTGGCTTCACCGCCGCCGAAGGTTGCCTGCATCTGATCGTTTTGGAAAAAACGATAGTAGCCGTTAGGGGCTAATCTTAACATAATTTCGCCAAAAGTAACTATTCTTGCCATAAAAAACACTCCTTTGGTTTATTTACAAGTATATAATACCATTTACCTGAAATTAAGTAAAGGGAAATTTTTAATATATAATTGTACTATTTTACACCCGTTGAACCAAATCCGCCGCTACCGCGAACGGTATCATCAAGTTCTGCGCTTTCTTCAAAAGCGGCTGTTATGTAAGGGGTAATTACGAGCTGTGCTATGCGCTCGCCCACGGCAATAGTTTGGTCTATACCCGAATGATTATGGAGTGCCACCATAATTTCGCCGCGATAATCTGAATCTATCACGCCCACTTTATTGGCGGGTGCCAAACCGCGTTTTGTTGCAATACCGCTTCTCGCATATATAAGACCTGCAAAGCCCTCTGGAATTTCGAGCGCAATGCCTATATGCACAAGAACGGTCTCACCCGATTTTATAGTAATTTCTTCGGTGTTGCAAGCATATAAATCTGCACCTGCGGCACATTCAGAACCATAGGTTGGCAATATTGCATTGGGGTCTAATTTTTTAACGCGTACTCTATTCATATAAACACATCCTTTAATCCATTTTAACATAAACTGCTCAAAAATCAACCTATTTTAAAGCCCTCGCCTATTATCTCTCCCACATCGGCCACAAGAATAAATGCTTTATTATCGGTAGCGAGTATTATTTTATGCAATGGAGCCACCTCGTGAATTCTTACAGCACACAGAAGCACTGATTTTTCATTATTTGTATACGCACCGCGTGCATTAAGCACCGTAACACCGCGATAAAGTCCGTTTAGTATTTGCTGGGAAATTTCTTTTCCCTTATTTGTTATGACAAATACCATTTTACCTCTATCTGCGCCATAAAGTACAGTATCTATAACTTTACTTGTTGAATATATAGCGATAAGCGAATAAAGCGCACTTTCCATATTACCGTAAACGAGCGCGGTGAGTGTTACCACAAAAAAATCGGCAAACAATATAACTCTACCCACCGATATATGCCGATACTTATCGTTTATCAGTTTTGCTATAACATCCACGCCGCCCGTTGTAGCACCGCGAAGCAGCACAAGACTTAGTCCCAAACCCGATAATATTCCTCCGAAAACCGATGCTAACACACCATCTAAATGGAATTTTGGCAAGATATTCTCTGTGATATTAAGAAAAAACGACACCAAAAAAGTAGCGGCGGCGGTTTTTACTATAAAACCGCCGCCGAATTTTTTATACTGTACTATCAAAAGCGGTATATTGAGCAAAAAAAGTATTGTGCCTGACGAAATGCCGAAAATGTGGTGCAAAACCACCGCAATACCCGTAAAACCACCGGGAGAAATTTCGTTTGGTTCAATAAACAAAGTAACAGCCGCAGCATATATAAATGCGCCTATTGCCCAAAAAACAGCATCTGTTACTAAACCGCTTTTAATTTTTTTCATTATTTCCCAACCTTAAACTTTTTCTAAGGTTAGGTTTTCCCATATTTTATCAAATAATTCCGTAATGCGAGTAGCATTGCCGCACAAGTGCAAGTAACCAAACAAGGTTTCGAGCCCCGTTGCCGCGTGATACTCTTCTTTTGTGGAATTTTTAGGGGTGTTATGTGTATGAAAATTGCGACCCCTTTTAAAAACCGACAACTCGTGCTCGGTTAAATCTTCACTTATTACATTAAACGCTTTTGCCTGTGCCGATGCCTTCACAAACTCTACCGACAAAGCGTGTAAATCTCCCGAACGGCGATTAACGCCCGCCAACTTTTCACGCACAAGTAAAGTGTAAACGCCATCTCCCACAAAAGCCAAAACCGATGGATTTAATAAATCAGGATTCATAAGTTTCTCCTTACGGCACATAATCGAATTCAACACCGCAAATGCTTACGGTATCGCCCTCTTGAATACCTGCTTTTTCGAGTGCTTTTATAATGCCGCTTGAGCGCAGCGCACGCTCAAAATACTGGAGCGACTCATAGTCATCAGGGTCAACCTTATTCATAATATCATCAACCCAGTCGGCATTATCAACATAATAAATACCATCACGAACATTTACAGTAAATGTTTGTTTGGGCTTTACTGTAATGATTTCTTCGGTTACGATTTCGGGCTCATAACGTTTCATAGGCGGTAATTTATCAAGCTCGCCCGCAACATAGTTTATAAGCTCGCGTGTACCTTCTGCAATAGCCGCCATAACGGGAAAGAATGCGTAGCCCTTTTCCTCAAAATGCTTCTTTATGCGCTCGATTTCCTCTTCATCAATAAGGTCGCACTTGTTACCAACGATAATTTGAGGTCTTTGACTTAATTCTTCACTGAAAACCGATAGTTCTTTATTTATCTTTTCAAAATCTTCTATCGGGTCCCGTCCTTCGCTACCCGAAATATCTATAACATGCAACAGTAGTCTGCAACGCTCAACATGGCGCAAAAATTCGTGGCCAAGGCCAACGCCTTCGCCCGCACCCTCTATAAGTCCCGGAATATCGGCCATAACAAAGGATGCACCCTCATCAACACGCACAACACCGAGCACGGGGGTAAGGGTTGTGAAATGATAGTTGGCAATTTTTGGCTTTGCCTCGCTTACAACCGATACAAGTGTTGATTTGCCAACATTGGGAAAGCCGATAAGGCCAACATCAGCCAAGAGTTTGAGTTCGAGTATAACGTCGAGTTCTTCTCCCTTTTGGCCATCGTTAGCAAAACGCGGAATTTGGCGGGTTGAGCTCGCAAAATGCCAGTTACCCCAACCACCGTTGCCGCCTTTAGCGATAACTGTGGGCTCATCATCCGAAATATCGGCAATAATTCTGCCCGACTCGGCCTCCTTTACAAGAGTGCCGCGCGGAACAGTAATAATTAAATTTTTGGCACTTTTGCCTGTGCAACGGCAAGCGCCACCCTTTTCGCCATCTTCGGCTACATATTTGCGTTTGTATCTAAAATCGGCAAGGGTTGATAAATTATCATCAACCTTAAATATAATACTGCCGCCTCTACCACCATCGCCGCCATCGGGGCCGCCCGATGCTACGTACTTTTCTCTATGAAAGGTTGCCGCACCATTGCCGCCGTTACCTGCCTTAAGATGTATTTTGGCTACATCAACAAACATAAATTTTCTCCGTTCAAAAAAATATAGGGCTCGGGATACCCCGAGCCCACCGATTTACTTACTGTTCAACAGCGTAAATGCTTACTTGCTTGCGGTCGCGGCCAACTCTTTCAAATTTAACCTTACCGTCAATTAAAGCAAACAAAGTATCGTCAGAACCGATACCTACGTTATTGCCGGGATGAATGTGAGTTCCTCTCTGGCGAACGAGAATGTTGCCCGCGAGAACAAACTGACCGTCAGCACGCTTAACGCCAAGGCGTTTAGCTTCGCTATCACGACCGTTCTTAGTTGAACCCATACCTTTTTTATGAGCAAATAACTGAATATTAATCTTTAACATGGCTTACACCTCCGAATTTATTTTGATTGAATCGCTGTAATCAAGGCTTAACTGTTCTATATGGAGCTTAAAGCCCTCAAGCACTGCCACCGTTTTATCCGACGGGCAAGATACCTTTAGTATCATTTTGCCATCCGCCACCTCAATTTCGGCCTTATCGCCTATTATCTCGGTAATGGTGTTTGCAGCCATATATGCCGCAGAAGATATTGCGGAGCAAACCAGTTTGCCTTCTTGGTCTTCACAGTTCACTGTACTGTGGCCAACCACGGAAAAACCTATAATTGTTTTACCGTTTTTAAAAAACCTTACCGCAGTCATAATTAACCGATTTCGTTAATCTGTACTTTGGTGTAGGGCTGTCTGTGGCCCATTTTGCGAGAGCTGCCCTTTTTGGGTTTGTATGTGAAAACAGTAATCTTTTTGCCCTTACCGTTTTTAACAACTGTACCCTTAACAAAAGCATCCTTCACATAAGGTTTACCAACCTTTAAGGTTCTGTCCTTTACAGCAACAACCTTATCGAAGATAACCTCTTCATTTTCAGCAGCTTCGAGTTTCTCAACGTAGATAACGCTATCTTTCTCTACTTTGTACTGCTTTCCGCCTGTTTCAATAATTGCGTACATCTTTCTGGCACCTGCCTCAACTTAAGTCTCGCTATTCGAAGGCGTGCGCTGTATTTTAGCGCAACTTTAATAAGCCCACAATATGCGGCTTTACCATTCTACCACTAAGCATTAACTTTGTCAAGCAAAATTTTATTGTATTTCGCAAAGGTCGGGCACGCTCGAAATACCACCGAGTTTAGCGGTGGAAATACTTGCGGCTTTGCAAGCGAAAGAGGCTATTTGGGTTAGCTCCTCCACACCTAAATCGCACGGATTTTTGCCCGTATTAAGTATTCCGTACATAGCACTACCGCCGAAAATATCGCCGGCACCCGTTGTATCTATCGTTTTAACGCCATCGTAGTTAGGCACCGTGCCGCTGCCGTTTTTGTTCATAAAGAAGCAGCCCTCTTTACCGAGTGTTACAAACACAAGACTTGCGCCGTACTGTTCCATAATGATTTTAGCGCCGTTTTTAGCATCGGTGTCAAAAAGGAACTCAACCTCGTTATCGCTGATTTTAACTACATCAGCCATTTTAAGTCCCCATAAAATTTGTTGTTTAGCATCCTCAAGACTGCTCCACAAAGGAACACGTAAATTCGGGTCAAAGGAAATGATTTTGCCTTTTTCTTTTGCGTATTCAACTGCCCTTTTGTGAGCAGTTCTTGATGGGTCGGCTGTCATACCAACCGTTCCAAAATGCAAAACCTTTGTATTATCTATTTTTTCAAAATCAATATCTTTATCTGATAGCATTATATCGGCACCGGGTTTTCTTGCAAAAGAAAACTCACGGTCGCCATTTTCATCCCTCGTTACAAAAGCCAGGGTTGTAAATGCATCATCGGTTATTTTAACGCCCGATATATCGATACCAAATTCAGCCACAGTAGATGCCAGCATATTGCCAAAGGCATCGTTGCCCACCTTTGATATAAGCGCTGCTTTCTTTCCGTATTTAGCTAAGGGGGCTAAAAAGTTTGCAACCGCACCACCGGGATGCGCCGCCATTATGGGATAGCCATCGGGAGACTTAGCATCGGTTGTAAAATCTATTAACAATTCGCCTATTGCTACAACATCATACATATTATTTTGCCTCCGGATATTCATTACAAAGCAGGCGATATGGTGCCTCATCCTCTTCTATTTTTGGGAAGCGACCAACAGGCGGGTTAAAGCGATTATCGTTATTATCATCGTTACACTGGCTAACTTCTCCGAGCAATACAGGTCCCGTACCCTCTTCAACCGCAAAATCGTGATAAAGATACTGCTGAATGAATATGCTCTCTCCCGGAGTCAAGCGTATTTGGGTGCCTGCGGGGACTGTGTACGTTCTACCATCGGTATGTACGGTTACATCGCTTTCATAGTCGATTTCTTCATTCGGTAAAGAATTATAAACCCTTATAAGCACGTTTCCGCCGCCACGATTGATTATATCCTCGGTTTTATACCAATGGAAATGGTTAGGCGCATACTGACCTTCCTTTAAATACAGTAATTTTTCGGCATAAACCTTGGGGTATTTATCCTGTTTTGACAAATTGCCGTTACGAATAGTTATAAGCGAAAAACCAAACTCATCAAATTTGCCAAGACCGTAATCGGTTATATCCCAGCCGAGCATACAGTCTCTAACCTCATCATATTCGTGTCCTTTTTCTTGCCACTGCTCAGGTGTAAAATGGCAAAAGGGCGGCAAAAAGCAATTATACTTATTGCACATTGCCTCTAATTCTTTTAATGCTTTGTTAATTTCACTGCGTTTCATAACAACACCTCTTTCTTTTGATTCTACAATACGTATTTATAATTTTCAATACAGTTTTCGTTGCTTTTGTACTTTTTGGTATATTTTTTATTATTATGCTTGTTAAATTTTATCTTATATGATAAAATGTTGTTGATAATAGAACACGAGGAGTGTCGTTATGTTTGAGAAAAAACTAAAAGAACTTATGGCGCAAATAAAAAAAGCCGAAGAAAACAAAGGCCCCGATAACGAGTTACCGGGTAATACCTATTATCTTGAAAACGGAGACGTACTTTGTTTGCAGCGCGAAACGGGTGTACACCGCTTCCCCTATCAGTCGGGCGGCTTTACAATGTGGGCGCAGTCAAACGGCGTGATTTATGCCACTGACGGTACGCTTCGTGTATTCCGTTCAATCCATCTTGACTACGAATCATCTATCAACTTCTTTGTTGGTATTCCAAACGAAGATGGTACATATTTCCCCATTTCAGTAATGGGCGGCGGAAAACAACTCTTTGAGCCCTACAACACAAAACGATATCTTGTATACAGTTTTTCAGCCGCTTATTATATTGCCGATACTGATATTGGCACCTTTGCGGTTAGAGCAAGTGTTACCGAGAACAAGCAAATGTCCTTTTCCTTTGCGGCAATCAACAAAACCGATAAACCGCTTAATTTCGCTCTTACCACCTATTTTGAAACGTTACTTAAAAACAATGAAGAGCACGATAATATGTGGGTTAAGGGCGACCGCCGTTCAAAATATCTTGGAGACGGTAAATTTATGTTTAAGCGTGTTGGCAGCGACTACCACGCAATGCTGGTTGACCGCAAGGTAACAGGAGGCACTGTTTCAGATACATATCACACTGCTTCCCGCCCCGATTACCTCGTTTGCCAAACCTGTAATATAGGTAATGCCGAGTCGCTTAAAATCGGTAAATTCAAACAGCAATCGGATGATACAAGAAATAACACGCCTATTGCCGCCGAAATTATGCACCTTGAAACTGCAGCAAATGAGACAACCCGTGTTGACTATCTCTTGACAATTTCTAATGACCGCGATGTTGATTTAGCTAAATCCTTACCTGCGGTTGATGAGAAAAAAATCGACAGCATTATAAATGACCGCGAAAAATATGACAAAACACGCTTTGCAAATTCAAAGCTTACGTTTAAAGATTGGCACAATGACGTGCTTAACGTTAATGTACTTAACAACTTCCTTAAAAACCTTCAAAAGCAGGTTGACTTCTGCGCTATGGGCGACAACTACGTTGAGCACCTACTTGGTGTTCGCGATGTTTTCCAACAGCTTGAACAGGCAATAATTTGGAGTCCTGATATTGCACGCGACAGGATGGTTAGGGCCATCGGCTTTATTGACCCGTCAGGCAGACCGCCGCGTCAGTTCGGTCTTCCCCAGCACGAGACCGATATTCCGGCAATGGACCTACGCCCCTTTATTGACCAGGGCAACTGGATTATAACAACCTTCTATATGTACCTTGCATATACGGGCGACTACGCCGTGCTCGAGGAACAGTGCGGATACTATAAAATTGTTGATGATGCTCGCAACCTTGTAGCACTCACCGACCTAAAGAACAGCGTACTTGAGCACTTAATTCGCATTACCGACTATCTTGTAAGCAATTTAGACCGTGAGGACGGTACCAACTGTCTTAGAATTTTACACGGCGACTGGAACGATGCTATTGACGGACTCGGCAAAACAAATGATGAGGGTAAAAAACATGGTACGGGTGTTTCGGTTATGGCATCCTTACAGTTATATAGAAACTTGGCTGAAATGGCTGAAATCCTTAAAAAACTGGGTATGGACCGCAAGGCTGAGGAATATTTAACAGCTCGCCGCGAGCTTGCCGAAGGTCTTAAAAAACACGCAATTGAAACAAATGCCGAGGGTAAAAAACGGTTGGTACATGGTTGGGGCGACCACAATTCATACAGAATTGGAAGCTTCTGCGATGTTGATGGCGAATCACGTATAAGCTTTGCTCCCTTTGCTTATTGGGCTATTTCCGATTTAATCAGCGAAACACCCGAGCTTAGAGAGACTATTATTGAAAATATACACGCTCTTGACTCGGTTTACGGTATACTTACCAACTGGCCTAAATTTACTCCCGGCACCCCCGGTATTGGCCGAATTGCAAACACAATCCCCGGGTTCTCGGAAAACGCCTGTGCATACGTACACGCAAGTATGTTCTCTTGCGCCGCACTTTTCTTAACGGGCGACTCGGAGTATGCTTGGCATCAAATTGAAAAATCAATAATCATTAATCATCCCAACGCCGATAAAACCACCTTTGTTATGCCGAACTCCTACTGCCGCAACTTAGAGCTTTGCGTAGACGGCACATCACAAAACGACTGGTTTACGGGCTCGGGCACCGTGCTTTATAAAAACTTCTACCGTTTCGGTTTTGGTATTGAGCCAAGTCTTGACGGACTCACGATTCAAACCGCGGCTTATATGCCGTGTAAAGAGGCGACCGCCGAATTTATACTCAAGGGCCGCAATTTAACCCTTAACTATAAAAATGAAGGCAACGGAAAGCGCGAAATGTTTATTGACGGCGTAAAACAAGAAACGGTTTATGATGAAATTATGAAAACCGAAAAGCTTTATATTAATGCTCCCGACATTCACGAGGGTATGGTTATTACCGTTACCGATTAATAAAATCAAACGGCACCGCAGTTTTTTGAACTGCGGTGCTTTTTATATGTGAATATTTTAGTACATTCTCATATTCACTCTACACCACAATAAAAAAGCACATCCCGAAGGATGTGCCGAAAAAGTGTTTCCCTCGGTTTCGCTACCACACTACACCGACAAATATCCGCAAGGGGATAAAGAGAGAACACCTTTTACCAAGGTTGTATCTCCCCCCTACGGACATAAAAATTATCGAATACATAATTGTAGTGTGGTATGCCGTTATTCCACCATACTAAAAGCAAAATGTAAAGCAAATAAAAAGATATGCAGAAAATTCTGCATATCTTTTGTCTATTTATTTTTAAGTTCCCAAAAATAGCGTCTGTTGGATGGCGGAAAGTCATTTAATATACCATACTCAGGGTCATAAAATATGCCGTTTATATATAGCGACCAATGCCAGCATTTAGGGGTTTCGAGGCTTAAAAGTGCATATTGCGGCAAACTTTTTTTATCAGTTACGGCGATTCTTTCATCCCCTACCGCAACACCGAGTTTGCAGAAAATGGCTTTCATTGTTTTAAGGTCGGTTTCAGCGTAGCCGCCACAAAGCTCACACACTTTTTTCTATATCGGTATCGGTGGCCATTGCAATTGCCGCCTGTCCGCAAGAAAGCGGCGTTGGCTCAAAAATATGTTTTGGCTTTTTTGATAAAGGCATACTATTCTACCGTTATTATATCGATGCTCTCGATTACAACATCGTAAACGGGTTTGTCGGCAGGGCCTACCTTTGTGGTGGCGATTTTATCAACTGTGTCCATACCATCCATTACCTGACCGAAAACTGTGTGGCGGAAATCAAGCCAAGGTGTACCGCCAAGAGCCTTATAATCTGCAATTACCTCTTCTCCAAAGCCCGACTCTGCGCCGAGTTCCTCCATCTGTTCGAGCATATTTTGAGGGCAAGTTGCGGCTTGAACGATAAAGAACTGACTGCCGTTTGTATTAGGTCCTGCATTTGCCATACAAAGCGCACCGCGGATGTTGTGAAGCTCACGGCAAAACTCATCCTCAAAGGAATGTCCCCAAATGCTTTCGCCGCCCATACCTGTGGCTGTGGGGTCGCCGCCTTGAATCATAAAATCGTTTATAACTCTATGAAAAACGATTCCGTTATAATATCCGTTTTTTGCATGTGTTGTAAAGTTTTCTACAGTTTTAGGCGCATATTCGGGGAATAGCTTAATTTTGATATCACCCATATTAGTGTGCATAACTGCCACTGTATCGCCTGATTTTGCAGGATTTGTCTGAATACTCATAAAAACCACGTTCCTTTCTTTTAATTTATTTTAACAGTAAATGCGCCTTTTGGCAACAAAAAATTGTACTTGTTTATTTTAAACAGTTGTGTTATAATACATTTGTATATACAATATGTAGGAGGAAACAACTATGAAATGTCCTTTTTGCGGAACCGAAGACAGTAAGGTAATCGATTCAAGACCGACAGACGAGGGCGAGCGTATTCGCCGCCGCCGTGAGTGCCTTAACTGTGCAAAGCGTTTTACTACATACGAGATTATCGAGAGCTTACCAATTATAGTTATAAAAAAAGATAAGTCTCGCGAGACCTTTGACCGTGATAAATTACTCAACGGTATTTTACGTGCTTGCGATAAAAGACAAATTTCAATCAACACACTTGATAATATGATTGATGAAATCGAAGCCACTATACAAAATTCACTCGACCGCGAGGTTACGAGTGTTAAAATCGGCGAACTGGTTATGGAAAAGCTTAAAGATATCGATGAAGTTGCTTATGTGCGCTTCGCATCGGTTTACCGCCAGTTTAAAGACATAACGACATTTATGGAAGAACTCAATAAACTTATTCAAAAATAACCAAAAAAGCACTGCAAAAAGCGGTGCTTTTTATTTATATAATATATTTTAATATTTTTATAAAATAAGTATTGTAATTATAAGAAAAATTTGCGATAATATATAATTGATATATTATGTTTTTGAGGTGGAAATTTTGACTGAGAATATTAAAATGGCAGAGCTTTTACTGCCCGATATTAAAAACACACCCGATTATTATGAAAATATGTATCCCGAGCGTAATTTGCCCGAGGGCGCACGTGTTGTGCGTGTGGCACCCTCCCCTACAGGATATCTCCATTTAGGTACACTTTTTGCGGCACTCGTCAACCGCATAACCGCCACGAGTACAGGCGGTGTATTCTTCACCCGCATTGAAGATACCGATAAAAAGCGCGAGGTTGAGGGCGGTATTGAAGATATAATTGATGGTCTTAACCGCTTTGGTATTACCATTGATGAGGGCTTCACTGTTGGCAGTACGCAATCGGGCGAATATGGTCCGTATAAACAAAGTATGCGTGCCGAAATTTATCAGACCTATGTTAAAAAATTAATTATCGATGGACTCGCTTATCCTTGCTTTTGCACGGCAGAAGAATTAGAGCAAGTAAGAGCCGAGCAAGAAAAAAACAAAATACGGACAGGCTATCACGGAGAGTATGCCAAGCATAGAAACATAACCTTTGAGCAAGCAAAGGCGTTAATTGATGCGGGCAAGCCTTATGTAATCCGCCTTAAATCCCCTGGAAATGAGCAAAACCGAATTGTGTTTGAGGACGGCATTAAGGGTAAAATTGAAATGCCCGAAAATGATGAGGATTTTGTATTACTTAAATCTGACGGTATACCGACATATCACTTTGCACACGCTATTGATGACCATTTGATGCACACAACACACGTTATTCGCGGCGATGAGTGGATATCATCTGTGCCAAAGCACATACAGCTGTTCCGTTTGCTTGGCTTCAAACCGCCAAAGTTTGCACACGTCGCCCCCATTATGAAGCTTGATAACGGCGCAAAACGTAAAATTTCCAAGCGCAAGGACCCTGAAGCCGCAGTTAGATTTTTTGCTGAGCAAGGGTATGAAAGTGAAAACGTTATTGAATATCTTATGACAATAGCGTCCTCCGATTTTGAAGACTGGCGCCGCGCTAACCCGACAGTTTCTTACAAAGATTTTAAATTCAATCTTAAAAAGATGAGCGTTTCGGGCGCGCTGTATGATGAAAACAAGTTACTTGATGTTAGCAAAAACAGAATTGCACTCTTAAAATCATATGAGGTTTACGAAAAGCTGACAGCTTGGGCAAAGGAATTTGATGAGCCCTTCTTTAAGCTTTTAACCGCTAATCCAGAATACACAAAGAGCATTTTAGCCATTGACCGCGACAATGCCCCGAAGCCGCGTAAAGACTTAGCAAAATGGAACGAGGCAAAAGAATTCTATGCTTATTTCTATGATGAAACCTTTGTTCCCTGCTACTGTTTACCCGAACATATAGATAAGGCGGATGCCGCCGCTTTCCTTAGCGAATACATCAAAATATACGATGAAAAAGATGACCGTCAAGAGTGGTTTGCCAAAATTAAGCAAATCGCACCCACTTTAAATTTTGCCGCCGAAACGAAAGAATATAAGGCAAATCCCGATAATTACAAAGGCCACGCGGGAGACCTTAGCACAGTGCTTAGAATTGCAATAACGGGTAGAACAAACACCCCCGACCTGTGCAGTATTATGCAGGTGTTAGGCAAAGAAGAATGTATTAAGAGAATTGAAAATACTATCAAAAATTTAGAGGTGTAAAAATGGAAGAGAAAAAGATAATTGAAAATGAAAACACCATACAGTCTAACTTTATTTGGGACTTTATTGATGAAGATTTAGAAAACGGTGTATATAATTGTGTTCAAACCCGTTTTCCGCCCGAGCCTAACGGATATTTGCATATAGGCCACGCAAAAGCCATTTGTATTGATTTTGGCACGGCCGAAAAATATGGCGGTAAATGTAATTTGCGACTTGATGACACCAACCCCACAAAAGAGGATGTTGAGTATGTTGAGGCCATAAAAGAAGATATCGAGTGGTTAGGCTTTAACTGGGACAATGTTTACTTTGCATCCGACTATTTCGATTATATCTATGAGTGTGCACTAAAGCTTATTGATAAGGGACTCGCCTATGTTGATGAATCGAGTGCCGATGAAATAAAAGCAATGCGCGGTACACTGACCGAAGCCGGTATAAACAGCCCCTACCGTGAGCGACCGATTGAGGAAACTCGCGACCTATTCCGCCGTATGACCGAGGGCGAATTCGAAAACGGCACTATGGTACTGCGCGCAAAAATCGATATGGCTTCATCAAATATCAATATGCGCGACCCCGTTATCTACCGCATTATGAAAGCTCACCATCACAGAACGGGCGATAAGTGGTGTGTATATCCGATGTACGACTTTGCACATCCGTTATCTGATGCAAAAGAGGGTGTTACACACTCTTTATGCTCTCTTGAATTTGAAAACCACCGCCCGCTTTACGACTGGTTCTTACAGGTGCTTGATATACCCACACCGCCACGCCAAATTGAGTTTGCTCGTATGAATGTAAACTATACGCTTACAAGTAAAAGAAAGTGCTTGAAGCTTGTAAATGACAGTTTGGTATCGGGTTGGGACGATCCGAGAATGGCTACCATTTGCGGTATGCGCCGCCGCGGTTACCCTGCTGACGCCATCCGCGAATTTGTTAATAAAATCGGTGTATCGAAAGCATACAGTGTTATCGACTATGCGCTCTTAGAATCTTGTGTAAGAGATTATCTTAACACAAATGCAGAGCGTGCTATGGCAGTTTTGCGCCCGCTTAAAGTTGTTATTGATAACTACCCAGAGGGCAAAACCGATGAAATATCGGTAGATATTAATCCAAACAAACCCGAGCTTGGTAAAAAGACAGTTACCTTCTCAAAAGAAATTTATATCGAGCAGGATGACTTTATGTTAAATCCGCCCGGAAAATATTTCCGTTTGTGCCCCGAAAAAGAGGTGCGCCTAAAGGGTGCATATTACATTAAATACGCTTCTCACGAGACCGATGATGACGGTAATATTACCGTTGTTCACGCAACTTACGACCCCGAATCTTTCGGTGGAGAAACACCTGACGGCAGAAAGGTTAAAGGCACTTTGCACTGGGTAAATGCGAAAGACTGTGCAGATGCCACAGTTCGCCTTTACGACCGCCTCTTTAATGTTGAAAACCCATCGGATGAAGAAGGCGTAGAATCTTTTGCGGATAACCTTAACCCCGAGTCGCTGATAACACTTGAAAACTGTAAGATTGATGCCGACCTTGCAAATGCGGCCGTGGGAGAAACCTTCCAGTTTATGCGCCAGGGCTATTTCTGCCTTGATAAAGATTCTAACGACAATAAACTCGTATTCAACCGCACAGTTGCACTCAAAGATTCATTTTCTAAAAAGGTATAATTATGACCGTTTTTGATATTTATAATTTCTTAAATGAGCGGTTTCCTTTCAATACGGCTGCCGAGTGGGACAATTCGGGACTTGTTATCGGCGATAAAAACAATATCGTTACCAAGGCGGTAATCTCGCTTGACTGCACTGAGGACACCGTAAAGTTGGCCGAGGATATAGGCGCCGAGTTAATTATTACCCACCATCCGCTTATTTTCCCCGAAACCGAGTCTTTACTTGCTAACGCTCTTATTCCGCGCTTAGAAAGCCAAAACATATCGCTTATTTCGGCCCACACCAATTTAGATAAGGCCGTGGGTGGTGTTAATGACTGTTTGGCGCAAGCTCTGGGACTTAAAAACGTTAAAACTGTTCCCACCCTTGAAGGTTTTTCTATAAAGCTTGGCGAATTAGAAAACGAATTAACCCCCGAACAGTTTGCAAGGTACGTAGGAGAAAGGTTAAAGGTTACTCCACGTTTTAGCAAGGGAAGCCGCAATATAAGGCGTGTTGCTGTTTGCGGTGGCAGTGGTGGCGACTTTTTACCCGATGCCATAGTTGCGGCGGCTGACGCCTTCGTTACCGCTGACATAAAGCACCACGTATTTTTAGATGCCGGCATTAGCGGTATAACACTTATAGATGGTGGTCATTATGCTACCGAAGATACGGTTATAGAACCTCTTAAAAATATATTGCAAGCAAAATTTACGGAAATTTTATTTGTAAGCAATCATTTTATAGCATTTAGGTGAATTTATGTTTGATAATATCTTAACTGTGGGTTTACAGGTTTTGGTGCTCTTTTTACTTGTTTTTGTGGGGTACGTTTTCGGCAAAACAGGACTCTTAAAGGAGGAATCCGCCAAGGGACTTACAAATCTTGTCCTTTATATTGCCACTCCCGCAGCTATTTTACAGTCGTTTACAAGCGAAATTAAAACCCCTGGAAAAACCAAAAACTTGTTTTTACTGTTTTTAGGCTCGGTATTAATCCACGTAATCACAATACTTTTAGCCAAGCTTTTTATACGTGAAAAGGACACCCAAAAAAGCCGCGTTATGCAGTTTGCCGTTATTTTTTCTAACTGTGGGTATATGTCGTTTCCGCTGCAAAAGGCACTGCTTGGAGATATAGGTGTATTTTACGGGGCTATGTTTGTGGCCGTATTTAACATAATAACATGGACTTACGGCGCATATCTTATGAGTGGCGACAAGAAAAACATAAGTCCTAAAAAAATACTGCTTAATCCAACCATCATTTCGGTCTTTATTTCCATTTTACTTTATTTATCACAGTTTAAGTTGCCATCATTTTTGTCGAGTGCAGTTACGCATTTAGGCAACCTAAACACCCCGTTGCCCATGATAATTGTAGGTTTCAATCTCTCCAGCGTTGGTATCTTAAAGGTTTTCTCTGATAAAAAGATTTATTGGCCTACATTTTTACGTTTGGCAGCGGCACCTGCTTTGTCGTTTGGCGTATTATGGCTAATCGGTATAACCGGTATACCTCTTATTGCTTGTACTGTAGCCGCAAGTGCTCCTGCCGCGGCAATATCGGTTATGTTTGCCAACAAATTCGGTGGGGATGCGGCACTCGGTTCTAAAATAGTTTCGCTTTCCACCCTATTATCTATTATAACAATGCCCGTTTTTGTTGCCTTGGCGCAAATGATATAATAAAAAATCACCTTTGAAATTCAAAGGTGATTTTTGTTTTATTTAGATTTAATTTCGGTTTTGCCACCCATATAGCTTTGCAGTGCTTTGGGAATTTTGAGGGTGTAGGTATCGCCATCAAATGTAAGGTTGTTTTCGAGTAAAGCAATGAGCATTCTCGGCGGTGCTACAACTGTGTTGTTGAGTGTGTGTGCCAAATACTTGTTGCCATCCTCGCCCTTAACTCTGATACCCAAGCGGCGTGCTTGAGCATCGCCAAGGTTTGAGCAAGAGCAAACCTCAAAGTATTTTTGCTGTTTGGGAGACCATGCTTCGATATCGTAGGACTTAACCTTTAAATCGGCCAAGTCGCCCGAGCAACACTCGAGGGTACGAACGGGAATATCCATACTTCTGAAAAGTTCAACCGAGTAGCTCCACATTTTGTTGAACCAATCCATACTCTCCTCAGGCTTGCAAATAACTATCATTTCCTGTTTTTCAAACTGATGAATACGATAGATGCCGCGCTCCTCAATACCGTGTGCGCCCTTTTCCTTACGGAAACAGGGCGAATAACTTGTGAGTGTCAACGGCAAAGCGCTCTCGGGTGTTATTGTATCAATAAACTTACCTATCATTGAGTGCTCACTTGTGCCTATAAGATACAAATCCTCGCCCTCTATTTTATACATCATAGCGTCCATTTCCTCAAAGCTCATAACACCTGTTACAACGTTTGAGCGAATCATAAACGGCGGGATGCAGTAGGTAAAGCCCTTTTCTATCATAAAATCTCTCGCATAAGATAATACGGCACTATGAAGGCGGGCTATATCGCCCATAAGATAATAGAAGCCCTCGCCCGCAACACGACCTGCCGCTTCCTTATCAATACCGTTAAACAACGCCATAATATCAGTGTGATACGGAATTTCAAAGGTGGGTACGGTTTTTTCGCCATACCTTGTTACCTCAACGTTATCTTCATCGTTTTTACCAACAGGTACCGAAGCATCGATTATGTTGGGTATCTTCATCATAACATCCTTAAGCTTGATTTCAAGCTCGGCTTCCAACGCTTCAAGCTCTTTAAGGCGGTCGGCCTGCTGACTTACAAGCGCTTTCATTTCCATCGCCTCATCACGCTTGCCCTGTGCCATAAGCGCGCCGATTTGCTTACTTATTTTATTGCGGTTTGCACGAAGGTCGTTTGCCTCGCTGTTGGCGGCACGTTTTTGGCTATCGAGCTCAATCGCCTCATCAACGAGCGGTAATTTTGCATCCTTAAATTTCTTTTTAATATTTTCTTTTACAATTTCGGGATTTTCCCTGACGAATTTAATATCTAACACAAAAAATTCCCCCATAGGTATATTTAACTACATTATTTTAACATAAATGTATTATTTTATCAAGTCAAATAACCCTATTTTTTAACAGTATATGTACCTTTATTGTAATCAACCGTTACAACTGTACCATCTGAATAGGTAACGGCATAAATGCCATCTGCTATTTCTTTATGCTCTTGCATAAATTCATACTGCAAATAAGCCATCTCTTTAAACGACTGATATTGCTTTGCCGCTTTTTCAATGCCGTAAATTAAATGCTCATCGGTATCATTAACAAAATCAATATCTCCCATCCAGTTGGTTTCATTTCCCCTTTTTTCATCAACAAAACGTGAATTATAATAAATTACGGGGCGACCGCCGAACTCGATTAGCTTTAACATATTATCGGGATTTTTGCTGATTGCCGCATTAACGGTACGGGTATACGGGTTATCAAGCACAATTCCGTGATATACAAGCTGCCAAAACGGAATAACCTTGTCGACAAGGCCAAAGTGGTCATCATTTTCGGGTGAAAACGATGCATAAAGTCCCATATCTATATGCTGGATACTGTGGTCAAACACGCTCTCGGATGAGATACCGCCGAAAAGTGATGCCGCATAATCTAATATCTCGTTTGAATAATCTACACCCTCTTTAAAACTAAGCGGATGTGCGGGATGATAGCAACGTTTGGGCGGCAAAATGGAGATTACATCAATATAGTGCATACCGCTAAAGCCCAAATCTCTTACTGCGGGTAAAGTTTCTTTAGCAAGTTTGAGCGCTTGTTTCGGACAAATATTATATGCCCTGCCGCCACTCCATTTTTCAGCGAGTATACTAACCTTGCCGTTTTTATCAACCATCATATCATCTATATCGAAATTATTGGCTATTGAATAGGCATCGGTGCTGTTGGTATGGCAGGTGATTTTATAGCCAAGGCGGTTAGCTGCGGCGATAACCTTTTTAAGTCCCTCTTCCCCGCCTAACTTTTCTTCTACAGGCAAAATTTGTGGCCAGCGGCCATCGTGTCCGCTTTTATTAAACCCTACAAGGCAAAATTCCGCCTTATCTATACCGTGCTTTTTAAACTGTTCCATAATTGTTATGGTGCGCTCAAAATCACAGGCGGCAAACACCTCGGGCTCATTTTCCTCGGTTTGCTCAAGCACGGGGGTGGGCACGGGCTTCCACGCGTTGCGCACTCTAACGTACATAGACTCGGCCGAATATTTTAAATGCTCGCCCGCGCGCTCCTTAATCGAAACACAGCCGTGCGCTAACTGATAGCTACGGTATTCTCGCGCCATACCATTATAATCGGCATCCTTGCCCTCTAAAAAGTGTAGTTCTACCGAAATAGGCTCGTAAGGGTTTTCGCCCTCTATTAAAAAGCGCGGGTAAGAATAGTATTTCCCGCCCGATATTTCCAAAACAAAATCGGCTTGGTATTTAAGGCCTGTTACAATGCCGAGAAAGCAAGTATCACTTTTTTGTACTCCGTAAACATACATTTTGGGACGGTGGTTTACAAACAATACGTCTTCTCTATCTTTAAAGCAAGTAAGACCATAATCGAGAAAACCATGGCCGCAAATATCTTTTTCAACATAATCGTGATTAGCAACGGGTAATGCTAAAAAGTAACCTTCATCCCCTATTTTTGCTTCACTTCTTTGCTTATCAAAATCTATATAATCAATTTTTGTGTAATCAAGTTCCTCTGCAATAGTAAGGCGCAGCACATTTGCATTTTTTTCTTCCTGAAGGTTTACCTCTTTTTCGATACCATCCAAAAACACAACCCTTGCTGTTGACATTTTTATTCCCCCTACTTTTTTATGAAATAATAATATCACAAAAAATAATCCTATTCAACCGCAAAACCCACAAAAAGTTATCAAAAAACAAACATTTGATATTTAATGCATATTGACTTTTTACACATAACAGTTAAAATAATTTTATAATGCTTTGAGGTGATAATTATGAACACTGCCACAAATGAAATATTAAACCAAATTGAACAGTTGGCTTTATCACGAAAAAATGAAATTTTATCGGCAACCGACAACTGTGATATCACGGGTATTAAATATTATGTAAGTGAAGATGGCTGCGACAGTAACGATGGATTGTCCCCCGAAACCGCTTGGAAAACGCTTAACAAAGCAAACGATGCCGCGCGTTTTCTAAAACCCGGGGATGCCGTGCTTTTCCGCAGAGGAGATACGTTTAGAGGCAGTATCTATACTACCTCGGGTGTTACCTATGGTGCTTTTGGCGTTGGAGAAAAGCCAAGACTCTATGCCGCAGATAAACCGCTTACCGATGCGGCTTTGTGGGAAGAAATTGACCCTACACACCACATTTGGAAGTGGGGAGAAAAAATACACGATGTCGGAACAATTTTGTTTGATGATGCAAAATATATTTCCTACAAGCTTATTCCCACCTATAACGGACATGGGTTTGTTTGCCGCGAGGATGAATCAAAGCCGTTTATTATGGCGGACGAGATGAAGCGCGACCTTGATATTTTTTGGGAATTTGCCGGCAACCTTGATACCACCCCAACACCTAAAGGCGATTTCCCCGTGCCCCAGCTTATAGGCGAATGCCGAGGCGACCTTTATCTTAGATGTGATAGAGGTAATCCCGCAAAGGTTTTTAAAAATATCGAAGCGGTTGTCCGCCGCCACGGAGTTTGTGTTGGCGAAAACAAAAATGTACATATTGATAACCTATGTATTCGCTATTTTGCGGCTCACGGAATTTCGGCGGGTGGAAAGCTCAATGAGGGCTTACACGTTTCTAACTGCGAAATCGGTTGGATTGGCGGCTCAATTTTAAACTATTTAGCCAACGACCCCAATTTCCCAAATGCGCCGCGCGGCAGTGTTACGCGCTACGGTAATGCGGTTGAGATTTACGGTGGCTGTAAAAATTATCTTGTTGAAAACTGTTATATATACCAGTGCTATGATGCGGGTATTACCCACCAGGTAACCACCTGGGGCAAATTCTATTCTATGGAGAATGTTTGCTACCGCAATAATCTTATTGAAAACTGTGTATATTCTATTGAGTATTTCCTTGAGAAAAATAGAGGAGATACTGAAAGTTATATGAATAATATCGAAATGTGCGGCAACATTTTAAGGCACAGTGGCTATGGCTGGGGTCAGCAACGCCACAACAAGCACACACCCGCACACATTAAGGGTTGGAGCTATATAAATACCGCCTCCAACTACCGCGTACACGATAATATTTTTGATAGAGCTAAGTATCGCTTGCTCCATCTTGTAGCCGAAGAAGACAGCAGTTGCCCAATTATGTATAACAACACCTACATACAGCATCGCGGCGGTATGCTTGGTCAATACGGCGGCAATAAAAACGGCGAACCGCCCATACTGTTTATGGATGATGACGCCGATTATATTATTGAAAACGTATTTAAAGAAAAAAATGCTAAGGTTTATATTATAGAATAAAAAACTCGGGAGATAACTCCCGAGTTTTTTAATTATCTTTATCTTTTTCACTTTTTACAATCTTGCCGGTTTCGGCGTTTATATCATAGGAATAATCCATATTGCCCGATTCAAAATCTATCTCCCAAACGGTTATACCGTTTTCGGTATCGAGTTCTATTTCAAGCTCTCGGATATTTTCCTTATTTAAGCCTGCCGCAGTGAGCGCAATATCAAGTGCCGCTTCCCTTGTTATTTTGGTGGTCGCCACAACACCCGACTGGGTGCCGTTTTGCGGCGCCACATAATTTGGTGTTGGCGTGGATGATGCGGTATCGCTTGAAGTCGAAGAGGTTGTGCCGCTGTTTGTGTTATTGTTTTCGCCTGCATTTTGCGTTGTAGCGCAGGCGGAAAACGTTAATGTTAAAGTAAGTGCTAATAAAAACAGTAATAATTTTTTCATAACTTTTCCTCCTGTACTATTATGTGTAGTTTTTTATAAAACAAACGGAGACCTTTCGGTCCCCGTAAATTTTTTATTTAAAATAACGATTTAAGAGACCTTCAAACGCCTTGCCGTGTCTCGCTTCATCGCGCGCCATTTCATGCACAGTATCGTGTATTGCATCAAGACCCAATTCCTTTGCAAGCTTTGCAAGCTCGAATTTGCCCATTGTTGCGCCGTTTTCAGCGTCTACACGCATTGCAAGGTTTTTCTTTGTAGAATCGGTTACAACCTCACCTAAAAGTTCGGCAAATTTAGCGGCATGCTCTGCCTCTTCATAAGCAGCTTTTTCCCAGTAAAGACCGATTTCGGGATAGCCCTCTCTATGAGCTACGCGAGCCATTGCGAGATACATACCAACCTCACTGCACTCGCCCTGGAAATTTTCACGAAGACCATCGATAATTCTCTGGTCAACACCCTGAGCTACACCAAGCACGTGCTCTGCAGCCCATTCCATTTTACCTTCAACCACATTGAACTTGGAAGCAGGAACGTGGCAAATCGGGCACTCGTTGGGAGCTTCGTTGCCCTCGTGAACATAACCGCAAACTGAACATACAAACTTTTTCATAAATCTACACCTCATAATATAAATTTTAATTTTTATTTAAACCTCGACAAGCGTGGCACTCGCCTTGAAACAATCGTTTTTCAGCCGAAACCTTACAGTCGAGCGTTTTTTCAACATAATCCTTTAAACTGTCATCCTGGGGTTCACAATCAACTATTTTGCCGCAGGACAAACAGTAAAAATGTATATGGTTTGATGTATTGGCATCAAAATGCTGATAACCATCGCCCACCGGCACCTCCGATATAATGCCTTCTTTGGCTAAATCGGTAAGATTGCGGTAAACTGTGCCAAGGCTGATATTGGGTATTTTTTGCCTTGCTCTCTCATAAATCCAGTTTACCGTTGGGTGTGTGGTGGTGCTGCTAAGCACTTCCATTATAACCTCACGGCGTTTTGAATAGTTTTTCATAGTTACCTCTTAAAAACAGTAATGATTACTACTTTTATTATATCTAATATTTTCTATTTGTCAAGTGTTTTTTTAATATTGACAAAAAAATTTTTTTAGTCCATAATATAACGTAGGGTAACAAGATTAATCTGAACGCGATTTTGGAAAAGCGGATTTGTTACCCGTATTTTGTTAAAATACTCGTAAATCCAAAAGGATTTACTGCGTTTTGTGCCTCATCCGGATAAAAATCCGCTATTACAAAATTCTACGACCTAAAACGAGTAAGATTTTGAGCAGATTTTTATGTTGAGGATGACGGAAGGCTGGCGCCTTCCTAAGACGAAGAGTAAAAAGATGCCGAAATGTTGCCGTTTAAGGCGTGTTCGGATTATTCTTGTTACCCTATAGAAAGAAGGTAAACCTTATGAATAAAAAAGGTATATCAAGTTATGTTATAAAGCGGCTTCCCCGCTATTACAGATTTTTGGGAGATTTATCGGCGGCGGGTATCAAAAGAATATCCTCGGGCGAGTTAGCAAGAAAAATGGGCGTTACTGCAAGCCAGATAAGGCAGGACCTTAACTGCTTTGGTGGTTTTGGCCAACAGGGCTACGGCTACAATACCGATTTGTTGCGAGAAGAAATTGGCGCAATTTTAGGCATTGATATGCCCAAAAAGATAGTATTGATTGGTATGGGTAATTTGGGACGTGCTGTAGCATTGCACCTAAGCTTTGAAGAAAAGGGCTTTAACCTTATCGGTATTTTTGATAAAAAGGAATCATTAATCGGTAATGTTGTACGCAATATTCCCGTTCGCAGTATCGCATCACTCGATGATTTTTGCCGTGAAAACAAGCCCGAAGCCGCTATTCTTTGCATACCTAAAGAATCGGTGCCGCAGGTTGCCGAGCATTTAATTAACCTCGGTGTTAAGGGATTTTTAAATTTCAGCCATTATGATTTATCGGTTAAATACGAGGGCATACAGGTTGAAAACGTACATTTTGGCGATAGTTTAATGACACTATCTTACAATTTAAAGAATAATTAAATTTAATATACATAAAATAAGTGCGGTGATTTAATGGCTATCATAATTATCCGCACTTTAATTTTATATATTGTGGTAACTATAGGTATTCGTTTAATGGGAAAACGACAAATCGGCGATATGCAACCCAACGAGCTTGTAGTAACACTGCTTATATCTGAAATCGCCGCCATACCGCTTCAGGACACTACCCAACCGGTAGTAAACGGTATTGTGGCTGTTTTTATGTTGGTAATAATCGAAATAGTAATGTCGGTTTTAACTATGAAATTTTTGCGGCTTAGACAACTTCTCAGCGGCAAGGCGATAATTATAATATCCGATGGCAAAATCGACCAGCAAGCGATGAAGCAGGTACGACTTACCGTTATAGATTTAATTGAGCTTTTGCGCTCACAAGAGATTTTTGATATATCAACTGTGGCTTATGCCGTGCTTGAGGTTAACGGCAATTTAAGTGTATTGCTTAAAAACGCCGAGCAACCCGTAACCGCAAAACAAATGAGCATAAAAACCGATACCGATGCTTTGGCCATGCCCGTTATTACCGATGGCAGAATAATAGGCGAATCATTAACGGCGGTAAACAGCAGTGAAACGCAGCTTAAAAAAATACTGATGCAAAAAAACATACTATGCAAAGATGTTTTCTTGATGACTCTTGACCGTTGCGGCAACTACACCATAACCAAAAAGGAGAAAAAATAATGAAACGAATTATTGCCGCAGTGGTTTTGGCTCTTATAGTGGCGGGGCTATGCTTTGCCGATGTAGTTATGACCAACCGCATATATAACACTCTATCGGCTAATATCAAGGAATGTCGCTCCGCCTTTCTCCAAAAGGACTATATAACGGCAGAAAAAAAGGCCAAAGAATTAGAACAAAACTGGACCGAGCGCGAGGATATATTTTCACTATTTATAAACCACGAATTAATAGATGAAATGGGCGTTTCGGTAGCAAAATTAGTTCCATTGGCAAAAACACAAGATGATATGTTTTTGATAGAATGCCGTGTGGTTGAAATGACACTCAAACACATAAAAAACGATTCAAGGGTAAATCTTCACAGTATATTATAGCAAAAGAAAAAACAGGTCTGATATCAGACCTGTTTGTTTTTCTTTGATTTCTACTTAGCCGTTAACCTTGTTTAAGCGGGTAACCAAAGCAGATTTTTTGTGAGCAGCTGTATTCTTATGAAGAATACCCTTAGCAGTTGCCTGGTCAATTTTCTTAACCGCAGCTTTTACTGCTTCACCGGCATTTGCATCCTTGCTCTCGATAGCAGCATCCGCTTTCTTAACTGCTGTTCTGAGAGCCGAACGATAAGCCTTATTGCGCTGATTGTTTGCCTCGTTTACGAGAACGCGTTTCTTTGCAGATTTAATATTAGGCATATTGTCGCACCTCCTCTAAAATACTCGCGTAAAAGCATTTTACCACTTTTTATTTATAATTGCAACACTTTTTTAATATTTTTTTAAAATATACTAATAATAATGGAAAAGGTCCGGCGAAACATTCTTGTTTCGCCACAAAACCATAGATTTTGTAACAAATTTTTAGTAAAATTTGTCCTTGTCCATTACAATGAGTATAGTGCACAATTAAATTATTAAAGAATTTAATTGTGCAAAGCCGATAAAATCGGCTTGTTGAAACGCTTTTACGCGTTTCAACTAACTACAATCATTATAATTAGGTGATTTTATGTTTAATAGAACCGATTTAGCGGTTGAGATGCTAAAAGATGCCCCATCTATACCAAAAAGCATAACGAACCGAGAAATTTCTCACGGAGATATTTTGGTAACCCACACCGAGGTTTGCGATAATGATGGTGCCGCCACACTTGGCAAGCCGATAGGCAGTTATATAACCGTTACGCTCCCCCACCCTATACAAAATTATGCAAATCCTGAGGATGCCGAGCAGGTTATTGCCGAACAAATCAATAAACTGTTGCCCGCCTCGCCCAAAAGCGTTCTTGTTTTAGGTCTTGGCAACCGCGATATAACCCCCGATGCGTTGGGGCCAAAAACTGCGGAATGCATACTCGCAACACGCCATATAAGTGAATCGTTAGCCGATGAAATCGGGCTTTCTAATCTTAAGAGTGTTGCAGTGATTTCCCCCGGAGTGCTTGGACAAACCGGCATTGAAACGGGCGAAATTTTAGCGGCGGTGGTAGAACGCATAAAGCCCTCGGCCGTTATTGTAATAGATGCGCTGGCGGCAAAAAGTGTTAAGCGCCTCGGCGTTACGGTGCAGTTATCAAATACCGGCATAACACCGGGGGCAGGTGTTGGAAATGCACGGCAAGAAATCAATAAAAAAACACTTGGAGTGCCGGTAATATCTATCGGAATACCTACGGTTGTTGAAGCCGCAACGCTCATTTTCGACCTAACCGAGCAAAAGCACAAAAAGGACAGTGCTTACGGCAAAATGATAGTAACGCCAAGGGAAATTGATACGATAATCGAGCACTCGGCACGACTTATCGGTTTTTCACTTAACCGCGCACTACAGCCCGAAATAGATAGTGAAATACTGCGTGTTTTAGTATAAAACATCCCCATTTTTCATAGTATAAAATGGTGGTTAAAAATGAATTTTAAAAATATACTTACTGTTTGTTTAGTGATGGCGGCGGCTTTATATACCAGTGCCGACACAACATATAAATATATTAACTACAAATTTCCAACGCTCAGCGATGAAATTATAGCTACCGTAAAAAACGAAAAAATATATAATGCCCCCGAACAATTAGAAACTGTTTTACCGCCGATAGATAATGACACCCAAAAAGAAGAAAACGAGTCAGAAACGGCGGTAACTGTTGCAACACCCGAATCGGCAGTGGGAAAAATAACCGACCGATTTATTTCTCCCTATGGTGCAAACACATCCTACAACAAGGTATATTTGAAAAATAACAGCGGTGCAAAAATTGATTTACCCGCCCTTTTAAAACAAAACATTAGCTTTAAAATTCAGACAAATTCTACACCGCAGGTGCTTATAATGCACACCCACACAACCGAAAGCTATATGACCGAAAAGCGTGATTACTATGTTGCCGAGGATGTTACAAGGCGCACCGATACCGCTAAAAATATGGCATATATCGGAGATATTTTTGTTAAGAATTTAGAAGCGGCGGGAATCGGCGTTATACACGATAAAACTCTCCACGACCACCCATCCTACACGGGTAGTTATACCCGCTCGGCCGAAACGATTAAAAAGCACTTAAAGGAAAACCCGAGCATAAAGATAGTAATTGACATCCACCGCGATGCCATAACATCCTCCGACAAAACAAAATCGCGACCTATTGTGGAAATTGGCGGTAAAAGGATGGCTCAGGTTATGCTTGTTATGGGAAGTGAAACGGGCGGCATAACAAATTTTCCAAACTGGAAGCAAAATTTATCCCTCGCCGTTAAATATCAACAAACTATGGAGGTTATGTATCCGGGACTTGCAAGGGCTATTACACTAAACAGCGCAAAATACAACCAAAATTTAACTGTCGGCTCTTTGCTGCTTGAGGTCGGTAGTGAGGCAAATACATTCGATGAAGCCGCCGCCGCGGCTGAGGCGGCATCGGCAGCACTTGTAAGCTTACTGAATACGCAAAAATAATGAATGCAAAAAAAATATTTTGGAGAACAGTTAAAATAAGTTCGGTTATAATTTTTAATATTATACTTTTGCTGTACGGAATTTGTGTTGCATATAAAAACACGCGACTTATTGCCTACGGAGAATACAGTAAAATAATAAATATTGAAGAAAATACAATAGAAATTTTCGATTACACAATAAAAATGCCTGATTACCTAAAGTAATCAGGCATTAAATTATTCTGTAGCGGAGCTTTGGGATGAAGAAGAATCGCCAACAGCGGCTGAATTAACACGAAGCTGTATATGTGCATCGGTATCAACCCTTGTACCGATACCCGGCTCAACCGCGATAACGGTGCTTGGTGCTTTATCGGCATCATAGACCTCTATAACACTTATATTGTTATAGTCAAAGCCAAGCTTCATAAGCTCAAATCTTGCTTCATCAGCGGTTTTGCCCACCAAATCGGGCACCGCAACTGTGCGCGGTCCAAGGCTTAAAACAATTTGAATATTGGTACCCTTTTTAACCGATTGGTCGCTTGTGGGGGTTTGCTCAATTATGTAACCGCGAGGGTATTTATCGCTGAAATCTTTATCTATAACCTCAAAGGTAAAGAAGGTTTTATAATCAACCTTATCAACAATATCAGAATACTTTTTGCCGATTAAATCGGGCACTTGATAAAGATTATCGCCAATTTCGGGAGGTGTTATAATCTCCCCACCCTGCGTTTCGGAGCTTACGGGCGGTGTGCTGCTACTGGGGTTTGATGAAGGTGTGCCGGTGTCCCCCGCGGGTTTTCCGAAAAGGAAATATGCAACCAACGCCAAAACTATAATAACAGTTGCCGTAATGGCCGATGCTATAATGGCATATTTTTTACCGCTTGAATCTTTTTTAGGCTTTGTTTCACTGCTTGGAACGGCAGTTACTACCTGTGTGCGAGAAAAATCTTTTGTTACAGTAGCGGTATTGCCCGATACAGGTGTTAAGGAAATACGGAATGCCTCCATATCCTGAGTACGATTTTCGGGCATTATTTGTAATGCATTTGCAAGAGAGGACAAAACAAATTTCGGCAAGGTTTCGGCATAACGCGATGGTATTTCCATACTATCGTTTGAAATACGCTCGGCAACATCGGTGGGTGCTTTACCCATCAGTACGCGGAAAAGTGTAGCCGCCATACCGTAAACATCGGTATACTTACCATCACGACATTCTATATCATAGCCGTACTGCTCAACCGCAGAGTAACCGGGGAAAAGCTGAATAGTCATATTGCTTTTCGACATACGCGCAGGTCTTATACAAATACCTGTAAGACGCAACTTTCCGTCTCTACCGACAATAATTGTTTCGGGAGAGATACCGCGGTGAATAATGCCGACTTCGTGCATCGCCGCAACGGTTGTTATAAGCGGCAAGAAAAGCGGCCGCGCCTGCTCCCATTTGAGATTGCCGCCGTTTCTGATTAAAAACTCGCGCAAGGTTATACCTTGAATATGCTTTGTAATAGCGTATGCTGTACCGTTTGCTTCAAAAACATCTACAGTGTCAAGCAGTGCGGGTACACCGCTTAATTTTGATAATTTGCGATTAAGCTCAAGGAAATTCATTATTCCCTCATTAAAGGTAAACTCGTTACCCGTAACGATGGACACGCTGCCATCACTATTGCGGCGTGCCGAACCCTTTGGAAAATACTCGCGAATGTTAACTATGGTATCGCTCAGGTTATCCCAGCCGATATATGTAACGCCCTCGCCGTTATTTTCGAACGCGTTGCCTATAAGATAACGCTCGCAAAGCCAGGTTTTTGTTTGCAAAAACTCTACATCATTGACCGCCTTTGAATCATAACCACAGATAGAACAAACGCTCTCTCCGCCGTTATCATTCATACAGCCAAGACATAATCTTTCGGTATTTAACATAAATTTCTCCTTTATGAAAAAACTACTTTAGTAAGTATACCACAAGTAAAGCAAAAAGTATAGTTTCTATTCTGTAACCTTTTTATCGAGCGGCAAAACCCGACGGAAAACGCAGGTATGCTTTGGGGTTACCTTGCGGTCCTCATGAAGCGAGCCGAAATACCAATGTGTGTACTCGCATGTCTCATCTATTTCCTCAAAAAAGCCGTTTAACTTGTTAACGTTTGCCGCAACGCCGTTTCGAAGCAGCATTGCGCTTTTTACCAAAGATGGTGGCTCGTGGGTAATGATATAGTCCACCTTACAGCCTGCATCATCAAGTCGCTTTGCCGCCTTTGTCATTTGCAAGGGAGACGGCATCTCTTCCTTCCACCATAGCCCGTTTTCAAGGCGCATATCCTTATCGGTGCTTTCCCCACCGCCGAAGGTGAAAAACGTTTTGCCATCAATATTGAAAATTTCGCCACGCATCAAATATATAAGGTTACCTTTAATGCGATGAATTTTTCCGCCCTTCCAATAGGTTTTGCGCGTGCTCTTTATCAAATCAAGGTTATCGTGTGTTCCATCAATAAAAGCAACGGTAAACTTGCGGCTACCGAGATACTCGATATACTCACGTTCTTTTTCGCCACCGTTCCATAAATAACCGAAATCACCACACACTATGAGCACATCGCCTTTTTTGAGCTTGAACCATTCTCTATCATAAAGGCGTTCTTCATCGCCGTGCATATCGCCTGTTATATAAATCAACCGAACACCTCCAAAATTTAATTTACTGCTTCCATTTTTAATTACTTTAATGTATAATATTTTTAAGTTAACAATGTGTCGAGGGATGTATATGAATAAGAAGTTCTTTAAATTTATTATATCATTTATATTAATATTTGCAATATTTTGTTGTGTTATTTCGGCATCGGCCTTTCAAATCAGCGGCTTTGAGCTTAATGCCAAAGGCGCTATGCTGATTTCCCTTGATACAGATGAGGTGCTGTATGCTAAAAATGCCGATAGCAAAATGTACCCCGCTTCTATCACAAAACTGCTTGTGGCGGCGGTTATGCTTGATAATACACAAAATCTCGATACCGAAATTATCACTTACACTAATGAGGCCAACAACGCCATTTTAGGCACGGGAGCGAGTGTTATCGGACTTAAAATCGGCGAGGAATTGACCGCAAGGCAGGCACTGCACTGTTTGCTTATTTCTTCGGGTGGCGATGTTGCGTATGCCATTGCCCACCACTATGGCGGTACTACCGAGCACTTTATGGCTATGATGAATAACAAAGCCGCCGAAATTGGTATGGTTAATTCCTCTTTCGGCAACCCTGTGGGGCTCCACGATGATGCTACCTACTCTACACCTCGAGATGTGTCAATACTTGCTAAATATGTATTAAAATATGATATAATACTCGAAATCACTTCTCTAGCGCGTTATCAGTTGCCCGCTACAAATATGTCGGGTGTTCGTTATTTGTCTACCACAAACTTTTTAATCGACCCTGCAACAAACTATTTTTATAAATACGCAAAGGGGCTTAAAACAGGCTTTACCGATGAGGCAGGCAGATGTGTTGTAAGCACGGCTTCACTTGATGGCTACAACTATTTATGCATTATTATGAACTGCAATTCCAAAGGTGGCGTTAGAAACGAGTTTATTGACAGCCGCAATTTATATCGTTGGGCGTTTAATAATTTTGAGTATAAATCGGTTTTAGATATCACAAAACCCGTTGCCGAAATCCCTGTAGACTTATCACTTGATACCGATTATATTCCGCTTTATCCCGAAAATAGCATTAGGAGTATTTTGCCGATAAAAGCCGATGAATCGACGATTACTATTGACACTACTCTTACGAGTGAGCGTGTTAAAGCGCCCGTTAAGGCGGGCACTGTGCTTGGCACGGCCGATGTTTTATATGCGGGCGAGGTTATAGGAAAGGTTAATCTTATATCAAGAGAGGATGTAAAGCCCAATTTATTTTTGCAAATAGGTGCCACTGTAAAAAATGTAGTTGCATCAACCGCTTTTAAAATAATTATCGGCATTCTCGTTTTCGGAATTTTAGTGTTTATAGGTATATGCATACACCTTAATACAAACAATAAAAAGCGCCGAAAAGTAAAATATATTCCATACGATAAAGATAGAAGACGATAGAATGTTAGAGCTTATAAAAATTAAAAATAACACCTACTGTTTCAACTGTAACGCAAGGGTTGGTGTTTATAAAGTAAATGAGCAAGATGTTTATTTTATTGACTCAAGCTCAGATTCCGATACGGCACAGCTGTTGTATAATGCCATAACCGATAAGGGTTGGCGACTTGTGGGTATTATAAACACCCACTCCCACGCTGACCATAACGGCGGCAATGCGTTTTTGCAAGAGAAAACGGGTTGCAAAATTTTTGCAAACGGCATAGAAGCAGCGATAACAAATAACACATTCCTTAACACAGTATCGCTTATCGGCGGCTACCCCGCACACGAATTTACAACCAAGCTTTTGTATGCGAGGCCAAGTACGGCTTATACCTTTGACCACCCCGATTTTCCAAAAGAGTTTGAGGTGGTTAATCTTCCCGGGCACTCGGCCGATATGGTGGGCATTCGTACCCCCGATAATGTACTGTTTACTGCCGATGCGTTGGTAAGCGAAAAAGCACTTGATATTTTGCATTTAACCTATATTTTTGATATCGAGAGACATCTTAAAACACTTCAATTTTTAAAGACGCTTAAAGCCGATATTTTTGTGCCCTCTCACTCGGCACAAACCGAAAATATAGATAAACTGTGCGAGAAAAATATCGCCGAAATTTTTGGAATTCGCGATACCCTTTTATCATTTTTAGAAAAACCGATTTGTTTTGATAATCTGTTAGCCAAAGTTATTGAGTATTATAAAATACGGCTAACCAATGAGCAATATATATTGGTTGGCAGTACTCTTCACTGCTATCTCAGTTGGATGAAAAATCAAGGGTTTATAGATTTTGAAATTAAAGAAAATACGTTATTATGGAAAAAGGTATAATCCCCTAAATCCCAAATCCTAACCCCTAAATCCTAAAAAATCCGCTCTTTTGAGCGGATTTTTTATTTACCAAGTTCTATTGTCCGTTTAAATGATTTTTCTACCGCTTTTATAACCGTTTCATCAAGGTTGTTGCTATAAAGCGATTTTACACCCTCTATTGTGCTACCGCCGGGGCTGCATACAGCGTCCTTCAGTTCATCGGGTGCGCGACCCGTTTCCATAAGCATTTTTGCCGAACCCATAACAGTTTGCGCGGCAAGTTTTAACGCGGTATCATAAGGCAAGCCACATTTTTCGCCGCCCAAAGCCAGCGCTTTTATATACATAAACACAAAAGCAGGTCCGCAACCGCTGACAGCCGATGCGGCATCAATCAGTTCTTCATCTATTTGCTCCCAAACACCCGAATACTGCATCGCCGATACTATTTTCTCGGTTTCTGTATTCCCTGCCGCGGTATAAAGCACCATACCGCCTCCAACCGTTACGGGCAAATTGGGCATTATTCTTATAACGGGAACAAAAAAACCTATTTCCGCTATAATTTTTTCAATTTTTACGCCCGCCGCCATACTGATAAGCGTTACTTCATCAGTACGATTTTTAATTATGGGGGCAATTTCCTTTAAAACCGACGGCAAAACCTGCGGCTTTACGCCTAAAAAGATATATCTTGCGGTTTTGCAAAGCAGCTCGGTGGTAGTATTTTCCGCACCGATTTTTTGAGCCACTTCTTCTGCCTTTTTATTATCGTAATCGGTAACTAAAATTTTCGTATTTTCTTGTTTTGCGGCAGCTGTGGCAAGAGCCCCACCCATATTGCCGACACCTATAAAACCAATTCTCAACATATTTTTCACCTTATTTCGCCGTTGCCGTTTATTACATACTTATATGTATTAAGTTCCTCGAGTCCCATCGGTCCCCTTGCGTGCAGTTTTTGGGTAGAAATACCCATCTCACAACCGAGACCAAACTCGCCACCATCGGTAAAACGGGTTGATGCGTTTACGTATACCGCCGCCGAGTCAACCGTTAATGTAAAAAATTCGGCATTTTTATTATCATTTGTGATAATAGCTTCACTGTGCCCCGTTGAGTGCGCCGATATGTGCTCTACCGCCTCATTTACGTTTTCCACACAACGCACAGCTAAAATGTAATCTAAAAATTCGGTATCAAAATCATCCGATTCGGCTCTTTTACCTTTTATTATCCCACTCGCAGCATCATCAAGGCGAAGCTCTACGGGAATCAGGCCCTTGTTCTTCCTATCGGTTACAAGCCGATTAAATAATAACGGCAAAAATTCATTTGCAATATTTTTGTTAACAAGCAAAACCTCCGCCGCATTGCAAACCGATGGGCGCGAAGTTTTGGCGTTATCTATAATATTAAGCGCCATTTGGAAATCGGCAGTTTCATCCACGTAAATATGGCATATACCCGTACCCGTTTGTATGCAAGGCACCTTAGCACCCTCAACGCAAGCACTGATAAGTCCTTTGCCACCGCGTGGAATAAGTAAATCAACATACCCCACCGCCGTCATAAGTTCATGAGCACTCGCCCTTGTGGTATCTTCTATAAGATTTATAAAATCGGGCGAATAGCCGCTTTTTGTTATGCCTTCTTTTAATGCACCCACTACCGCTTTGTTGGAATTATACGCTTCCTTACCGCCGCGAAGCACACAGGCATTACCACTCTTAATACAAAGCGATGCGGCATCCGATGTTACATTTGGGCGGCTTTCGTAAATAATGGCAACTGTGCCTATCGGTACCGATACCTTTTTAATTTTCATACCACGGCGGTCATTTTCCGATATCACGCGACCTACGGGGTCGGGTAACTCGGCGACCTCACGTATACCATCCGACATACTTTTAATGCGGTCGGCTGTGAGTGTCAATCGGTCAATCATTACGCCGCCGACAGTTTCTCTTGCTTTTTCAATATCTATTTTGTTGGCTTCTAAAATGCTTTCGGTGTTTTCTATAAGAGAATTTGCCATATTAAGCAGCAGTTTGTTTTTCTCATTTTTAGATAATAACGCTATTTGTTTTTTAGCGCTTTTTGCGTTTTCTAAAATCTCTTTGGTGGTCATTTTTTACCTCCGTCCGACAAATCGGCTACCTACACTCTTGCCTTCCATAATATCGTATAAAACCTTGGGCTCTGCGCCGTTTGCAATAATCATATCGCAACCCGCTTTCATACACATATCTGCGGCATTAAGCTTTGTAACCATACCGCCCGTGCCGTTAACACTGCCCGCGCCGCCCGAATTTTTACGGATTTCATCGGTAATGCAGGTGATTTCGGAAATTAACTGTGCGTTCTTGTCTTTATGCGGGTCGGCGGTAAAAAGTCCGTCAATATCGGAGAGAAGTATAAGCAAATCGGCACCCGATAAAACCGTAACAATGGCGCCCAGCGTATCATTATCGCCAATACCGATTTCGGCAGTAGATACAGTATCGTTTTCGTTAATTATCGGTATTACTTCCATATCTATCAGGCGGTTTAGGGTGTTCTTAAAATTCTCCGCCATATCGGAATTGTTTATTACATAGTTTGTTATAAGAAGCTGTGCTACTGTGTGGTTATACTCGGCAAACATTTTATCGTATGTATACATAAGCTCGCACTGTCCCACCGCCG